>JBLIML010000027.1:0-30772 GCA_047638675.1 Planctomycetota bacterium | reverse complement strand
AGACGATTGCCTCCTGGCAGCTGGCTGCGGTATTACAATCAAATTCAATCTGGTGTTGTTTCAAAAAAGGCGAATAAATAATAATGAAAAATTTAAAAATAATACTTATTGCGTTCTTGTGTGCCTTTCTTTCCTGCATTACCTATGCAAAGAGTGATGGTTTTATTATTGAAGATGTAACCTTGATTGATGGTACTGGGCGAGCGCCAATAAACCATGCCAGTGTGTTGGTTCGTGGCGATCGTATAAGCGAAATTAGAAGAGGAAAATTCGCGGAATCAGAACGCAACAATGCCGAGGTGATCAATGCTTCGGGCAAGTATCTTATCCCGGGTTTAATGGATGTCCACGTGCACCTTGTAGGCAGTGTAAAGATCACTGAAGACGCTTTAGTTAAGGTTACTTTGGACAGGGATCAGGGGATCAGGGCCTTACACGGGTATCTTTACAGTGGTGTGACTTCAATCTATGACTCGGGTAATACGGCTGAGTACATTTTTACTTTGCGAAATCAGGAAAGAACAGGGGAGATTATCAGTCCCCGCATCTTTGCCGCTGGTGGCATTGTGACTTATCCAGGCAGTCATGGTGGCGGTCCAGACGCTACATTGGTCGAAGATTGGCCGGAAGCGAAGATAAAATTGACTGAACATATTGGCTATCAACCCGATATGCTCAAAGTGACACTGGAAGAAAGAGGTTGGGGAGCTCGCCCGATGATTCCGATCCTTCCTTTGCCGCTGATGACAAATATTATCAAGTATTATAATGATCAGGGCATACGTGCTACGGCGCACGCTGCAAGTGAACTTCGGGCGAGACAGGCGATATACGCGGGTGTGGACGCGCTATCTCATCCCGTCGTTACCGGACCTATTACTGAAAGCTTTGCTCGTTTGATGGCTGCCAAAAAGATCCCGATGGCAAGCACACTTACCATTGGCGACAATTACAGTCGCCTGGTCGAACACCCGGAATTTCTGGACCAGCCTTTGTACCAGGCTGTGTTCACGCAGAAAGAAATAGAGGTTCTTAAAGACGAAACGAGTAAGAAATATAGTGAAGCCACCTGGACCTGGTGGTGGAAACTGATGACACCTATCGCGCTGGATAACGTTCGACAAATAAATGCGGCTGGCGGCGTGCTGGCATTGGGCACCGATCAAAGTCAAGGGCCAGCGGCTCATCGAGAAATGGAATTGTTAGTTAAAGCAGGTATTCCGACCAATGAAGTCTTAAAGATAGCGACACTTAATGCGGCGAAGTTTTTAGGCCTTGAGTCGACCCTGGGTTCTATTACGGAGGGGAAATTAGCAGATATGGTTTTGTTAAATGCAAATCCCCTGGCGGATATCAACAATGCTAAAAACATAAATACGGTAATAAAAAATGGCGAAATTATTAATCGCGCAAAACTAAAATTGCCGGTGAATAAATAAATATATTGGCGGGCTATTTAGATGCCACAATCAAGCGATAATCGAATGCACAGGCGCGATTTCATGCGAATGGTCTCGGTCGGGTTTTCAACACTGCCGATCGGAATGCAAGCGCTAGCGGCGGGAGTTAAACCAGTTAATATAAAAGATATGATTCTTATAAATGCCCTGGGAGGCATGTCGAATCAAAATAGCTGGATCGATTACGTTGAGAAACATAGCGACTCCATAGGTAAGGCATCCATTATTCGTATGAGAAGTGTGGATGACCGAGCAATCAATGACACTCACACTTCAGGCACAACGGCTATCAATGCAACCCTCGGTTATGTCGCCGGGCCGGAAGAACCTTATGAATATACCATTAACGATATCGCCGAATGGAATGCAATCATACGCCAGTATCCCGATGACCTGCTCAAGGTTTGGACGGCAGAGGATATTTTAAAAGCCAAAAAGGAACATCGTATTGGGGTGATATTTGGTTTTCAAAATGCACAGAGCGTTGGTGAGGATGCCAGCCGAATTAAGACATTCGCCAATCTTGGGGTACGAATAATTCAACTAACCTATAACGATCGTAATCAGATTGGTGATGGTAGTGCTGTGCCAGATAACGAAGGACTTACGACCTTTGGATCTGAAGTGGTCGAAGCTTTAAATGAAAATAAGGTCTTGGTGGATTTGAGTCACAGCGGTGAAAAGACCTGTCTGGATGCGATCAAGGCTTCCAATGTGCCGATCACTATTTCTCATACGGGTTGCCGTGCGCTTGCTAATTTGCCCAGGAACAAGACAGATGAGGAAATTCGTCAGGTTGCCGAAAAAGGGGGTGTTGTGGGTATCTACTTTATGCCTTTCCTGAGAGTAGATGGACAGGCGCGTGCAAGTGACGTAGTGAACCATATTGAACATGCGATCAAAATATGCGGCGAGGATCATGTGGGTATTGGCACAGATGGTGATGCGACCAATATAGATGATATGAAAAAATATCGTTTAGCCATTGCAGGAGAAATCAGGCAACGACAGCAGGCTGGTGTAAGTGCAGCGGGAGAATCCAATCAGGTCGTTCCCCTCATACCCGACTTGATGGGGCCTTCACAATTTCAAATATTAGCAGACACACTTCATTCTCGCGATCATTCCATTGCCCGTGTCGAAAAATTGCTGGGTGGGAACTTCCTACGTTTAATGCGAGATGTCTGGCAGGCCTGATAAAAAATGAAAGGTCTCAACATCATTAATACTAAGGTGTTTCATCAAATATTCTCGAGCTTCCTGATTTTCACCTTTGTCTGTTTCAATGCCTATGCGGAGGACTATGCCCTGATTTTACGAGGAGGCAGGGTAATTGATCCTGAAAGTGGTCTGGACGCTGTCAGAGATATTGGGATCCGAAACGGAAAAATACTCAAGATTTCGAAACGCAGGCTTAAGGGAAATGAAATCGTCGATGTTTCAGATCTGGTTGTTTCTCCCGGGTTCATTGACCTTCATGCTCATGGTCAAAATAATATTGCCAATGAGTTTCAGGCACGTGACGGGGTAACGACGGCGCTGGAATTGGAGATGGGTGTTTATCCTGTCAACAAGTGGTATGAATCCAGAGAAGGTAAAGCACTAATTAATTACGGCGCCACAGTCAGCCATTCTGTGACAAGAGCCCTGGCCTTGCATGATACACCGCCCGATCATGATCTGGATTTATTCAGCGAAGCATTGAGTCCTATGTGGAGCGGAAAAGAACTTGATGAAGCCGCAGTACATCGGATGCGAGGAATGCTCGAGCAGGGTTTCACTGAAGGTGGACTCGGTATCGGCGTGGGGCTTGCCTATGTGCCAGGAGCCAGACGTAGTGAAGTTTTTCGATTATATCAATTGGCTAAAGAAAACAAGGTTGCGGTTTTTGTTCATTCACGTGTCACCTCTATCGTTGAACCCGATTCTACCAGCGCGTTACAGGAATTGATCTCGAATGCCGGGGTGACAGGAGCGGCAACACACATCTGTCATATTGGCAGCGTAGGCGGCATTCAAGTGCCCATTATGCTGGAAATGATAGATGGCGCCAGGCGGTCAGGCATAGATATTACCACCGAAGTCTACCCTTATACTGCAGCACATACCTTTATTGGTTCGGCAATTTTTTCCCAGGATTGGAGAAAAAATATCGGTATGGATTATCACGATCTGCAGTGGACATTGACTGGAGAAAGGTTAAGTGAAGCGACATTCAATCAGTATCGAAAGGAAAATCCTGCTGGATTAATCATCGCCTATTTTATGTCTGAGGATATCGTTAAAACAGCCATTGCCCACCCTGGCGTGATGATTGCTTCAGACGGAGGAGACTGGGAGGACAATGCGGGTCATCCGAGAGGTGCAGGAACATTTGCCCGCGTGCTGGGTCGTTATGCGCGTGATGAAAAGATACTGACCTTGCAAGAAGCACTGGCAAAGATGACCATCCAGCCAGCACAGCGTCTGGAATCCTATGTGCCTTCGATGAAATATAAAGGTCGTCTAAAGGAAGGCGCAGATGCTGACATCACTATTTTTGACCCTGCGACAATTATCGACAATGCCAATTTCGAAAAACCAATGCAGTATTCAACAGGTGTTCAGCACGTCATCGTCAATGGAGAATTTATCGTCAAAGATGGAGAATCGATAAAAGGAAAATATCCGGGTAAAGCAATAAAAACCTTGTCCCTCAAATAGCCATTTTAGTCCAAATCTATCGGAACTTTGCATAGACCTGATTTACTCAGGTTATCTTCAAACTCGGCTGTCAATTCCTGCAGTTTTTACAGTCTCTTTCACCTAATTATTTAATTCCCGGAGGACACAGACTTTATTGCAGACAGAATCCCTATTCAGCTCAATTCCAGGTCTAAAACCCTGTATCACGAGAAATTTCAGCAATTTAGCCCCCTGCGCCGATAAAATCGATTAGGAATAGGGTATTATTCCGCGCTACTGTTGATAGGAACAGTGCGGAGCGCCGGCAACAGTATTCCGGTACCCGGAGAAAAATAAACTTGTTAGTCCAACGTATCTAAGGAGTTAAAGTCCCTTGAAAGAATCTACTGATTTGGCGAATGAAATGCCAAACGAAGAGAAGGTAAAGCAGCTTGTTCATTCGGTCAGGCGCCGCGCGCCGCTTGATGCTGTGTTACTTCTTGAACGAGAAAATAATGCGACTGTCGCCGCGGTACTGCAGAGGCTGGATTATGAACTTGCCATGCGCCTTCTCTCGCATATGCCTACGGAAAGAGCCGAAGATCTCTATTCCAATTTGGACACTACCATAGGTGACCAATGGTCGCTCAACCTCAATTATGAAGAGGACAGTGTCGGCCGGTTGATGGAACCGCTGCCACCCACTTTTGCCTCCACCTCTACGGTGAAAGAGGTAGTGGATAAACTCCGCGTGGTCGCTCAGAAGCGAAATATTATCTATGCCTTTGCTGTGAGTGAGGACATGAAACTGGAAGGTGTCATCGTAATGCGCGATTTACTTCTGGCCGACCCCTCAGATTTATTGACCGATATTATGGTCAAAGAGCCCTTTTATTTTACTGCGGAAACTTCTATCGAAGCTGCCATGAGCGCGGTTCTAATGCGGCATTACCCAATGTATCCGGTGTGTGATGTCTCCCGGACCTTGCTCGGTTTCGTACATGGATATGCCTTATTTGAAAAACGGACCTTCCAGTTGTCTGCCTTGCCAGGATCAATGGTCGGTGTCGACAAGGTGGAACTTGTCTCCACGCCCTGGACAACCTGTTTGCGTTACCGTCATCCATGGTTACAATTAAACCTGTTTACAGCTTTATTGGCGGGGGCTGTTGTTGGCATGTTTGAAGATACGATTTCTCGTGTGGTTGTACTTGCGGCATTTCTGCCTGTCCTCGCCGGTCAGTCAGGTAACACCGGCTGTCAGGCACTGGCAGTAACCCTGCGAAGTATGACTTTAAATGAACTCAAACCCGGAATGGGAATCCGTCTTATCGCCAAGGAAGCCAAACTTGGTCTCAGTAATGGCCTGTTGGTAGGTTTGACGGCAGGACTAACCATGTTTTTCTATGCGAACATAATGAATGCAGCGGCACCGATGGCATTAGGGGTTGTGGTGAGCGTTGCTATGACTGGCGCATGTATTATGAGCGGGATAATAGGGGTCATGGTACCGCTGACATTGCGCCGCCTTGGTACCGATCCTGCTACTGCATCGACTATATTCCTGACCACAGCGACGGACATTGTGAGCATGGGACTGTTGTTGGGACTCGCTACATTCGTTATTTAAATACAGAAGCGTTTCAATGAGAAAAATTAATTCGATATCATCGGTTGTTATACAACAAGACATCCAGGTTTTCTATAAGTATACCGCCAGGAACAATTTGCTACGCTTGAAAATACAAATAAATTAGCTGGCAGGCTGTACATACGGTTAGCTTCTTGTTTGATTTATATTTGTACGTCAACCTGGAAAGCTCGAAATTATAAAGATAAACAAATTGAGTTTGAGAAAAACAAATGCTTGAGATCCCGGAATTCTATAAAAAATTATTGAATAGTCCTGGCATCGCGACTTTGAGTGTTTTAGGCAGGGACGGCTCTATTCAATCAACACTGGTCTGGCCGGATTTTGATGGAGAATTTATTAAAATCAATATGACTGAAGGCTCACCGAAGGAAAGGAATATTCAAAGAGAAAAAAAGGCGACCATACTGGTTTCTCATGCAAGCAATGAAAATTTATATATTTCGATTCGTTGCGAGTTTCACAAAGTCACAAAAGAAGGCGCCATTGAGCACATTGACATGATGACCAGAAGGAATATGAACGCGCTCAAGTGGTTTGGCGATGTCGAACCGGAAGACAGTAAATCTAAAGAACGGACAGTTATTGTTTATCTTAAACCGGTTCGAGTATTTTACTCTGAATGAAAATAACTTACCAAATCATACCCACTTGTATACCGTAACCATCAGGTATCATCATGGGGTTCATGGTGACAAGTCGTTCCTTTCGTTCTCTGTCGCTAATCGTATCTGTTGCTTCCCAGGCTAAATACCAGCCGATAGCTGACTGAGATAGATAATGTGAGCCATCATTTATTCTCGATAATGCCGTTAATGTTGATGCTGCATAGAAAACGTATTTCAAAAATTTATTGTCATCATTCATTCTTGCCAGCGTCAGGAACGGAACGGCACCTGCAAAAGCATGGCCACTTGCGCCATTGCTATCATCAAATGGTCGCCAGTTTGATCCCCTGTTCTCCTTAGGTCGCGAAGCACCGATAACACGCTGGGATGCCCATAACACCGGGGTGCCCAAAATATAAGCCCGCATTGTCCTCTTGCCCCAATCCCCGGCAAAGCTATCATCAAAATAGTCCTGCAAAAGAGTGTTCACCACAGTCGCTGTAATAATGGAGGGAAGAATGTACTTGTACTCACCGAAATTCTTCGTTACATCTGAAAAATCATTAGTTCCCTTACTTCGTACATCGTCCTGGTACCAATTTTGAAAAGATTCACCAGCAGAAGTATTGGCTAGCGCGGCGCCCACACCAATGGAACCTGCCATTCTTAACAGTCTGTTGCGTGAATAAAATTCTTTATGATCGTTTTCTATCGTCTGCCATATGCCGGAAAAAATGCTGTTATAGTTATTTTCTCCGGCAGATGCATAATTGGATATAGAAATAGAAATTATTGAGAGACACAAATATTTAATGATTGGATTCAACTTATTTTCTTCCTAAAAATTATTATCACGGCATTATTTATTCATATTCCATATATCTGAATCGGAAGTTATAATTCCGTAACAAAACTGTTTAACTCAATCCGGATTAACGCCTAAGTCTATCCAATGTCGGGATAAGCGGATGCGATTAAAGAGAATACAATAGAAACTGATTTAGCACGTCAAAACTTTAAAAGGATACTAATAAAAGCCTCATAACGACTTTGTGAGTTATCCGTTAAATTCTCGTTAAAATAAGAAAGATGTGTCAGAAGGTTCGTTGATGGCAGGTAAACATGTCCATAAACAGCGACAGTTTTTAATCAGCTGCCTCGTTACTTCCATGCAAGGGTTTCATCGTCTGCTAGAATTGGGAAACTCCTCGTAAAAACGCTCAAAGGCATCAACCATTCCGCAGACGTAAAGGGCATCATTTTCCATGAGAATGAATGAGGTCGGTATATTAATAGTGATCTCTCCGGCGCGCTCGACTGCAATTACGGTGCATCCGGTGCGTTCGTGAATCCCTAATTTTTGTGGGTGGTGGCCCACCAATGGTCCGGCAGCGAGTTTAACCAACTTGACATGCGCCTGCTGGGTAATCATCTCACCCAGAATGTGATGGGTGAGAAGTTGTCCGGCCACTTCACTGACCGAAAGCGCGAAGTCAGCTCCTGCCTGTTGAATGCGACCGACATTCTCTTCGAGGATGGCACAGGCAATGATCGGTACATCTGGGGCGAAATCCCGCGCGACGGTTGCGGCAAGTACAGTTGCACTGTCGCTCTCGCAGGCAAGAATAACAACACGTGCTCTCGACACACCAGCGCTTTCGAGGACTGCTATATCCAGGACCTCGCCGACTACGTCAACACCGTTCCTCCCTGTCTTATCGATCACGCAAACGTCTTCGTCTGCATCTTTGAGCATTTCGACCAGCTTACTGCCGACGTCGTCGAATCCCACAACGACAATTGTGCCTTGCTGAGTGATCGGGCGGACAATCTCGCTCAAGCGTTTTATGCTTTCGGGACTGCCAGCAGCTACTAGAATCATCCCTGCCTGTAGCAATTGATCTGCCGTTGGCGGCGAGCGAAGTTCGTCGTCTACCCATTGGGCAACAATGTGTGCGCCGGTTTTAGCGTGGATTGATTCCTCAATTGTCAGGTTTACCAGCGGACTTCGATCATGAACACGGACCTCAGCAACCTCGAGCAGGTGCGCGAGCGGTTGCACGCCAGTTATTCTCGGTCCGATTTTGGCGCTAGCTCGTACTGCAATAGCTGCTGCCAGTACATGATTCGGGGTGAAAGCCGCCGTCGCGCCGGCGAGTTGCATGGGTGCACGGCGATTCGGGTTGTCCACGAGTGCGATGATTGGGCCTTCAAAGCCAAGTTCCCGCGCAGTCATTGCCAACATGGCGTTGTGCTCGTCCTCGCCATTGGCCACAAGTGCTCGCGCCTGGGCCAGTGGGCGCAAGTCGAGATCGGCATCTGCAATTGATGAATGTACGACGCGCACACCTCTAGCGTGCAATCGCCTGGCGACGGTTTCATCCGCTTCAATCACCACCAGCGGCAAATTTCGACTCTCAAACTCGGCCATTAAGGAATCAACTTCGGGACCGTATTGGTAGATCACCACGGCGTCTTCTATTTCGGGTAATGAATGCAGGAGATGTCCCTCGTAGCGTTCTTCAAAAGGTGGAGCACCAAAGGTATCAATCTGGAGAATGCCACTTGTCGCGTCGGTTTGACGAGTCGCTTTCCCCTGAAGTAAAATTGCACAGCCTTTTAACGCTAATGGTGTGAATAAATTTAGCAGGAAAGCGGTAAATATTAAGATGGTAAATATTGGTTTATCGATTGCCCCCTGGGCAAGCGCGAGGGCAGCGAGAATGAAGGCCATTTCTGCACGACCACACATACCTACGCCAACAGTCAGTGCTTCACGTGGTGGTAGACCGATACGCAAGGCCATACCGCCTGCGCTGACCACCTGGCCGATGATGACAACACTGGTTAGCATAACAATGAAAGCTACATTGGAAGCCGTGATATCGAAGGATACAGAAAATCCGAGGGTCATAAAAAAAATAGGGCCAAGGAAAGAATAGGCTATACCATACGCGCGGTCTTTAACGATCCTGACTAAATTCGGATGGGCAACTTTGTCTTCAAAAAATAGACCCGCAAGATAAGCGCCGAGAATCATATGCAAGCCGATGGCTTCTGCGAACAGGCCAGCGGCGACTGCCATGAGCAGCACGAAAGTAAAGCCTTTGCCACCCTTGGAGCGAAATGGCAGAGACAAACGGGGGTAAACATAGCGTCCCACCAACAAGGAAACTACGAAAAAGCCAATAACCTTGGCAATTGTGATGACAATGCTGAGAGGTTCAAAGGTACCGCCGGTGAGTACGCCTATTACAAGGCCGAAAACTACGAGTGTTAGCAGATGGTCGATTACGGAACAGGCAATAATCACGCGTGCCAAACGGGTATTGGCAAGCCCAAGATCTTTTAGACTCGTCAGTGTAATCACCACGGCGGTAGCCGTCATTGTTATTCCCACGAAAGTAGCGCCGACGACATCCAGGCCGAACAATAAGGCAAGGCCGAAACTCAAAGAAAAGGGCACGACGGCGCCAACGACAGCAACGCCCAGTGAACGCTTCAATGACTCGTAGAATTCGACAGGTTGCGTCTCGATGCCAGCGTGAAACATCAGGAAGAAAATACCAATTTCAGCCAATAACTGGAGCGCGTCACTCGGTGCGATTAGACCCAGCACGGCTGGCCCCAAAAGCACACCGACTATAAGTTCACCCATTACTGTTGGCAGACCAAGTGGTCGCAGTGTGATGGCGATCACCCAGATGCTGGCGAGCAAAAGCAGCAAATCAGAAGCTATTTCATGCATGACACTGTGACCATGTGATTTTTAACAGTGTACCAGAAGGCATAATACAAAAGATCTGTACTCATAGGCGAGAGGCCAGGCTATTTATGGAAAATATATTAAGAGAAGCAATAAGCTAGTGAGAAATAAAATTTTTCACTATTTCTATGACCTCATCCCGGTTTGTCAGAACAAACAATAATAAGAAGTCGCCTGGCCGGGCCCATTCAAGCGCCTTATTCACACCCTCAACAGGGTCGCTGGCGCGCCTGATATTTTTTTCGGAGAATTCAGTCCCTGTGATAGCCCGAACAATTATGTCCGAGGTCTCATTGACCTCCCGTCCACGCTCGTAACCAGGTGTCTCACAGACGATCATGTAATCGGGGTTTGTTTTCATTGCGGCCTTAACCAGATCAGCTATTGCCTCATCGCTTCTGTCTCCCGCCTGGCCGAATAAAATAAGTCGTCGCGTCGATTGGATATTCGCTGCGGTTGCGGCCAGCGCCGTCATGCCATGTTCGTTGTGTGCAAAGTCAATGAGGATTTTTATACCATTGGCCTCAAAGAAATTTCCCCGTCCCGGGTTTTCCTCCGTCCCTCCTTTGAAATTGAGCAGGCCTTGTTTAATGTAAGGATAATCAATCCCGAGAGCACAGGAGAGTGCCACCACACCTAAAGTATTTTGCACATTGTGACGAGCTATTCCATTAAGAGTTATCGGTACATCAGTGATTTTTACGACGGTGGTTCTTTGTTTATCCTTTATGTGTATGACTTGTTGCTCTTCAATAGTAACGGCTTCGCCACTTTCATTAATGTGTTTGAGCAATACCTTATTGTCTTTATCTTCGGTGAACCAGATAATTTTTTGCTCGAGTCCTTGCGTATATTCCACGATGCCTTTGTCGTCCGCATTAAGAACGAGAGGTTTTAATTTAGTCAGCGCCTGGCGCACGATAAATTTTGCTTCAATCAAATCCGTTACCGTATTAATGCCGTAATCACCGAGGTGATCTGCCGCAACATTGGTAATTAATACCGCATCCGCCTCCGGGACACCAAGCCCTCGGCGCAGTAATCCACCTCGGGCAACTTCCAGAAAAGCGATCTCAACCTGTTCATCACGCAACAGGGTCCTGGCGCCACCTGGACCCGAGTAATCACCACTATCAATAATGGTGTTGCCCACCTTTATGTAATCAGTTGAGGTCAACCCGGTATTAAAGCCTGCGCACTGAGCGATAGAGGAAGCAAGTCGGACTGATGTTGATTTGCCGTTGGTTCCCGTGACTAAGGCTAAGGGTATGGAAAATATTTCGTTCCAGGCTACCTGCTCAGGGCCGGGTATTTTATCCACGGGCCATTGATGGCAGCCAGTACCCATGCCAAGAGAGACGATGTCATCGTCAAACAGGAATATCTCATGATGAGAAGCGGCAGCTGTTTGCAGGGCAATCAATGAAGCGTTGGTTTCATCCTCGATCATTTTCTTAAGATGCTTTAGCAAAGCATCAAAGTCGACTTCGATTTCAAGCTCTACACCATGTATCGGGGCCAACTTCAATTCTTTGCTGGCAAGTAGCAAAGCCGCTTCGTTCAAATCAACCGCGCTGTATAAACAATCAATAGCGGCAGTAAAACCCAGACTGACACCGGAAGCATACTGTCGATGGAAAATTTTTTCTGAATGCCAGGATACAGCCTCCAATAAAGCGTGAACGTGTTTCTTCCATGTATCGATGATTGTATCCAGGCTGACATCAGGCTCTTCGCCTCGATCCGCTTCGTTTTTAATGACCAGATCCAGAACTGCCCCTGGCATACTCGAATAAAGATTGGCACCGGTCAGACGCCGGCTATCTTCACAATGAAACCGGCTCATTAATCGGCTTGCTCGTCCGCTTTTGCCAGCCTGACACCTCTTTCATCTCTGATTAGTTTTTGTCCCGCTGCAAGGCTGAAGACTTCTGGATCAGGCAGAACATAACCCTTATCAGCTACGTCGTTTGCCTGCCTGGGAGGGGCCTTACTGCCTGAATTGAAATTGATGATTTGTTTCCAGCAGCGAGTAATATCATCGCCGAAAATCAATAAAAGGTCGCCGGATTCCGCCATCGTTAAAGCGGCATCGATCGCCTCTACTTCATTTTCAATAATATCAACTTGATCTTCACCAACCCCATTATCTTTCAGACCCTGAGCGAGCAATAAGGGAATTTCACGGTCGTCACGTCCTCGTCTATTGTCATCTGCCTTGCAAATATAATGATCAAAATGTCCGGATGCCAATCTTGCCATTTCCAGCACATCTTCGTCACGCCTGTCGCCAGGTGCAGAAATAAGTACTATTTTTCGCCCTTGAATCTCAAAGCGATCAATCGTTTTACACATCGTCTCAATCGCGGCCGGGTTGTGTGCATAGTCAAGAATGACTTTAAAGGCATGTTCGTCATAAATATTCATGCGTCCCGGAGTCTGGAAGAAGTTGGTGGTAAAAGTACGTAGACCGTGGCGGATATCTTCCAGCGAGGTGCCCATGCTATAGGCCATGCCAGCGGCAAACATGGCGTTCTGAACATTATGAATAGCCTTACCTTCCAATGTTGCCGGAACAAGATGGGTCCACAGCAAGGGGATGTGGGTGCCATTGTCGTAGATAGTTATCATGTCCCCATTCATGCCCTGTTCCAGTACAACCGCACGCCCGCCACCGAGGGTATGTTCACGCACCAGTGGATGAGCTGGATTAATGGTGACGTAACATAATGTACGTGCTTTGGTGTAATCGGCCATAGCAAGACAGAGTTCATCATCTGCATTGAGGACGACCGTGTCTTCTGCAATCTCGACAACAACACGTTTTATGTCAGCCAGTTGTTCTATGGTTTCGATGCCTTTGAGACCAAGATGGTCAGCAGTCACGTTCAGACAGGCAGCGACATCGCAGGTGTCGTATGCAAGACCTGCCCTCAAAATACCACCTCGTGCGGTTTCCAGTACGGCACAATCAACAGAAGGATCTCTGAGTACAATGTTGGCTGATTTGGGGCCGGTCATATCTCCCTTGACGGTCAAATGACCGTCAATATAGACACCGTCAGTAGAGGTGCTGCCGACGATGTGTCCGCTGCCTTTTAATATGTAGGCCAACATTCTCGACGTTGTTGTTTTGCCGTTGGTGCCGGTTATTGCAGCAATGGGGATCCGGCTCGGTGTGTCGGCCGGGAACAGCATGTCCATCACTGCGCCAGCAACATCTCTGGGTTTTCCCTCAGAGGGAGAGACATGCATACGAAAACCGGGCGCCGCGTTGACTTCGACTATGCCGCCACCGATTTCTTTGTAAGAGCGACTAATATCTTCAGTTAGAAAATCAACGCCGCCGATGTCAAGCCCCACCGCCTTGATGGCACGTTCAGCCATGTCGCGGTTATCAGGATGGACAATGTCTGTCACATCCGTTGCTGTACCACCGGTTGATAAATTGGCCGTGGCTCGAAGATAGAACTTCTCGCCTTCCTTCAACACAGTATCCTTATCGTAGCCGGACCGGCTCATCAATTCCTCGGCTTGCTTGTCCATTTCCAGTCTGGTTAGCACTTTCTCATGACCGATACCGCGTCTTGGATCGCGATTCACAATCTCAAGTAATTCTTTAATGCTATGTATACCGTCACCCATAACATGACCCGGTTCGCGTTTTGCAACGGCGACGAGTTTGTTATTCACCGCTAACATACGATGATCGAGTCCGCTGAGATAGGACTCCACTACCACCGAATTTCCTTTAGCGCTGGCGAGGGCGGTGTCAAAACCTGTTTCGACCTGAGCTTCGTCTATTAGCTTTATAGAAACTCCGCGTCCGTGATTTCCATCCAGCGGTTTGGTAACTACCGGGAAGCCGATCTTTTTTGCGGCGCGAACAGCCGCTCTGGCGGAATGCACAACAATCTGGGTGGGCACGGGTAACCCGAGATCTCTCAAGAGGCTGCTGGTATCTTCTTTATCACAGGATATTTCCACAGCAATATGCGGTGTCTTGCTTGTAATGGTGGCCTGGATTCTTTGCTGGTATTTACCATGACCAAATTGAACAAGTGAGTATTCATTGAGTCTGAGCCAGGGAATATTTCTTGCTTCGGCCGCATCAACAAGGGATTGTGTGCTGGGACCAAATTCTTTACGTTGTGCAAAGCGGATAAATTCGTCCCGCTCCTCTGCAAAATCGAAATCGTCCTCAATCTCTTTGTCCAACACGACTTTTAAATCAGCCGGTAAAAGACTGAACAACAATTGTCTGCCGATACGTGATGCGCCAAGTCCTACATCGCGTTGCTTATATTGGAAGACCACATTGTAGCAAGCTTCTTTTTCCATTGAACGCGTGCGGCCGAAGGTGACGTTGGAGCCGGCGAGATTTTGCAATTCGAGTAATACATGTTCCCAGATATGCCCGAACCAGGTACCGTCGTCTTCTCGCAGGCGGCGAATAAAACCGCCAGCAACACTATAGGAGCAACCATGATCTTCGAGACCGGGCAGGGCTTCTATTAGCCTGTCAACAAAGTCTTTGCCTAATTTTGCTGATGGCCATTGCTCGAGGACACCGAGATCAATCTGATGTCTGATGACAGGAAAATGTGCATACTGGTTTGGACCAACGTAGACATTTGTTGTAAGAATTTTCATATGTTCACCAGCTGATCATGTAGACGAAGAACTTTGCCCTTCCGATGTAGACCTATCTTTCGCTATAGGCCTCCCTTGTATTAATATCATAGCGTGCTCCACTTGCAAGGATGTGTAACTTCATGCCTATAAGTGTAATAGGTTCCTGGTGCAGGGTGTTAGCCATAGATGAATGACTGAGCTCATCGGGATCGAGTACTGTTATGGCGCCGCTTCCCAACACTTCCAATAACCCGTCAGGATCAATGAAGGCCGCCGTATTTTCATCGATGCCGATGCCGGAGATAAAGGGGTTATAGGACAAAGCCGTCATTAATCGGCCAATTCTATCCCGCTGAGAAAAATGCTGATCGATAATTATTTTATTGGTCAGACCAAGACCTGGCGCCATTGTTACGCCATTTTCGCGAGGTGTCGGACCACTGGCTCCGCCTGCTATCATATGCTCTGACATGATGGCGGCACCCGCTGAGGTCCCAGCTACATGCACGCCATTTGCATTCAAACTACGAATAAGTTTCGCCACGGGTGTGCCACCTAAAATGGTAGAGAGTCGTAGTTGATTGCCGCCAGTGATGAAAATGCCACTTGCCTCTTTCAGGGCGGCCTGAATTTCTTCCTTAAAACAATCTTCTCGTTCGTCCACAGGGATAAAGCGAGAGCGACAACCCAAGGATTCAAACAACCTGGCATAATCCGGACCGGTCTCTGTAAGTTCTGAGGCTGTCGGTATCACCAGAATATTGGCGTTTGTGCCTCCAGATAAGGCAAAAAAACGTTCGAGAATGACGGGATCATTCGTCTTCTCGACTTCGCCTCCAATGGGGATGACGTAGCCGCGTGAAATATGGGTTTCGGAAGGATTAGCGGGCATTGTGTTTTTCTTTTACTCTTTTCAGGTGTTTTATTAAACGGCGAATAGGAGACATGCATGCGGGAAAGTGGCGGACAAAAGGCATTGTCTTATCAAGTTTCAAAGTGCCCTTTTATCAGAACCTGGCCATTCTGAATGTGCCACACACCATTAATCATTAGATCTCTGACATGATGGTTATCATCCAGAACAAGTAGATCGGCATCCAGGCCGACCGCCAATTGTCCTTTAGCTTTCAATTTGAGCAAGGTCGCCTGATTCGATGTCATCGCGGGCAATATTTCTGCCAGTGACACATCGCGCTTGAGGAGTTCTCGCATACAATCAGTTAGAGCCATAGAGCGTCCATAGTCCAGACTGACTAACTCACCCTGTTTATCAAATACCGGTAAACAACCTCCACCGTCTGAACTGATGGTGATTTTCTCATGAGGACATCCAGCCTCGATGTAGTGTTGCCAGGCATCGGCCGCAGACCACGCATCCTCATCCTCGCCAGAAGGAAAGGCGGTCAAGTCAATAAATACGCCTTGTCGGCTCAGTTCACAGGCCTCATCAAAAAGTCCTTTTCTTCTATTAACATGCGTTGGATTGAAAACACGAGCAGGAATTTCCGTTTCTTTGAGCGCTCGCTCGACTAAAGCAAGACCACGTTCGCCATCGCCAAGATGCAAGTGAACGATGCCAGCTTTGCCCGTCATCAGGCCCGCGACATGGGCTTCGCTCGCCACGCGCACTATCTCATCAAACTGTGGTTGACTTGAACGGTGATCACTTATGGCCAATTCACCCACACCGATAATGCACTCGATGTGAACAATGTCACTTCGAGCTGATCCCGTCAGTGTGGTCAATGGCAGATGATAACCACCTGTATAGCACCAGGCGTTCATTCCTTCTTCGCGCAATGCATATGTTTGTGCAATAAGGGAAGAGGTGGAACGAGTGGTATCATCGGTTCCCAGTAAACCTATAACGGAAGTGACGCCAGCCCGTGTAAATTCGCTCAGAGGTACCGTAGGCACACGCGTAGAAAACCCCGCTTCGCCACCGCCCCCTGTCAAATGTGTGTGAGCATCAATCAGGCCTGGGACGAGTCTTGCTCCGTGTAGATCTGTATTAGTGCTGAGCAGGGACTTATCTAGCTCAGGGACGGTCTTACCCAAATATACAATACGACCCGCGGCAACCAGCAGGTGACCGAGTCCATAATCACTGGGAGTAAAGATTTGAGCATTGCGGATGAGGTGTAACATGTGTATGTAGCTGTGGAAAAATCGGGATTATAAACTAATTTGAGATTAAGTGGCGTTAGATACGACTTATCACCAAATGTCATATCTGAACCGAATGGTACTTAAATAAGAAGCTTTACGCTCATATTTGTCAGTCTGTGCACAGTCGAAGGATCTAAGATCCCTCGAAAGCTGTTCGGTCTCTGTTCCAGACTCGACTCTAGCACTCACTTCCATGTAGGCGTCCACTTCGGTCGGGATGACAGTACTTTGGCTTAAGTAAGTAACTTTCGTCTTTGATCCCATTTGTTTTGTGTCAATGTTTAGATGCCTCCTCCGCACCTATACCTGTCATAGAACGCACAAACTGATCGCTAAACGCCGCTCGTTCGTCTTTCGCACCTTGGCTTTTATCCAGCAGAGACACAACGATGAGACAAACAATGCCGGCTGTCATGGAAAAAAGTGCCGGGTATTTATAGGGAAAGATTGTTTGTTCATTGCCCAATATATCCACCCATACAATGGGGCCTAAAATCACCATAGTAACGGCTGAAATTAATCCTACCCAACCGCCCGCCAGGGCACCACGGGTGCTTAATTTTTCCCAGAACATGGAGAAGAATAATATGGGAAAATTTGCGCTTGCCGCAATGGCGAAAGCCAGCCCTACCATGAAAGCAATGTTTTGCTTTTCGAATAATATTCCTAATGCAATAGCCGCAAGACCGAGCGCTAAGGTAGCAAATCGGGAAACCATGATTTCTGTCTTTTCGCTTGCCTTGCCTCGTTTCAGACAATGCGCATACAGATCATGAGAAACAGCTGTCGCGCCAGCTAAAGTTAAACCGGAAACCACAGCTAGGATAGTAGCGAAAGCGACTGCGGAGATAAATCCAAGAAACAGATCACCTCCCATCGCCTTGGATAGATGAATAGCGGCCATGTTGTTACCGCCTATTAGAGCACCGCTGGCATTTTTAAATTCAGGATTTGTAGAGACAAACACGATTGCCCCAAAACCAATAATAAAAGTCAAAATATAAAAGTAACCAATAAAACCTGTAGCGTACAATACTGAGCGTCTTGCTTGTTTAGCATCTGGCACGGTAAAGAAGCGCATTAAGATATGAGGTAGTCCTGCGGTTCCAAACATCAAGGCGAGCCCTAGTGAGATGGCTGATATTGGATCAGATATCAGCGTGCCCGGACCCATGATGGCAGGGCCCTTTTCATGCGCGAGAATAGCATTATCAAACATAGCGCTTATCGAAAAATCCTGGTGATATAAAACCAGGAAACTCAGAAAAGTCGCGCCACATAATAATAGACAAGCTTTGATGATTTGCACCCAGGTTGTTGCCAACATGCCTCCCGCACTGACATAAATCACCATCAACACGCCAACCATCACGACGGCGAATTCGTAAGGCAAACCAAATAACAATTGAATAAGTTTTCCTGCACCGACCATCTGTGCGATCAAGTAGAGCAAAACAACAGTGAGAGAACCGCAGGCCGCCATCAAGCGAATTGGACGTTGCTGCAGTCGGTAAGAGGCAACATCAGAAAATGTGTACTTACCCAGATTACGCAAACGTTCTGCTAATAAAAATAAAATTACCGGCCAACCCACTAAAAAACCAATAGAATAAATAAGTCCATCGTAGCCAGAAGTAAACACCAGTGCAGAAATACCAAGAAAAGATGCGGCGGACATATAATCACCTGCGATGGCCAATCCATTTTGAAAACCGCTTATTCCACCTCCGGCTGTATAATAATCTTTTGCTGTTTTTGTACGTTTAGCAGCCCACCAGGTTATTCCTAAAGTTGCCGCTACAAACACAAAAAACATGGCAACAGCGGTGAGGTTTACCGACGCATTCATTGCGTAACTCCACTATCCTTTTCATCGACAGATGGCATATTGTTGACATGCTCGTGTGAGGCATCGATGATTTTCTGCATCAATGCGTCATAAAGATTATTGGTCCTGTAAACATAAATGCCAGTGATAGCAAAAGTGAACAGAATGATCCCGATCGCCGCAGGCAAGCCCCACGTTATCGTTGAGTCCATAGACAAAGGTTTCCCCAGCCACTCAGGGGCAAAGGCGACAACCAGAATAAAGCTGTAATAGACAAACATTATGAGCGCTGTTAAAGACCAACTGAGTATTGATTTCTGCGCAACCAGTGTACGAAAATTATCATTTCCACGAATGTGGTCATAATGATGTTTACTCATTCCTACCCCCTACTAACTATTTTAATCAGGCGATTTAATATAATTGTTCTGATCTGCATCATCCACTTTAACAGTTGCTTTTGCAACGAAACCTGATATTAGTATGGAAAGAAATGTCGAAGATAAAATATGCTATACGTAATTGGACATAGACAAAAATGAAATTGAGTAAATTCGTTTCTCATCGAGAAAGAGACTTTCCCGCATAGGCATTCACCATCAATTAACTCTTTCATAGCTTTAGTTCTCTTCTAATTGTCATTGAGTAAATGATCGGAAAAATATTCAACAACGGACTTCTTGTAATGTATCTGCCATTCTTTTTTCCCACGGATACCATGTTTGGCGCCAGGATAAACCATGACATCATAGATCTTGCCTTTTTCCTGTAGCGCCTGATAGAGAAGCAGACTGTTGTTATAGAGAACATTGTCATCTGCCATGCCGTGTATCAACAATAATTTTCCTTCAAGACTATCAACATAGCTAGTGACATTAGCTTTTTGATAGACAGCTTTGTTTTCATCTGGCTTGCCCAGGTATCGTTCGGTGTAATGTGTATCGTAGAGTGTCCAGTCAACTACAGGCGCGCTCGCAACGCCAGTATGATAAAGCTTTGGCTTTTGTAGCATTAACATCGTAGTTAAATAACCACCGTAACTGTGTCCATAAACGCCTATTCTAGCGTTATCAATATAATCAAAGCGTTTGAGTACATGTTGAAGTACCGCGGACTGGTCTTCTACTTCCAGATTTCCAAATTGCCTGTAGAACGCCCTTTCAAATTCACGTCCGCGATGCGATGTACCGCGGTTATCAGCAACCAACACGATAAACCCCTGTTGTGCCAGAAATTGATGAAACAGATCTCCCCATTTTTTTCTGACTAATTGGGGGCCAGGACCACCGTAGACAAATTGAATCAGTGGATATTTCTTCCTGGTATTGAAGTTTTTCGGTTTCAATATTGTATAAAATAATTTATCTCCGGATTCAATTTTGAAATCGTAATAGTCCCAACTTGACATATCCCGAGCATAGGCATTTAAGGGGTGCGAGTTATCGATTCTGTTCTCATTAACAAAGAACATAAGCTCGCCTGTCAACTGATGAATAGAGATGCGAAATGGCTGTGTTGGAGTTGAAAAATTATCGACATAAAACTCAGGGTTTTCGGCCATGGTAATATCATGGATCCCCGGTGCTACACTAATCTTCTCTGGTTTGGCTCCTTCAGTTAATGCCAGGACATAAAGATGCTGTTCCAGGGGGGCATTTATATTCGCAGTAAAATAGATCTTGTTATTTTTTTCATCCGCTGCAAGTAACTTAAGAACTTCCCATTCACCAAAAGTCAAAGCTTTCAATTCAGTACCAAGCCAGTCATATAAATGTATGTGACTATATCCGGATTTCTCGGTGATCCAGAGTAACTGCCGGGTATTTTTCAGAAACAAATAGTCGTGACGAATATTGATCCAGGCAGGGTCACTTTCCTCCAGTAGTTTACTTGTTTCGCGCAATGCAACATCGTAGGACCACAAAATAAGACTTTTTTGATCTCGAGTCTGAATCGAATAACTCAGGATTGAATTGTCTTCCAGGGGCAACCACTTGACCTGCGGGAGGTAATAGTCATTAGCTTCAATAGGTAGCCAGGTAAGTTCGGGCGAACCTATTTCTTTTACTTTTGCGATGGCTAAACGGACAATGGCATTGTCAGTACCCGCCTTTGGATAACGTTGTTCAACAAGACTCATTTTTTCTGGATAAACCTCGAAGCGTTCAATGGATCCTACTGGTGAGTTATCTACTTGCGCTATCGCCAGGTATTCTTCATTGGGTGACCACCAGTAACCTCGATAACGTCCCATTTCTTCCTGAGCGATGAATTCTGCCACGCCCATTGGTTTTTCCTCGCTGCCATTAAAGCTCAACTGACGTTCACTCATATCGTCGAGCTTGATGACGTAAACATTATGATCACGGACAAATGAAATATAATTTCCTTTGGGAGAGAAGCGAGGATCAATTTCAAAGGCTTCAGTATCGGTCACGCGCTCAATAGCTGAGTCTGGGTTTACATAGTAGAGATAGATGTCGCCATTAATGGGAAATAATATTTTGTCTCCCTGCTTTGACCATTGATATTCGATTATTCCTTTTTCAGCAATTCGCTTTCGTTCGCGACGTGCTTTTTCTTCATCGGATAGCACTTCCTTGTTTTCTCCTAATATTACTTTCGAATCAACAAGCAGACTTTCACTGCCGGTTTCCAGATCAAACTCGTACAAATCCAATACACGAAAATCACTCTGTTTGCCTTTCAGAAAACTAACTTTCCTGCCGTCCGGTGATATTTTCAAGCCACGTGTCAGCTCACCTGATAAAAGAGGCGAGTCATAGAGACGTTCTATGGTGAGCGGATTCTCCAGCACGGTTTCTTCATTCGGTGTACGCTCACAAGCGACCAGGCTCGCAAGCGAGACTAACAGGGATAAATATTTTAGGAGTCGCATTGAGGTTTACCTTGAGCGCAGACGATCATACTATTATCAACAAAGGTGTGATGTGGGAACTGAGTTTAACGCCTTTTTATTATCCTATAAGAGTCAATTCAGAACGCTCATTTAGTTCTTGTAGGGATTAAACAAGGCGACGTCTTCAGCAACAATGTCTTCAGGTCTTAATGCTTTAGTGGGGATGTAATGCTCAGGCTTTGGCTTGCCAGCCTTGTGTCTCGCCAGGGCTTCTATAACGGTTTCGACTTTTATTGCCGCAGCCAATCCGTCTTTACGTTTTACCTCGTGGGCCATACCAGAGGAATTCGGCGGTGGCATCATGTTGGCGTGAAAATAGGCAACCTTATGTTTCTGTACATCTATCTTGCGGTTCACATTTAGATCGCGCTGATTGACACCTTTGGTGGGCTCAACGCATACACCATCAATGATCTCCATGTCCAACCACCATTTTTTTACCGGATTACGTACACCGTGTCCGAGTACGTCATCCAATTTTACCGCAATGGGTACCAGCAAGGGTTTTAACCAGAAGGCATTGACGCCGCACCAACTTGCAATTTGCGTGGCGAGCGGGCCGTCCCAGCTCACCACTTTGTTTAAGGGGCAGGTCTTCATGCAGCGACCACAGGCGAGACCGCGTTGATTGGTCAAACGATAACGGGTACAACGTTCAACATCAGGTTTCCAGATTTCATAACCGTTGAACATGACCTTATCGCCAAAGGGAATGGCATCACATGGACACTCACGCGCACATTTTTGGCAATTGGAACAAAAATACTGCAGACCGAAATCAATAGGTTTGTCCACGACAAGAGGCAAATCCGTTGTCATCACGACGGTTTTAAAGCGTGGTCCAATAAAAGGATTAAGTACCAGCTCTCCGATTCGGCTTAGCTCACCGAGACCAGCCAGCAAGGTCGCCGGGATATGTAAGACCTGTGAATCCGCATTGGTTTGCGGTCTTGCCGTGTAACCTTTGGCGCGAAAAAAATCAGCCATAATGCCCGCAATAAGAGCGCCACGCATATAGGCACGCATGGATTGCGCTCCGGAAATAAAATCATCACCTGAGGCGCCCTCCATGGTCTCGTAACCCTGATCAATCAGGCAGACAACAGCATATTTGTGGTTAGGAATAATTTCGCTGCCGTCCACATTATGCGAATACCAGCAGTAGTCGGGGATTTCGCAGATGCCGGTTATCTCGGCACCCAGGGCGTAGGACAAAGATTTTATTGCTTTGGTGTTGGCTTCGGCATCGTTTAATTCTGCATCGGGCGTTGCCGCAATCTCACCCTCCTGATGTGGCACCATGGCCCGGATCTGTTTGAGCATGGCATCGGCAAAAGGATGTTTAAATGAAAAGCGGGTCCGTTCCCTTTGTGCTTTCTCACCAAGGTCACCGTGTATCGCGCGCTCGAAAAAACCGGCACGTTTAGGTACACGCGGCACTTCATTTTCGAGGATCAAGGTGGTGGGTTTGTCCACACGCTTAACCGTCTCCATTGGGTATTTGCTCAAATGCGTTTCCCGTCTGGATTGTCGCCAACGTTCCAACCCCGAGGTTGCGCCACCAATGCCTAACCAGTAGGAGAGACCTTTGCCATTGATGGCGCTCGCCGCCAATGGTTTGTCTGTCTGCAATGGATAATCGGTAGAGATAATGGCAATCGCATAGTGAGTTCCCAAATAGGGATTAATCACCTCATCAGCCTGTCTGACGCCCAGCCCGGAAAGTACGGTTAACCTGGCTATATCGATCTCGTCATTATTATCGTCATAACCCATCGCATTAAAGCCCATCATGCGGATGTGATTGGCAATACCGATAGCCACTTCAAAGGCGCGCATCTCGGCGGTTTCATGCAGGGAGTCTTTAAGCCAGTTGTGGGCGAGATTGTCGCGCTCTGGTAATCGACTGTATTCTGCCAGCACTACAATGGCGTGTGTGTGCTCTCTCGGCACCGCATTTTCATACCAGCAGGATTCAGATAATTCACAAATACCGATTTGACTGGCATCGAGGAAAAAGCCAGCGCCTTTAATATCGATCATCCTACGTTCCAGATCGTCAGGTACAGGCGCCTTTGCTGGCGCGGGTACTCCTTCACAAAACTTCTTGAAGATGTTGTGATAGGTATTGAGTGCCTTTGCGTAGTCGGTATTGCTTATCTCTTTCTTAACAGGTTTGCTGTCGCGAGATGCTGCACGCTCCTTTACGGCAATTTTTTCGTCCATGGCAAGACGCTCGAGAGGATAGGGGCCGAAATGAAAGGGTCTGTTTTTATTGGAAAAGAAAATCATAGGCTCATTATGTCAGTGAAATGGGATAGCTGCGATACATAATACAGTCAAAAAAAGATGTATCCCAGTCAGTACAGATTAGATCATCTCTCAGTGCGTCACAGCATTAGAAATACCAAGACCCGTTTCTGACTCTATCAGCTGTTTATCAAAGCCCTCACGGTCCAGAGTAGCTCTGGCACTATGATCGCTTATGGAAAAAAACCATAAGGCGAGAAAGGCAAGGGGTGCGGAGATGACGGTCGGATACACATAGGGGAAAAAAGGTTTGTCCATACCAATAACATCTACCCACACCTGGGGACCAAGTATTATTAATCCCACAGAGCTTACTAAACCCAAAAGGCAGCCGGCGATAGCGCCTCTGGTGGTCAGGCCACGCCAGTACATGGCGGCGAGCAATATAGGTGCATTGACGCTGGCGGCAACTGACAGGGCCATGTTGGTTATAAAGACGATATTTTGTTTTTCAAAAGCGAGACCAAAGAAAATACCCAGCAGACCAATGCCGATAACAGACAGCCTCGATAATAACATTTCAGATTTTTCTGTGGCTTTATCGGCGAACAAGGTAAGGGCATAAAGATCATGAGCGATGGTTGCAGCGGCTGCCAGGGTCAAACCGGATACGACAGCAAGAATAGTGGCAAAGGTAACAGCGGAGATAAAACCAAGGAGTAAATTACCACCCAAAAAGTGCGTGAGATGTAGAACAACCATGTTTCTACCGCCAATCAGGTTTCCAGCGGCATCGTGATAATCTGGATTGAACATAATCAAGGAAACCGCACCGAAGCCAATGATGATGATTAAGAGGTTGAAATACCCAATAATAGAAATGGCATAAAATGCTGATTTACGTGCTTCCTTCGCATCCTTAACGGTGAACATTCGCATTAGAATATGGGGCAGACCTATAAAGCCGAGAAGCGTAGTGAGACCTACTGCAAATACAGAGACCGGGTCTTTTAACCATCCCCCGGGAGCAAAAAGTTTGATCCCTCTCGGGTGTGTATCCACAGCACTTTTAAAAACTTGTTCCAAATCAAAATTGAATTGCTGTAATAAAAGAAAGCTAATAATAGTACCGCCCAGGACAAGTAAAATGGCCTTGATAAACTGAACCCAGGTCGTTGCAAGCATTCCTCCAAAACTAACGTATAAAATCATCAGTGTACTAACAGATGAAACCGCAATTATGTAGTCCAGCCCAAATAAAAGTTGAATTAACTTTCCGGCTCCTACCAACTGACCAATCAAGTAAAAACATAAAACCGAAAGGGATCCAATCGATGCAACAAGGCGGATGGGACGTTCATCCAGACGATAGGAAAGTACATCAATAAAGGTATATTTTCCGAGATTTCGTAAACGTTCGGAGATAAGAAAAAGAATAATAGGCCAACCGCCAAGGGCGCCGACCACCAGGGTTAAAGCATCTAATCCATTGAAGTAAAGGGCGCTTGATATTCCGAGGAAGGTGGCAGCGGACATAAAGTCACCTGAGATAGCCACGCCATTTTGCCAGGCAGGTAGTCCCCCGCCGGCCGCATAAAAATCCTTTCGAGAGTGAGTGCGTTTTGCGGCCCACCAGGTGATTAACAAAGTCGAGGAAACAAAGAGTAAAAACATCGCAATCGCGGTGATGTTTAAGGGTTGTCTTACAATCTCGCCAATAATGGCCTCACTTGCCAAAGTAGACGGGGATATTAAAAAGCCCACAAGTATCAATATGTAAGAAAAAGAGATCTTCACTTTATTCTTCAGTGTCTGACAATTCTTGTAGTAAAGTTTGCAGGGCATTGTCATGAAAATTGTTGGCCCACCAGATATAAAATCCGGAAATCAATATGCTGAAAACAACACAAACAACAGTTAAACAAATACCATTGCTTATAATGGTATGCGGGCTTAGGGCGCTGCCCATCCATTCAGGTAAATAGGCGAGACAGAAAAAGTAAAGGCTAAAAACGGTCAGCATCAGCCCGCTTAAAAAGAAGATCATGCGAGTCTTTTTAGCTAACAAGGCATGAAAAGCTGGCGAATTAACAAGTTTTCGGAAGATAGGGTCAGACTGCATTGTTATTTTTGTAATGTCTGAGAATTTTTTTCATTATGTCAGTGTAATAGATTAAGCACAAAGACACAGCGTAGTGATTTCGTTCCAGGACTTGCTCATCGAGTTGGTATACAGCAGATCAACTGCCCTTATTCCTGTAAGATAGACTGCTAAATTATTAGCATCTAGTTGCGCTGCAACATAAATTGAGATACCGATAATGACTATGAATAGACAACAAAAACTGGCTTCAATTGCGGCAGCCACAATGGCGAACAGAAACACGCCTTTAATCCGAAATGCCTGGTATGTCGCGGCGAAGAGTAGCGAAATTACGCGGGAATTATTTTCCCGGCAGTATCTCGGCGTCAGTACAGTGCTATTCCGGAAAGAGGATGGCACAGCTGTCGCATTGCAAAACCGTTGTTGCCATCGCTCATTTCCCCTCGCGGAAGGCAAGCTGGATGGAGATGTACTGGAGTGCGGCTATCATGGCTTTAGATATGACTGCTCCGGAAAATGTATAGGCATACCTTCACAAAAGAAAGCACCTGAAAATATTCGCCTGCGATCTTTTCCTCTAATCGAGAAGAAACCTTTTATCTGGATCTGGCCTGGCGATCCGGATTTAGCCGACGAATCATTATTACCACATCAGGAATATTTTGATCATCCTGATTGGGCGGTGAATATCGGCTTTTTAAATATCAAGGGAAGTTACGTACACTTGCATGAAAATCTGTTGGATCTCTCCCATTTGAGTTTTCTGCATGATAAAACTTTTGGGACACCTGAGTACGCGCGGGCACCTATTGAAGAGACTGTCGATGAGTCGCATTTTGAAGTTTGGCGACGGGTAGAATGTGAGCTGCCACCTATCTATGCAAAACCATTGGGCTGGGAAGGCGAAAAAGCGCTTCGTAGCTCCGGATCGTTATTTGTATCTCCCGGATTACATATCAATACGGGCATCCTGGAAAATATTTCCGTGCCGGCGAAAATGGAAGCACTAAAACCTCTGGTAAAAGTGGCCCAACTAATCACGCCAGAGACAAATACTTCAACCAATTACTATTATGCCCAGTGTCGGAATTTTGCCATTAACGATAAGGCGATGGGAAAATTTATGTTGGAAGCGAATCAGTTGGCGTTTAGTGAAGATGTGTTTGCGATTGAACACATTAATAAGATGCAGGACAACGATCAGACACCGGGGTTTTATGAAGTTGAGGTAGCCGCTGATAAACCCGGTGTCTACATGCGGCGACACCTGAAAAAGTTATCCGATGCAGAGCAAGCGACAAGTGATAATTAACTGCTTAGAGAAAACTTGATACAAACAAAACAAACCGGCTCTGTTTGGGAGTTAACGGCACCGGCGGCACCGGACACGCTTCCCTTATCCACCGATATCGATACGGATGTTCTAATTATTGGTGGTGGTTTCAGTGGTCTTTCGACCGCCTTACATCTACACGATTCCGCCCTTGATATCGTGTTAATTGAGGCACATTCGATTGGCTGGGGAGCATCGGGCAGGAATGGCGGACATGTGCTGCCTTTGATCAGAAAAGATCCCAAAGCGATTATCGATCAATTAGGTGTCGAAAATGGCGAGCGTTTGATCCGGATGGTGGGTGCTTCGGCTGACACGGTATTTTCCTTGATCAAGCAATATGGGATCCAGTGTGACCTCGAAAATAATGGGTGGATCCAGGCTGTTCATTCACAACAGCAATTAAAGATCGCAAAAGACCGATATGAGCAATGGCAGTCCTATGATGCCGACATGGAAATACTCGATCAAGAGCAGGTGGCGAGTTATATGGGCACCAACACTTATGTTGGCGGGCTATTAGTAAAAGCAGGCGGTCATATTAACCCGCTAGCCTTTTCGCGCGGGATGGCGCAAGCGGCCATCGACAAAGGCGTAAAGATATTTACGGAGACACCCGCGATCGCAATGGAGCCAGTTGATAAACGTTGGCAAATCACGACACCGACAGGAACCATAAACGCAAATAAAGTGGTCGTGGCGACAGCGGCTTACAGTGATGGTCTCTGGCCGGGGCTGCAGAAATCTTACTTGCCATTTTATTTATATAATGTTGCTACTAAACCACTTACTGAGGATGTTCGCGCTACTGTGCTGCCAGGAAAGCACCCTGTCACCGATACACGCGGTGATGCGCATGTTTTTCACTATGACGGCGCAGGACGATTGATCACCGGTGGGACTTTCATCTTTCCCTTCAATTGGGAAAATCGATTAATCACACATGCAACGAAGGTCCTGTTCGAGACCTTTCCTCAGATCAGATCACCTCAATTCGAACTTGGGCATTTGTGGCGTGGCAAGATAGCGATGACCGCAGATATTTTGCCTCATCTACACGTTCTGGCGCCCAATGTCTTTACCTGGCTTGGTTGCAATGCCAGGGGTATTGCCCTTTCAACCTGCATGGGAGCGGTATTGGCTGATGCGGTGAATGAGGTGCCGACGAAGGAATGGGCATTGCAGCCTGTCAGTATGGAGCTTATCTCTGCGCATGCATTTTCTAATTTGATGACTAATATTATGTTGGCTTACTACCGATTCCGCGACAAAGTCATGTGATAGTATCTGAGCAATTACTGTTATACAGCAGAAAGACAATTTATTGAGTCGTGAGAAGTCATAAGATCGTCTCTGTCACTTTTGCAATATAACTATTTTTCACGAGGACAAATAACAAATGACAATTGACAAAGAAGTGGGCTACTGGCGCGAAGAGATGGAAAAAAATCTGGCAGGTGCCCGAACGGTTAAAGCAGGTGGCGTACTTTATATGACCGGTGTCACCAGCGTAGATGATGACGGGAAAGTGGTGGGCGCTGGGGACATGACCGCACAAGTTAAACAGATTTATTCCACACTTGGGAAAATACTAAGCAAAAATAATTTGACCTTTGAACATGTGGTGAAAGAAGTTATTTACGTAACGGATGGGATGGCCTTTTTCGGTGCGAATCAAATCAGGGTTGATGTGTACAAAGATTTATTACCACCGGCCATAACCGCCGTAGAAGTTGCCGGTCTGTTTAATCCCGACCTGGTAGTGGAGATCGACATAACGGCAATATGCAGTTAGCTCGCGTGCTTATATCAATCACACATAAAAAATTATGAATAAGCTGGAAGAACATATCTGGTCAAACCAGAAGTTTCACACACTGGTAAAAAACCGGAATCGACTTATGGGCGTGCTGTTCACGCTGACCCTCGTTCTTTTCTTTGGTTTTGCATTATTAGCAACCTTTGCACCTTCCTTATTTGGGATCCCTTTGTGGAAAGGTGCTGCGACTACCATTGGCCTTCCCTTTGGTGTTGCGGTCATGACAGTGCCTTTTTTGTTGACCGGAATATACGTGTACCAGGCGAACCGAGCCTTTGATATACGTACCGAGGAAATTCTCGCTGAGGCAAGGGAAGCGACAA
This sequence comes from Planctomycetota bacterium, assembly GCA_047638675.1. Taxonomy (GTDB): domain Bacteria; phylum Pseudomonadota; class Gammaproteobacteria; order Eutrophobiales; family Eutrophobiaceae; genus WLWS01. The sequence continues at coordinate 1,242 of JBLIML010000027.1, read as the reverse complement.
GTGAAAAGAGTTAGCATATCCCTTTGCTCTAAATCGAAATCTGTTTTTATATTTCTCTCAAGCCTGAGTCCGCTCGCTTACGGCCAGCAGGCGACGCAGGATTCTTCAGTAAATATTCCCGCCATCAGTATGTTTTTCTTAGTCGTGCTAAGTACTTTGTTAATTACCTGGTGGGCTGCTCGCCGCATAAAAACCAGAACGGACTACTACGCAGCGGGTAGAAATATAAGCGGTTTTCAAAACGGCCTGGCCATTGCCGGAGATTACATGTCAGCCGGTGGTTTCCTGGGGATGTCGGGACTGGTTTATCTCTCCGGCTATGACGGCTTGATCTTTTGCATCACCTCAGCCCTCGGCATGCCAGTCATATTATTTCTCTTTGCAGAGCGACTACGAAACCTGGGTGAATACACCTTCGTCGATGTTGTTTCCTTTCGCTTATCCCATAATCCAGTCAGAGTTTTCGCCTCAATCTGCTCATTGGTGGTAGTCGTGATTTATCTCATCGGACAAATGGTGGGTGCTGGCAAGCTGATTCAGGTTTTATTTGAGATCCCCTATATCTACGCAGTTTCATTAGTAGGTATGCTGATGGGTATCTACGTTGCTTTCGGCGGTATGTTGGCGACCACCTGGGTGCAGATAACCAAAGCGATGTTAATTCTACTTGGCGTCTCTTATATGGCCCTGGTCGTTCTTGGCATGTTTGATTTTAATTTCGAAACGCTTTTTAGCCGAGTGGTTGAAATTCATAAATCTGGCGAAAACGTCTTGTTACCCGGTGGCTACCTGACAGACCCTATTTCCACAATATCATTTTGTTTATTGATATTTGGTGTGGCCGGCTTACCGCATGTCTTGATGCGTTTTTTTACCGTGGCCGATGCAGGTGAAGCACGGAAGTCCATTTTTTATGCGACAGGTTTTATTGCTTATTTTTATTTACTCACCTTCACGCTGGGCTTAGGGGCCATCGTCCTACTTGCTGGCAATGAATTGTACTTCAATGAAGCGGGACAGATGATCGGTGGTGTCAATATGCCTGCCATTCATTTGGCGCATGCGGTGGGTGGTGATTATTTTCTCGGCTTTATTTCCGCAGTGGCCTTCGCAACCATACTCGCTGTTGTTGCCGGCCTGACAATATCGGCGGCTTCTGCCGTATCACACGATCTATATGCGAATGTTATATGTAAGGGGGAGGCTTCGGAACGCACGGAATTGTTTATTTCCAGGGTAAAG
>JBLIML010000026.1:0-31633 GCA_047638675.1 Planctomycetota bacterium | reverse complement strand
TGAGATATACCAGCCATTTAATGTTTATCCAGTGCCCATGGGCAATACAGGTATACAGATGGGTGGCTGGTTCAACAAACGAATCGATTCAGTATCAGATTTACAGGGTCTGCGTATGCGCATGCCGGGTCTTGGTGGCAAGGTGTTGAAAAAGGCGGGTGGCAATCCTGTTCTCATGTCTGGTGGTGAGATCTACACAGCACTTGAACGTGGAATAATCGATGCCACGGAATGGGTCGCTCCTTTTCATGATCTGCGCCTGGGGCTGAATCGGGCGGCACGTTATTACTATTATCCAGGCTGGCATGAGCCGGGTACCGAATTTGAGTTGCTGATCAATATTGCAAAATGGCAAATGTTACCGGATGATTTGAAAAAGATGGTGGAAATAGCAGCGGCAGCAAATTCAGAATGGATGTACACCTCCATGGAATATCACAACAGTCAGGCTTTGCAGGAACTAAAGACCAAACAGACTATTGAAGTGCTTGAGTTTCCCGCTGAAGTGATGGCAGAGCTGAGAACGCTGACCACAGCGACCTTGAATGAAGAAGCAGATAAAAACCCGAAGTTTAAACGCGTCTATGAAGAATACCAAAAATTTCAGGACGCCTATGCTGAGTGGGGTGATATGACTGAAGCTGCCTATCAACGAAGCAAAGGGCAAATAAAATAGCTTCAATGCTATAAAAAAAAGAGGCTATGTCTCCTTTTTTTATAAATAGGGATCTCTCAGTTATTCGGCATTCGAGACCATGTAGTCCACCGCGGATTTAACCTCATCATCGCTCAATGCTGTGTTACCCCCTTTCGGTGGCATAGGCATGCCACTGGCGCCGGTGTACCCGGTCAGAGCACGTTCGTAAAGCAGCGCTTTGCCTTGTGCAATTCTGTCAGCCCAGGCGGCTTTGTCTCCCAATTGAGGAATACCCGGCAGGCCGGTACCGTGACAGGAAAAACATAAACTGCTGTAAACCTTTTTACCTGGATCAGCGGTCTCGACAGCGACTTCAGTTTCGAGCACAACTTCTTCGGCGATCACCGTTTCTGGCAAGGTGTCTCCCTCAAGCCTGACTTTTCCAGGGGGAGTTGTATTAGCGGAAATAGCAGCATCGTCTTGTCCTTCAGACGCCTCTCCACCGCTTCCAAGCATTTGGGAGGCGCCCAGGAATATAAAAATTGATACGGCCAAAATCCACAGCACGAAGGAATAGTTTCTGGACACTGCTTTTTGTTGCTCTTCGCTCATGAGAAGTCCCCGTAGGCCGTTAATTTATTGGTCGAATGGGCAAGTATACCCATTGTCGATAGGGGTGGAAACTTTGGATGGACTAAATGTCGTAGTTTTGATCATGAAAGTAATAAATGCCCCGTGGTTTTTCGCGAACACGGGGTATTGCTGGACAAGATTAGAGCAGCTCTGTTGCCGATATTTAGGAAGGCTAATTCATGGAATAATTTGGGAGGCTACTGGCCACCTGGAATTAAAAGGCCTGAGAAAGTTTTGTCAGCCCCTCATCACCTGATTTCGACCTTGATCTTTGGCAGCGTACAAGGCTTTGTCCGCGCGATTGAAAACGGATTCGGTGGTATCGCCTTTATCAAATTGCGCCAGTCCACAGGAGACGGTGATAACAACAGTTTCCTTTGCGTAATGGAATTTGCAAACTTCAATTTTGCGGCGCAGATTTTCGGCGACCACTATCGCCTGGTCCAAAGCGGTATCGGGTAATAACAATACAAACTCCTCGCCACCGTAGCGGGCGAAGAAATCCATCTTTCTTATGTTCGCAGCGCATACTTCAGCAATAGTTTTTAACACCTTGTCTCCGGCTTTATGGCCATAGCTGTCGTTCACCCCTTTAAACTTGTCTACATCAATGACACAGACGCTGAATGGTTGAGCATTTCGTTGCCAACGAGCAAATTCCTGTTTGATTTTTTCATTGTAGGCAAGGCGGTTAGCAATTCTCGTTAAGGCATCCGTTTTTGCTCTCTTGTATTCTATCTGAATGCGTTTATGCAAACTGACGGTTTCGCCTTTCATGCTTTGAATGCGGCCTTTCAGTATATTTACTGTGCCTTCCCAAAATTGTTGGCGTTTCTGTGAGGATTGAAGATAATTTCCCGCAGACTGTTCGATGAATGACAGTCGACTTTCAATACTCTGCTTCATCGCCTGAATATCGTCACTTTCTGTGATGCCTAAGCGTATATTGTTCACGCTGGTCTGAATGTCGGTGTTTAGCTGTTTGGTGTCTTTGCGATTTTCCTTTTCGGAAGAGGATAAATCTCGAAAACAGCTTTCGACTTCTTCCAAACGAGAAGTCACCTTGGCAAGAAAAACCTGTATATCACCAAGCTCAACCTGTAGAGCAGCTTGTAAATCATTAATGACAATGGCGGTGTCACGAAGCACCGCAGAAAGATCTGGATCGGCTTGCAGACTGGCGATGCGAGTTTTAACCAGTTCAACCCGTTTCCCGTATTCCTCTGGAATAGACAGCCATTCGAATAGCTCCAGTAAGGTGTCCTTTAAGTGAGGAAAGTTTTCAACATCAGCCTTATTGCCTTCGTCGTTCTTAGTATGTCTTGAGAGTAGTTGTACGAGATCCTGAATTAATTGAAGTCGATCCTGCTCTTCTTCAATCTCCACTGCGCGTTTGCGTAGCGTCATAACTTCGATGCCAAGTTCGCCAGGCAAGGAGAGGTTCTCCAGCAGGTGAGTGAGCGGGTCGTCAGTCTTTAGTTGAATTCGTTCAGCGTCAGTGTTATTCGTCGAGGCGGCTTCGCCGATTAGACTACATAGTTGATTTATGCAGGCCTGAATATTTTTCCGCTCAGAGTTCTTTGTTAAAGATTTGTTGATTGTCTTTAGCTGTTTTTGATATTTATCGGGTAGCTTGAGTTTCTTAAGTAAGGAAGCAAGATATTCCAGAGAGTTATCGGCCTGGGTATTTTCAGGGTCTTGTTTCCGGGCGTAGCTAAGCACTTCTTCGATGACAGGGCTAATAATCTTGTTGCGCCCGCTGTTGCCGGTCTCCTTTTTCAGATTGTCCCGCATGCTGGCAAGCTGCTTATCCAAATCTTCATCCAGACCGGTGTAAGTAAGGATCAGTCGCAGTATTGATTTGTAGAGCCCGCTTTCTTCCTGAGCCCAGGTTTTTTCCTTTTCCTCAAGTTCGTCTAGCGTCTGATAATACTTATCCTTCCATTCGGAGTTTGGATTGCTGTCCAGGCTCTGTAATTGTGTTGACATAGATCGTTGCTCATTCTGTGGGTTCAAACATCCAGATCCTTTTCTGCCACGGCCAGGCTAACAAAAAAAGAAGTAATGGATAAACAGGAGGAGCTGTAGAAAATGACAGCAAATCGCAGGATCAGGACTTAGCTTAGCCCCAATCCGGAATTACAGTTCGGTGTCGTCCTTTTACTCCCCTCTTTCCTTATCGACAAGATCATCGATGGTCTTGAGGAGATTGTCGTAGGAGCCAGCTAAAGAGCCGCTGGTCATATATTTGCCATTGACGATCACGGCTGGTACGCCGGTGATTTTGTAGCGTTGTCCCATGACGAAGGCTTGTTTGTATTTAGTTTCTATTTCGCTGGAGTTGTAAGTTCTGGTAAATTCATCGCCATCAACACCTTTTGAGATAAAAAAGTCTTTAAGTTCGTCTTCGGTATTTATGCGTTTGCTTTCTTTATGCAAAGCTTCAAAAAGCGGCGTATGTATTTTGTCTAGTACACCCAGTTTTTCTGCAGTGAAATACGCTCTGGCGTGCGGCACCCAGTTTTTACTGAATATGCCAGGCATGCGGCGAAATTCCACATCATCCGCTTTGCTCTCAAGCCATTTTGTCACATGGGGTTCGAACTCATAACAATGAGGGCAGCCGTACCAGAAAACTTCCAATACTTCGATTTTATCGATTGCCTGGGTGGGTTGGGCCGGCACGATGAGAGTATAGGGATCCTCAGCATGGACGGTCAAAGTGAAGCAAAGCAGTAAAGCACTGATAAAAGTACCGATAATTTTATTCATGATTCAATCCTGTTGTTATTTTGAGCAAAGCTATTTCAGCTTGTTAAACGAAGTCTCTTTCTTATGACCAACCGCTTGCTCGTGAGTTTCAGTTTTTTAAGCCGCCAGGAGCCTGTCCGAGAATAGATAAGCTACTGCGGAAAAGCCATTTTGGCTCATTTTTCCGCTCATTTTCGTTAAATAGTCACCACTATTCACCTCAAATGATCGAAAAAATGGACTCAAAATGGCTTTCCCTCGCGACGGTTTCTATTCTCGGACAGCCTCCTAGTGAAGTCCCTCAATATAAGCGGCAACGGCTTCAATCTCATCATTGGTCATTTTCGCAGCAATATTGCGCATAACGCTGTTGGCGTCATTGGCGCGTGTTTCCGATTTGAACGCTTTCAATTGAATGGCAGTGTATTCAGCGAATTGTCCGGTCAGCGATGGGTACTTTGCTGCAGGGTTGCCCCTGCCGGAGGGACCATGACAGGCCATACAGGCGGCTAAACCGCTTGTGGCGTCACCAGCGCGGTAAAGTTTCTCACCGCTTTGTGCATGCTCAAGTGTGCTTGTGCCCACAGTGCCTTTCAAGCTGGCATAATAGGCTGAGACGTTAAGAACGTCTTCTTCGCTTAAGCCTGCCACCATCGGCGCCATGATCGCATTTTCACGTTCTTTTAACTGAAAGTCGCGTATCTGTTTTTCGGTATACTCGGCGTGCTGCCCGGCCAGTCGTGGTTGCATCGGCAACGCCTCAACACCGTTGCCGTCTTGCCCATGGCAGGCCGCGCAAACCACCGTTTTTGCCTTTCCGGCAGCAGCATCACCGGCGGCGGTGACATAAGTGCCGAAAGACAGCAAAATCGAACTCATCAAAAGCAAGAAAATTTTTAGCATGTGTCAGTTTCCTTTAATTCATTCAGGGAAACTCTGATAAAGTCAGAGCTTCCTGTGGCACAGGGCGGTGCCATCGTTCCCGCGTTGTCTTTTTGTGGGTATCTTACCGAAAAAATGACCAGTAGTGGATGACAATCAGTGTAATTTTGCAAGTTCTGAGCAAATAAAATCGAATACGAACTATATGACCATTAAACGATACAGGCAGGCCAGTTATGCGACAAGCGCCCACACTCTTGACCAGCTAATGCCAGACGAAGGTCGCGAAGTGGCTTTTGCCGGTCGCTCCAACTCGGGAAAGTCCAGTGTAATAAACGCCCTCACTGGCCAAAAGCGTCTTGCAAAAATCAGTAAAACGCCGGGACGAACTCAATTAATTAATTTTTTCCCGGTGGATGATAATAATCGATTAGTGGATTTGCCTGGTTATGGCTATGCCAAGGTGCCCGCCAAAGTGCAGGCGCATTGGGCGCAGACCCTGGGGCAATATTTTCAGCAAAGACAAAGTTTGGTTGGCGTTGTCTTGATAGTAGATGTTCGCCGGCTATTGACAGAGTTTGATGAGCAGATGTTGTCTTCGTGTGAAACCGCGGGCTTGCCCGTGCACGTATTGTTAAACAAGTCTGACAAGCTGGCATTTGGGGCTAGAAAGCAGTCATTGGCGCAAGTGGAGAAGCTGTTCGTTGAATCCAGTCACAGCGTACAATTGTTCTCTGTGTTGAAGAAAAGCGGAATTGATGAGCTTGCCACAGTGTTGGATCATTGGTTGATAGAATAATTATCTGGGAATAAAAGGAGGCCCCGGTTATATAAAGGGGGAGGTTACCGGGGCCAAGTATACCCGGCTGGGGGACCGGGGTTCTATCACGTCAACTAAGAGGCACGTGAAAATTTGCTTACTGTTGTTTTCGACATACTTAAATGACTTACGTTCAAAAATAATTTGAAATAAAGGCTTGACAAACAATTTTATGCACAGCGAATGCCGTTTTAAACTCAAAGTTAATATACAGTCTTAAACGAAATGCATTTTACGCTATAAAAATAGTATAACTAGTTGATAAACATAATAAAAACATAATTGTATGAAATTTGGCAAAACTGATAGAGGGTCAATGATAATGCTGATTTCGGCACACTGTTCGCATTTCACCCACAAAGTTATGCACAGATAATGTGGATAAAACCTGATCTTGAGAAAGAGCAATGGCTTACCCTTTTATAGTAGAATTTACCTCAAGAAGTCGTGCTAACTCGAAGGCAGAAATCGCTCTCCAACAACTTTCTTTTGAGCAACTTTTTCCCCTTACAATTTTTTTGAAGCTTAATTTCTTCCGTCGGGCGCGCTCATTATTTTCAGATCGCTGTGGTGACGTAAACGCAATCGTAGTTGATTTTTATGACGGTAGAGTTTGCCTCGGACTTGAATGATCTTACCGGTGAGTGTCTCTGGATGAATGTCCGGGAAGTGCTGTAGATCATCGTGTGTGATGCGAATAGCCAATTGTCGACGTAGATTAAGCCACAAAGATGAAGCACCATTTGTCACAGAAGTTACCTGTCCATAGACAATGCGATAGCCATTTTCCTTGCCGGTAAGTGCTTTAGCCGAGATTGGTTGATATTGCTTAAGATTCCATATGCCCAGTTTCGCTTGAATAGCCGCCTGTACCTGTTGCTGATAGCACTCACTGTAGCGAAGGTTCGGTGGAATATTTAAGGAGGTGGCATAACCTTGAGCTAACAATAGCGCCTGAAGGTTTCTGCCATCCGTGAGGAAAAGATGCGCAAGGCTGCGGCCATGGTGATCTTGTTGCTCAATTCCATAATGGAGTTGATACAGATGATCGGGACTAATCAGGCCTCGGACAAAATCTCGCGCATCTTCCGCACCCGGCTGGGAAGCATTGCCCTTGTAGCCAATTTCAGGGGTATCGATACCAATCAATCGTATTCGCTTACCGTCTTTGAGTACGACCGTGTCGCCGTCAATGATATAGTCGATGCGTACATGCGCATCAGTTTTCATATTCGCACAGGGGAGCCTGGATAGGGCGTGGACAGGTAAAAACAACGGAGTAAGGAGTAGGCTTGCGCTTAAAACAAAAAAGCGCCTTCGAACGGCGCTCTTTGGACTGGTAATTTTGAAATACGACTTCTTACATACCGTATTTACGGCGAAATTTGTCAACTCGACCAGCAGTATCCAGCATTTTCTGTTTGCCGGTATAAAAGGGATGGCATTGTGAACAAACATCAATATGGAGATCCTTTTCGCCAATTGTGGACCGGGTTTCAAAGATGTTTCCGCAACTACAAGTCACTGAAACCTCATTATATGCTGGATGAATTTCCGCCTTCATTATAGCTTACTCTCTTATGTTAATCTGACTAGGTACTACACAGGGGCGAGGAGTTTAGTAGAAAGCACAGTGACTTGCAAATATCAGCTTGCTCTTGGGGGTCGACGCCAGGCTGGTGCCAGGCCAACTAAATTCTAAACCCCCCATGTCGCCGTCGATTGACCAAATCCAGCAAATAGGCGCCAGCAAACAGGCCCAATACCAGAGTAATAAGTAAATAAATGGTCATATTGCGCACGCCTGGACTGAGTCTGCCTGCCAGACTGTTTTCGCCTCGCAATGCGTCTATGCCCTCAGCGCCTTCGGCTTCATATTTATCCAGCGTGTTTGCCAGGCGGATCTCCAGTTTCTTCTTATCTTCCTCAAGCGTTTTTATCTGTTGGTAAAGCGAGTCACTTCCACTATCTTGCCCGACCCGTTTACGTAGTTCTGTCAGTTCTATTTGCAACTCGCCGACTTTGAGTTTCTGTGCCTTGGACGTTTGATTCAGTTCGGCATGTGCTTTTTTTAATTCACGATAGGCGAGCGTTTCTTCAGGCAATACTTTGCCTTGCTTTTTTAATTCGGCCTCAAGCGTGAGAATTTTTTCTTTAGATTCCGTCAGTCGTGTTTCCAGGTTATCCGCTCTCGTTTGCAGGATATCAAGGCTGGCATTGGCTGGCGCCTTCGCCATTAGATACATATTGTTAATCCAGCCAGTGCTGCCACTTTCATCTCTGACAAAAGTTAATTGCTCTTCGCGCTTAACCACTTCCAGTCGCGTGCCGGTGACCACAATCTTCACAATTGGGCTTTCCAGAGATTTGTCTTCATGCAATCCGGCTTTTAGCTGATCGGATATATAGACGTTTTCGGCCATAAGACTTGCCGGGACCAGGGTCAAAATGCAGCTTATCAATATTGCTTTCATGTGTGATTTTCAATCTGAGCAGGGAGGATCCCCGAGTGCCTGAGTAAGGGCTCGATGCTGGGTTTACGTCCTCTGAATTCAACAAACAGGTCCATTGGTTCTCGTGAACCCCCTTGTTCCAGTATAGATTTCAAGAATTGCTCTCCTGTTTTTCTGTCAAAGATACCGTTTTCTTCAAATTTAGAAAAGGCATCCGCAGATAAAACTTCCGCCCATTTGTAACTGTAATAACCCGCTGAGTAGCCTCCAGCGAAAATATGGGTAAAGCCGTGCTGAAAACGGTTGTATTCCGGCGCCCGGATGACAGCCACCTTTGAGCGTACATCGTTCAGCAGGGCCTGAATGTCATCGACAGTAGAGCCTCGCTGTTCATGGTGCAAACGAAAATCGAAAAGAGCGAATTCCAGTTGCCTGACCATTTGCATGCCGGACTGAAAAGATCTCGCTTTCAACATTTTAACAAATAGTTCATCGGGAAGCGCCACGCCAGTCCGATAATGGCGGGCTATCAAGGACAACGACTCGCGCTCCCAGCACCAGTTTTCCATAAATTGACTGGGTAACTCAACCGCATCCCATGGCACGCCGTTTATACCGGAGACTTCGGGATAATCGACAAGGGTCAGCATATGGTGCAGACCATGACCAAATTCATGAAATAATGTGGTGACTTCATCATGTGTCAACAACGAAGGGTCATTACCTATAGGAGGCGTAAAATTGCACGTTAGATAGGCCACAGGAGATTGAACTTTCCCGCCCCGACATCTACGTACTACACACTCGCTCATCCAAGCTCCACCGCGTTTTTTCGGCCGCGCATAAAGATCGAGATAGAAAGATCCTCGCAGTTGTCCTGAAGCGTCGTGGATCTCATAAAATTGTACATCCTCATGCCACACATCAACATCATCGATCTCTCCGATATCAATGCCGTATAAACGATTTACCACCGCAAACATGCCATGGATTACTTTAGGCGCAGGAAAATAAGGGCGTAATTCTTCCTGTGAGATATCAAACTTATGAATACGTAATTTCTCTGAGTAATAAGCGATATCCCACGCTTGCAGATCCGATACCTGATGGTGTTTCTCGGCAAAGCTGCGAAGCTCCGTTAGATCTGTTTCTGCGACCACCCTGGAGCGGACGACGAGGTCCTTAAGAAAGTCCAGCACCTCATCGGGATCTGTAGCCATCTTCAGTGCCAGGGAGTAATCCGCATAGTTAGCAAAGCCAAGTAGCGCTGCCTGCTTTTGTCGTAACGACAAGATCTCCACCATCAATTCGCCGTTGTCCCAAAGTCCCGCGTCGGCACCTTGATCGGACGCACGAGTGACGAAGGCTCGATAGACTTCCTCCCGTAGTGCGCGGTTATCTGCGTATTGCATTATTGGTAAGTAGGAAGGAAACTCAAGCGTTAGCAACCAGCCAGCCTGTTTTTCTCGCTCGGCATTTTGGGCGGCCAAAGCCAGTGCAGATTCAGGAAGACCTTTGAGTTCAGATTGATCGCTAAGATGCTTTTTCCAATTTTGCGTCGCATCGAGCAAGTTTTCTTCAAATTTCGTTTCCAGTTGCGATAATTTTTGTCTAATACTTTTGTATTCGTCGCGTTTGCCCTGATCGAGACCGATGCCCGACAAGTGAAAATCACGCAGCGCGTTTTCGATAGATTTTTGCTGGGCCATGTGCAGAGATGAAAAAGTGTCACTTTCCTTTAGTTGTGTATAGGCGCGGTATAAGCCTTCGTGCTGGCCCATTTCTGTGCCGTATTCGGTCAATTTCGGCAGGCAGGCGTTATAAGCGGCGCGTAAGGCATCATTATCTGCAACCGAATGCAGATGATTCACAGGTGACCAGGCTCGACTCAGCAGGTCTGCCTTGTCTTCCAGGGGACCCACCAGGTTGTCCCAGGTGAAAGCGCTAATTTCACTCAACAGCGTATTGAGGGTATTTCGATTGTCCTGCAAGAGGGCATCCATGGCAGGTTCGATGTGGCCAGCCTCAATCTGACTGAAAGCGGGTAGTGTGCTTATTTCGAGTAAAGGATTTTCCATAGTTCAGTAGTATAAGTGGACAGGTGTTCGGACAGACTCGTCACTGCAAAGCGGACATACTAATGAAAGCGAATGTTATTCGCCAGCCAGACGCAAGTTAATTATCACGCTTACAAAACTACCACCGATAAAAAATAGTAACAGTAGCGCTATTGAGTAAATTTGATAACGCCTGATCAAGGAGCTCGGCGCTAAGGCCGAAAGCAGAAATGGGCGATTATGGTCATGGGTTTTGACCAACATATTTACCGCCATTTCTACTTTTCCTTCTCTCTGTTTTGCCATGACTTCACGCAAAGCGACTTCACGGACAGCCTGCCATTCTTCCATATCAATTTCACCATCCTTATTGGCATCGAATTTTTCCAATAAGGAATCAGTATCCTTTTTCCATTCTTTTAATAATTCTCGCACATCGCCATCCGGGCTAAATGCATCTTCCGCCCCGCCGATGGTTTTGAACAGACCCATTGCAAAAAGTGCTTCCTTCGGTCGCAGGCGTGTTTCGGTGTAGCGGTAGTTACCACCGGAAATCAGTCCAGTTGTCGCTTCAGGTCCTCGATTCGGACGTGGCGTAGCGCCGTACCAGACATCTCTCTCGGCTGTAGTAATGCTGGCACCGTCCGGGTCGATTACGCATTGACCGGTGTCGTCGACGATTAAAAATAACTCCTCACATTTGCCGTTCTCGATGTTTGCCCATTGAGCGTTTTTACCACTACTACGACGCTCTTCGATATTATAGCTATACCAGGTGCAATATTTTCCCGTTAGTGGCGCGACTATAGCGGGTCCATCCATGAGATCGCCATGACCACCTAATTCAACATATCCCTGCGCTGCCGATCGAATTTTCGATCTTGGCGTGTCTTCAACTATTCGTCTGCGTTTAAAGTAATAAAAAGCGCCAGCGAAACCAGCAATACTAATCAGGGCAATAATGCCTGCTATCAGCCAGAAATCATGGGCGGTGCTATGTTTCGCCCATTCGCTGAGTGCGGACATGTAAATCTTCTATACCGGGAAAGTGGAAATAAGAATCAGGTGAAAAGCTCTTTTATCTTTACATCCTGTTTCTCTTCATCACTGAATTCAAGCAACTGTTTGGCGACGAAACCCAGCTTTTTTGCAATGATGACGTCGGGAAACTGTTCAATGCGGATGTTATTGTTGTTTACACTTTCGTTATAAAACTCACGGCGGTCAGCGATGGCATTTTCGAGTCCGGATATACGGCTTTGCAGGTGCTGAAAACTATCATTGGCCTTGAGGTCCGGATAGGCCTCGGCGACGGCAAATAAGGTCCCGAGACCCTTTCGCAGCTGTGTTTCAGCTGGACCGAGGGCACCGACATCCCCTTTCTCTTGTGCAGTGGCCACGGCCGAACGCGCCTGCATGACTTTTTCAAGGGTTTCCTGCTCGTGTTTCATATATCCCTTGCAGGTCTCAACCAACTTGGGAATTTCATCGTGGCGCTGTTTCAGAAGTACGTCAATATTGGCCCAGGCCTTGTCCGCGTTATGTTTAAGAGCAACAAGGTTGTTGTAAAGCGTGATGCCGTAGAGTGCCAGAGCAAGGATGGCGCCCAGAATAATGAATGTGAATACATCCATAATTTATCTCCCCTAGTCTAGATTGCGCCACGCAGCGCTAACTTCAGGCTGGGCGCATTATCACAAAGAGAGAATAGATTATTCTGAAATAAAATCAATCGCTTATCAGTTTTGTGCGCCATTCATTTTTTAATGAGGAGCTGTCCACTGGCCAGAACAATCAAGTTCTTCTTTGTCAGAGGGTCAAAGTAGAAAGCCATTGAATTGCTTGCAAACGCTAATGAGAATAATTATCATTAAGATTAAGGAATCTTAAGCAATGGCCCGCTTTGATACATCACAAACAATTTTACGGAGTTAACATGATTACCGAGCACAGAATTAAACGCATTTACTTAAGCCTAGTCGTCCTTGCCTTTACTACTTTTATGAGTGGACAAGTTATGGCTACAACACCCACGAGCGAAGAGATGTGGCGAGTCATTCAGGATCAACAGAGGGTCATTGATGAGTTAAAAGCTAAACTGGATCAAACTGAAATCAAGATAAACGCAAGTAATGAAAAAATCGAAGAAACGGTTAGTACTGTTGAACTGACAGCTGAAGCTATTGAACAAGTCACATTACGATCAGAAAAAGCGAAGACAAGCCGTACATCTGTGGGCGGTTATGGCGAACTCCATTACAATAATCTGAGCGACGATAATCAGGATATCGGCGGGGATGACGATAGCAGCAGGGTTGATTTCCATCGTTTTGTGCTTTACTTCGGGCATGAATTCTCTGACAGCATTCGTTTTTTCTCCGAAATCGAATTGGAACACTCACTGGCCGGCAATGAACTGCCTGGAGAAATAGAACTGGAGCAGGCCTGGTTGGAAATGGATATTAATGATAGTCATAGAGTTCGCGCCGGCCTCGACATTTTGCCTATTGGCATCATTAATCAAACACACGAACCTAACACATTTTACGGCGTGGAACGAAACCGCGTTGAATCGGAAATCATTCCAGCCACATGGTGGGAAGCGGGCATTGGTCTTAATGGTGAAATCGCGCCCGGGTGGAACTACGACGCTGTGATTCACACCGGCCTTGCTATTCCAACACAAGGAAGCTCAAGTTTACGTCCTCGTAGTGGCCGTTTAAAAGTCGCTGAAGCAGACGATCAGGATATTGCGCTTACCGGTCGTCTTCGTTATACCGGGATGCCAGGACTCGAAATAGGAATATCAGGGCAATATCAGGCTGATGTCACGGGCACCAACGATGCCGTTGACATGAGCGCCACATTGTTTGAAGGTCATGTGATTTGGCATCACTCAAGTGGTGTTGGATTGCGTGCCCTCTACGCGCGCTGGGACTTTGACGATGACCCCCTTATAAATCTTGCCGGTTTAAACGCTGAAAGCCTGGACGGTTTTTACATTGAACCTTCGTATCGATTTGAGCTGCCAATAAAACGACTTGGAGAAGTAGGCGTTTTCGCGCGCTACAGCCAGTGGGATGAACGCAATCAAATCACGGGAGCGCATCGTTTTGAAAATTTTGAACAGTTTAGTCTGGGTTTTAACTGGTGGCCGCACGCTAATGTGGCACTGAAATTTGATGCTCAATTTGAAGATGCAGATGGCCCAGTAGATAGAGTGTTGGACGGCATTAACCTTGGTCTTGGCTACCAGTTTTAATGATGATTATTTATTCTGTTTTCGACCATAAGGCAGATTAAAGTATTTGAGCGCGTTATGTCGCTCTTATTCAATTTACTCTATGCGAAAATTAACAACTTTTCTGACAGTTTTTATGCTGCTTTTCGGTCATATCTCGAACGAGGTTCAGGCGAAAAATGTTTATCAGGAACCGGAGGACTTTATCAATGAAGTCTTTACAGGCGTTTCGCCGGAAATGAAACGTTTGTGGATAAAAAAAGACCTGAAGCAAAAGGTGCACGAGATACTGGGACACGATCTGGGCTTGCTTCGCATCCGCTATTGGCAGTATCAACAACGCACTGCGTGGATATTGGAGGAGATAGGTAAAACTGAGCCAATCACTATTGGCTTTGTTGTTAATGGTGATTTGCTTGAATTGACTAGAGTGCTCATATTTCGTGAAAGTCGTGGCTGGGAAATTCGCCATCCTTTTTTTACTGACCAGTATAAAAACATAGGCCTAAAAGCAGATATGGAATTGAATCGACATATCGATGGCATTTCTGGAGCGACACTGTCTGTGGCAGCGGTTAATAAGCTGGCGCGTCTGGCCTTGATGCTACATCAACACAGTGAGGCCGTGACGGGCGATTAGTCGAGAGGATGAAAACAGCCTTCTTTTACAAATGGCATCGCAGGATTGGGGTTCTTAGCGCTCTGATGGTTCTTTTATTGGCCATAACAGGAATATTCCTGAATCATACGGAGCAGCTAAAACTGGACGGGCGATTTGTGCAAAATGTATTTATATTAAACTGGTATAACATTCGTCCACCGCAGGCTCCAAGTAGTTTTAAGATTGGAGAAAACTGGATCACCCGCATTGGAGAACGGCTATATTTTAATAAGAGAGAGTTGGATCAAACCAGTGACACTCTTTGGGGCGTTGGGGAGCAACAGGAAATGATTGTGCTGGCCCTTGAGGACAAACTTTTGTTGCTAAGTGAAGATGGACAGCTGATTGAAAAACTAAGCGGTTACGACGGTGTGCCTGCTGGGATCACGGCCATTGGCATGAATGAATACGAAGAATTAGTAATTCGGGCGGCGCATGGTGATTATCTAAGCGACCTCAATGCGCTGGCCTGGGATGATTATGAAGAACTTGCAGCAGTGTGGTCGAGTGAAGCTACGATTCCAGCACAACTCGAACAAGAACTGTTGTCATTATATCGTGGAAAGGGCCTTTCCCTGGAACGCATACTCCTGGATTTGCACAGTGGCAGGCTGCTTGGCAATGCGGGAGTTTTTATTGTTGATCTTGCAGCCCTGTTTTTCGTTTTTCTGGCCTTGAGTGGTAGTTGGATGTGGTTGCGAAAACGATCTTGATTGATCTCGCTCAATGCTGATTATTAGTAAAGTGGAATACAATACAAAATAGAAGCTGTTTTGTGAGAGTAATTGTCCTGGTTATTTATTCTATAAATTAAGAAAAAGAGGTTAAAAATGAAAGTATTTTGGTTGTGCTGGTGTCTATTGTTGGGCAGCAATCTGTCGATTGCCGCGGAAGTCAATATTTACTCCGCACGCAAGGAAGATCTGATTCTGCCCTTGTTGGATAAATATACTGAACAAACCGGCGTTGAGGTCAATCTGGTTACCGGTGATGCCGATGCGCTGATAAAGCGACTTGAGCTGGAAGGTATTAATTCTCCCGCGGATATATTGCTCACAGTTGATGTAGGGCGTTTGCACCGGGCGAAAGAGTTGAATCTCCTGGCCTCGGTGGAATCGCCGTTATTAAACAATGCTATCCCGGAACTTTATCGCGATGTAGAGGGGTTCTGGTTTGGATTGTCAATACGCTCCCGGGTGATTGTTTATTCCAGGGATGCTGTCTCATCAAGTCAGCTTTCTACTTATGAAGCCCTTGCAGATCCGGTCTGGCGTAACAAAATTTGTGTCAGTTCATCTTCGAACATTTACAACCAGTCTTTAGTGAGCTCACTTGTGTTCCGCCTCGGAGAGGACAACACTGAGCAATGGGCCGAGGGACTGGCTGCCAATTTGGCACGTTCACCCAAAGGCGGCGATAGAGACCAGATTAAGGCCGTATCTGTGGGCCAATGTAGCCTGGCAATAGTGAATACCTATTATCTGGCAGGCATGTTGACATCAAAAATTGCATCCGAAGCGGAGGCCGCTAAAAAGGTCGATTTGTTTTGGCCAAATCAAAACGATCGTGGTGCTCATGTGAATATCAGTGGCGCAGGCGTAACCAAATCATCTTTGCGAAAAGCCGAAGCCATCCGATTAATTGAGTATCTCGCCAGTGAAGAAGCGCAAAGTTGGTATGCGGAAAACAATCATGAGTACCCGGTAAGAAGCGGCGTGCCCGTGAGTGCTGTGCTACGGCAATGGGGCGAGTTTAAATCCGATAAACTGGCGCTGAGCAAATTGGGTGAGCTGAACGCCAGTGCTGTAAAACTGATGGACAGGGCTGGCTGGAAATAGGGGTGATAGTCGCCAGATAACGCGTTAGTGTCTGAATAAACATGAATAAGGTGAGTGTAATTCCATCGACAGGTTTTGTGCCTGGCCTATATCATCGAGATATTTTTCATCCCTGGCTGCAGGGCTTGATACTAATATCAGGCTTGTTGGCTATCCCGGTGATTTGCATTTTCCTGTCAATATTCCTCGACAGCGGGGACGTGTGGACGCATTTGTATGAAACCGTTCTTGGTTCCTATATCGTTAATTCCCTGGCTCTCGTTAGCGGTGTCGGTTTCCTGGTCCTTATTCTCGGTACTATCCCAGCCTGGCTAATCACCATGTATCGTTTTCCCGGTAGTAAGGTGCTCGGGTGGGCACTGTTATTGCCAATGGCGATCCCGGCCTACATTATTGCCTACACCTACACAGGTTTGTTGGATGTTGCTGGCCCTTTGCAAATGATGCTTCGAGAAACCTTCGCATGGCAGTACGGCGACTACTGGTTTCCGGATGTTCGTTCACTGGGAGGCGCCATTGTCATGCTTTCTCTTGTGCTTTATCCCTATGTCTATTTACTCTCGAGAGCCGCATTTATTGAACAGTCTATTTGTGTACTTGAAGTCTCACGATCACTAGGCTGCGGTCCCTACCGATCTTTTTTTAAAGTGGGGCTGCCTCTTGCTCGTCCAGCCATTATTGCCGGTCTGTCTCTGGTTATGATGGAGACTCTGGCTGATTATGGCACCGTTCAGTATTTTGGTGTGGCCACCTTTACCACCGGTATATTTCGTACCTGGTTTGGGCTTGGTAGCAGTGTAGCTGCAGCACAGCTAGCTGCGGTTTTGTTAATGTTTATCATGTTAGTCGTGTTGTTGGAGGCCTGGTCTCGCCGGCAGGCGCGCTATCATCATACAAGTAATCGATACAGCAAACTGGTGCAAAGTCCCCTTCAAGGCTGGCCTAGATTGTTGGCGATGATGGCTTGCATATTACCGGTAGCCTTCGGCTTTCTGATTCCTGCGGTACAGCTCTCTCTCTGGGCTTCGCAGACCTGGACAGAGGTGGTCGATCGCAGATTTTTTGCGCTAATTGGC
The DNA here is from genome assembly GCA_047638675.1 of Planctomycetota bacterium. Lineage (GTDB taxonomy): Bacteria > Pseudomonadota > Gammaproteobacteria > Eutrophobiales > Eutrophobiaceae > WLWS01. The sequence goes on along the minus strand of JBLIML010000026.1, from coordinate 14,584 downwards.
CACAGCATTGAACTCGCCGCCATCGCATCAATTGTCGCACTAGTACTTGCGCTGTTCATTGCCTATGGAAAACGCCTCTTGTCAAACGCCCTGACGCGGTTTGTTGTTCGCTTGCTGGGCCTCGGTTATGCGATACCAGGTACGGTTGTCGCGGTCGGTGTTTTAATTCCCTTTGCCTGGCTCGACAACAGTATTGATACATGGATGCGCGAGAATATGGATATGAGTACCGGGCTGCTATTGAGTGGCACACTTTTCTCGCTGATATTTGCCTATCTTGTACGTTTTCTTCCGATGTCGTTAAATACTGTCGAGGCAGGTCTCTCGAAGATACGCCCCGCGATGGATGAAGTCGGCCGAAGCATGGGTTTAAAAGCTGGAGCCATCCTGACAAAAGTACACGTGCCTATGTTGAAGGGCAGTATTTTGACAGCGGCATTGCTGGTATTTGTAGACGTGCTGAAAGAACTACCGGCGACCTTGATTTTAAGGCCGTTTAATTTTAACACGTTGGCGATTCGCACCTATGAGTTAGCCAATGAGGAACGATTGGCTGATGCCGCAAACCCGGCGCTTGCCATCGTCCTGGTCGGTATTATTCCGGTAATCATATTAAGTCGCTCTATTTCACGCTCACGACCAGGCCATGACTAACACGCTAGAGTTAAAAGATGTTTCTGTTTCGATTGAAGGTCGACCCATCATCGATTCCTTCTCACTTTCTCTTGAGCAAGGCGAGATTGCATGCTTGCTGGGGGCGAGTGGTTGTGGCAAGACGACATTGTTACGAACCATTGCTGGCTTCGAGCGACCGAGTGCAGGAGAGGTGTGGCTGGAATCAAGGATGGTAAGTAATGCACATAATCTGGTGCCAGTGGAAGATCGTAATGTGGGTATGGTGTTTCAGGACTATGCTTTATTCCCCCATTTGAAAGTACGGGACAATATTGCCTTTGGCCTGCAACGATTAAGTAAAATTGAACGACAATTAAGAGTTGAGGAGATGGCCGAGCTGCTGGAAGTCAGTATGTTCCTCAATGATTATCCCCATCGTTTATCTGGTGGGCAGCAACAGCGCGTGGCGCTGGCCAGAGCTATTGCTACCCGACCCAATATATTATTGCTCGACGAACCTTTTGCGAGCCTTGATATCGAGTTAAGAGAACAGATCGCCAAGGAAATGCGCACGGTGCTCAAGCTTAACAGTGTCACTGCTATTCTGGTTAGTCATAACCAGCTTGAGGCTTTCGCTATGGCCGATACCATTGGTGTGATGCGCGATGGTGCCTTGCTGCAATGGGATAATGCTTTCACGCTATATCACCGACCTGTTTGTACATACGTTGCCGACTTTGTTGGTGATGGCGTGTTTTTGCCGGGCAAGGTGATTAATAGTACCAATGTGGAGACAGAACTAGGGGTGATCAACGGCGGGCAGTCGCATGGTTTTAACCATGGTGACGAAGTTAATGTGCTTATTCGTCCGGATGATATTATCCATGATGACAGTAGCGAGCTGCAGGCGAGAGTATTGGACAAGGCTTTTCGAGGAGCGGAATTTCTATATACATTGGCATTGCAAAGCGGATCGGAGGTCTTAAGTCTTGTTCCCAGTCATCACAACCATGCCATCGATGAATCCATTGGTATTAAACTGGAAATTGATCATCTGGTGGTTTTTGCTTCACAGTGATGTAATTCTGAGATTGCCTGCTAGAATTAAGTAGTATTCCCAATCAAGCAAAGGTCTGTGCATTCTATGTCAAGACACCATTCTGGAGGATGACAATGGCAAATATTCCAGCAAATTTAAGATATAGCTCAACGCATATCTGGGTTGAAATTCTTGATGACGATAGTGTCAAGATTGGCCTGACGGATTTTGCGCAAGAGGAGTTGGGCGAGATAGTCTTCGTTGAGTTACCGGAGTCAGAGCGTAGCTATACAGCCGGCGAGGAATGTGCGGTCATTGAATCGGTTAAGACCGCAGTCGATATTTATTGTCCATTAGGTGGTGAAGTCATAGAAGTTAATCATGCCCTGGAAGATAATCCGGGATTAATCAACGCTGATCCCTATGGGGAAGGTTGGCTTTGCCAGCTCGCGCAGGACAACACCGTTGATATTGACGAATTGATCGATTCTGATGAATATGCAGAACAAATTGAAGAAGAATGAAAGCATTTTTGATTGCCAGCTAAATATGTATTTATATGCTTTGCCGAGATAGGGACATCTAGCGCCGATAAAGCGTGGGTGTTATCAGCTTTTTCTGTGATCACTCATGGTCTTCGGACAAGAATAATAATTATGACAAAACAAGGAACGACAGGCGTTAAGCGAATAGCCAATGCTTACAAATTTTCATGGCAGGGCCTGAAAGCGGCATACAGGAATGAAGCGGCTTTTCGGCAGGAGTTTATGCTCGCTGTGATTCTCGCCCCTCTCGGGCTTTGGCTAGGCAATAATGGCCCGCAGAAAGCCTTGTTGCTTAGCGTGCTTGTGCTGGTGCTAATCGTAGAACTACTCAACTCGGCTGTCGAAACCGTGGTGGATCGCTTTGGCGGAGAGAACCACGAACTCTCCGGTAGAGCGAAAGATATCGGATCTGCGGCGGTTTTTGTCGCTTTGATAAATGTAATTGTGGTGTGGACCCTGGTGTTATTCGGCTAGCAAAGCTGGCATAAACCTTTAGTCTGCCCAATTATCGACTTAAATTACCAATAGTGATGCATTCAATTCAGAGCGACGTAATTGCCTCTGCACTGACAACAGTGCGATGAGTTCATGGCGCCTGTTTTCTTGTAAGACAAAGCTGGTATGTTTAATTGCATCTTTGATCCTTTGCACCTCAGCTTCAGCCCAAGCGCAGAATCCACGGAACGATTCCTGGACGTTTACCTTTCACCTTGAGAACGATCTTTTTGCTAACACCGACAGGTTCTATACCAATGGCATCAAGTTAAGCTGGATTTCTCCGGAAATAAAATGGTTTCAAGATCTCCCCTGGATGAAAAAACCAGGCCTTATTCAATCGGCAGCTAATGAAATTATTGATCTCTTGCCTTTTAATCAGGATTCCTCACGGCAACGCAATCTCGCATTTACCGTCGGGCAGCTTATGTTTACCCCCGAAGACATCTCTCAGCGTGATTTGATACTTGATGACCGTCCCTACGCTGGTTGGTTATATGGCAGTGTTGCCTTTCATAGCAAGACCTACAGGCGACTGGATACCTTTGAAATGCAGATGGGTTTTACAGGTGATTTATCGCTGGCAGAACAAGCACAGGATCTTGTGCATTCAATTCGCAATATCGACAAGGCCAATGGTTGGGATAACCAGATTGATACGGAGCTGGGCTTCGCCCTTATTTATGATCGCAAACAGCGCTTGATACCTCGACATGATTTTTATAAGCAATGGGGTCTTGATTTCATCGCCCATGCAGGCGCTGCGGCGGGGACTGTTTTTTCACATGTTAGTACGGGTCTGGAGTTTCGAATAGGCTGGAATATCCCCACAGATTTTGGCACCGCATTGATCCGACCCGCAGGTGATACCAACGCACCGGCTGGCACCAACGATCCACGCTATCAGAGTGGTCGACAGGGGCTCAGCTTTCATCTATTTGGTGGGACCTCGGCAAGACTTGTATTCAGGGATATTTTTTTAGACGGCAACACCTTTTCCACCAGTCACAGTATTGACAAGAAATTACTAGTGGGTGATTTCGTAATGGGCGCCAGCTTGATTTATAGAAAGTTCAAACTTTCTTATGCACAGGTAATACGCACGAAAGAATCGGATCGGCAAAATTCCGGACAAAATTTCGGTTCCATTAGTTTGTCTTTTACTTACTAAGCAGTCAAAACTTCGAAGTCAGCTTTCCTTATAGTTCAGCCAATCCTGCGGTTTGAGGAATATATCGTAAAGTCTTTGCTCTTCAGAACCTGTCGCCGGTTGCCAGTTGTAGCGCCAACGCACTTCTGGTGGTAATGACATCAATATGGATTCTGTGCGACCACCCGACTGCAGTCCAAACAGGGTGCCACGGTCATAGACCAGATTAAACTCTACATAACGACCACGACGATATAATTGAAAATCCCGATGCGAATCATCATAAGCGTGGTCTCGTCGTCGTTTAACAATCGGTTCATATGCGGGTAAAAAATGATCACCAACGCTACGCATAAACTCAAAACTGCGTGTAAAGCCAGGTTTGTTCAGATCGTCAAAAAACAAGCCACCAATTCCCCGGGTCTCCTGCCGATGCTTCAGGTAAAAATAATCGTCACACCAACGCTTATATTCGGTATAAAGTTCTTCACCGAAAGGTTTGCATGCCTGATGGGCAAGGCAATGCCAATGTATGGCGTCTTCCTCGAATCCATAATATGGGGTTAAATCAAAGCCACCACCGAACCACCAGACGGGTTCCGCATTGTTTTTTTCTGCCATGAAAAAACGCACATTCATATGCGTGGTTGGCACAAAAGGGTTACCGGGATGTATCACCAGAGACACGCCCATGGCCTCAAAGCTTCGTCCTGCCAACTCGGGTCGCTGTATGCTTGCCGAGGCGGGTAGCTCCTTACCATAAACATGCGAGAAATTGACGCCAGCCTGTTCGAATAATTCTCCGCCAACCAATACCCGGGTGCGGCCGCCGCCTCCTTCTGAGCGTTGCCAATTATCCTCCTGACATGTCTGTCGGGTATCCAGTTTATCGATGCCGCTGGATATCTGATCCTGCAGACTCATCAGGTACTTTTTTACGGCATGTGTGTCGATTTGTTCAGTCATTTTATTTTGGTGAGGGCAAATACTGGACGATTGAGTTTTGTCCAGGCTGTTATCAGGTTATCCTACCCTGTTTCGACCATCAAAATACAGGTTGTCTGTATTGTCACAGCATCATATTAAACCTTTAAGCGAGATGACATGAGTAAAAAGCGAAGTGCGTCAGTACAAAGAGATACGAAAGAGACCCAGATCAGCGTAGAAATTGATTTGGATGGAAAAGGTGATGGCAGTTTTGATATCGGAGTGCCCTTTCTGGAACACATGCTGGATCAAATTGCCCGTCATGGCATGTTTGATCTGAATATCAAGGCCAAAGGCGATCTTCGAATCGATGCCCACCACACCGTAGAGGATGTGGGTATTACTCTGGGTCAGGCTCTAAACCAGGCTCTCGGTGATAAAAAAGGTATCCGCCGTTACGGTCATGCTTATGTACCGTTGGACGAAGCGCTGTCCCGTGTTGTGCTGGACTGTTCTGGTAGACCTGGACTGGATTATCATGCGGAGTATCCCCGGGCGCGAGTGGGTGAGTTTGATATCGATCTTTTGAGCGAGTTTTTCCAGGGTTTTGTCAATCACGCTCAGGTCACTTTGCATATTGATAATATTCGAGGTCGGAATGCTCATCACATTGCTGAGACAATATTCAAAGCCTTTGGTCGAGCTTTACGTATGGCTGTGGAGCTGGATCCACGTATGCACGGCATTATGCCCTCTACAAAAGGTTCGCTCTAAAGGGTCAAAAATGATGCAAACCGTTGCGGTAATTGATTACGGCTCGAGTAATCTTCGTTCTGTCAGTAAAGCCTTAAATTATGTCGCTGATAAACACTCCCGAATAATCGTTAGTGATAATGCGGAACAGATTAGGGGCGCCGACAGGATTGTGTTTCCCGGCCAGGGCGCTATGGGACAATGTATGCGTAGCCTCACAGAGAAAAGCCTTGAAGAGGTGCTACGAGAAAGTATTAAAGGCAAACCTTTTCTGGGTATTTGTCTGGGCCTTCAGTCGTTGATGGAACGCAGCGATGAAGATAATGGCACCCAGGGTCTTGGCATTATTCCAGGCCAAGTCCTTAAGTTTACGAAGGGTACCGTCGATGCGGATGGCAATGCACTAAAGATTCCCCATATGGGTTGGAATCGTGTCGCTCAGGAGCAGCAACATGCACTTTGGAAAGGCATAGAATCCGGCGAACGGTTTTACTTTGTTCATAGTTATTATGTACAGCCATCGAATCCGCTCGATATTGCCGGAAGCTGCAATTACACAGTCGATTTTACCGCCGCGCTTGCCCGGGATAACATTTTTGCCACTCAATTTCATCCGGAAAAAAGTCAGAAAGCTGGATTAGCACTGCTTGCAAACTTTCTGCAATGGAAGCCATAAAAAAAGGCCATTTGCCGGTAGGCAAATGGCCCTTTCAATAACAAAAAAATTGTTATTTAGGCTACAGCATCTTTAATAGCTTTCAATGCAACTGCACGAACACTGGTTGATGCTGGCTTCGCTTTGATCATGATCTCTTCGCCGGTAAAAGGATTCACACCTTTGCGCGCTTTACGAGCTGGCTTCATCACACGACGTAGTTTGATGCCCATTGAAGGAACGGTAAATTCACCAGAACCTTTTTTCTTTAGATGACGGTGTGCCAGATCTGCCAGGGCGTCCACAACAGCCGCGATTTCTTTTTTGGTTAACCCGGTATCTTCCGCGAGAGTACTAAGGATTTGTGATTTGGTTTGTTTGGTAGTAACGGTTGCTGGTTTCTTCGCCATTTTATAACCTCATTATTTCCGATAAAGTTTTTGTTAAAGTTACGCCGCCATTTGATAATAGATAAACAGCAACAAAGGAATTGTTGCCTGCTATTCACATGCTTCACAGGCGCGCTGATTATCCTATGTTAATCGTCCGAATCCAATAGCAAATCTACTCTTTTTAAAAACAATCCTTACTTATTTGCTGTTTTTTCCCGATTCACAGCCCGATATCCGATATCTGTGCGGAAAAACATGCCAACACAGTGAATCTCGGCCGCCATTTGATAAGCTCTTTTTTGGGCCTCGCTGACATTGTCTCCGAGAGAAGTAACGCATAAAACCCGTCCTCCAGCGGTCACTATTTGATTATTCTTTATGGCCGTGCCGGCATGAAAAACTTTGCTGTTCGAATCATTCGCGTTATTAAGCCCTGTGATGACATCATCTTTGCTTGCCATGTCAGGGTATCCAGAGGATGCCATAACAACTCCAAGTGCAGGACGTTCATCCCACACTAAAGCGATCTCATGCAACCTGCCTTGCAATGTCGCGTTACATAATTCAATTAGATCACTTTTTAATCGCATCATGATTGGCTGAGTTTCTGGATCGCCAAAACGACAATTAAATTCCAGTACCTTTGGTTCACCCTCTTCCGTAATCATGACGCCAGCATAAAGAAAACCGACGTAAGGTCTACCCTCATCACGCATACCCTTTACAGCTGGGTCGATGATTTCGCGCATTATGCGCGCGTGCATATGATCATCGATGATGGGTGCCGGGGAATAGGCGCCCATACCGCCCGTATTAGGCCCTTTATCACCGTCATCCCTTGCTTTGTGGTCCTGGGAACTGGCCAGGGGAAGACTGGTTTGGCCATCGCAAACTACAATGAAGCTGGCTTCTTCACCCTCAAGGAATTCTTCAATGACAACGCTATGGCCTGCCTCGCCAAATTTATTTCCCGCGAGCATATCATTTACAGTGGCGATGGCATGGCTTTCATCAAGGGCGACAATGACGCCTTTACCCGCGGCTAAACCATCCGCCTTGATCACTATCGGTGCTCCTTTCTCTTTTATGTAAGCCACAGCCGCATTTAAATCAAAGAAATGTTGATACTCGGCGGTGGGGATACCTTGACGTTGCAGAAAGGCTTTGCTGAAGGATTTGGAACCTTCAAGTTGGGCCGCTTCTTTCCCAGGCCCGAAGCAGGCCAGATTCGCACTCTGGAATTTGTCAACAATACCGGCGACGAGTGGCACTTCCGGGCCAACGATAGTGAGGTCAATTGCTTCGGTTCTCGCGAAACCCAGAAGTGCTTCAATATCCTCTGCTGCGATTGCGATGTTCTCTACTTTGGCCTCGCTTGCGGTTCCAGCATTACCCGGCGCAACATAGACGATTGAAACCTCCGATGATTGGGCCGCTTTCCAGGCCAAAGCATGTTCGCGGCCACCGCCACCAATGATCAATATTTTCATTTAATCTATATTTTAGCCATATTCTCAAACAAAACGGGAAGTCTAAAGATTAACAATGAATCGCCACAGAATAAGTAGAAGATGCCGATCTTTTTTTATCCCTAATTATTGTTAAGGCTGTGTTTTATTTCTCGGTTAATGTCTGAAGTGACGCATGTTGGTAAAAACCATGGCAATATCGTGTTCATTTGCTGCGGCAATCACTTCCTCGTCTCGCACAGATCCGCCTGGTTGTATGACCGCGCAAATACCTACAGATGCGGCGGAATCGATGCCATCGCGAAAAGGGAAAAAGGCATCTGAAGCCATCACCGATCCTCTTACCTCCAGGCCTTCATCTTCAGCCTTTATTGCAGCGATGCGCGCGCTATAGACACGACTCATCTGGCCGGCGCCTATGCCAATGGTTTGCAGGTTTTTAACATAGACGATGGCGTTTGACTTCACATATTTAACCACCTTCCAGGCAAACAACAAGTCAGCTAGTTCTTTCTTATCTGGTTTGCGTTTACTCACCACCTTCAAATCATTTTGAGTGATAACACCATCATCACCATCTTGCACCAACAAACCGCCGCTCACGCGTTTCAATTCCATTTGCTGTATACGAACGGCACGAACACCTGTGGCGAGTACTCGCACACCGGCTTTGCTTGCCGTCACTTCAAGGGCCGAGGCGTGTATAGTTGGGGCAAGAATGACTTCAGTAAATTGTCTGTCTACTATGGCCTGCGCCGTGTCTTTATCCAGCTCACGATTGAACGCAATAATGCCGCCAAATGCGGAGGTGGGATCAGTTGCATACGCTAATTCGTAGGCCTTAAGAATATTATCTGCCTGAGCCACGCCACAAGGATTCGCATGCTTGACAATGACGCAGGCGGGCTCCTTGAACGACAGGACACATTCCAAAGCGGCATCAGCGTCGGCGACATTGTTGTAAGATAATTCTTTGCCCTGCAATTGTTCTGCGCTTGCCAGGGTACCGCCTGGCACCTCCAGTTGTTTGTAAAACGCCGCACTTTGATGAGGGTTTTCCCCATAACGCATGTCCTGCAGTTTACTGAATTGCATGGAATAATATTCTGGAAAGGCGAGGTCAGGACCCTCGGACGCCGTTCCCGTCGCGTTTCTACCACCTACGTCCATGTAGGCGTCCACGGATATCGCGCTAAGGTAATTGGATACAGACGCGTCGTAGTTAGCTGTGTGAGCAAATACTTTTTGGGCAAACGAAAAGCGAGTTGCATCGCTGAGCTGATTATTGTTTTGTTTTAACTCATTGATGACGCCTTCATAATCGTCGCTGTCGACAATTACGCCGACATACTTATGATTTTTTGCCGCAGCGCGTAGCATGGTAGGGCCGCCAATATCGATATTTTCGATGGCTTCATCAAGGCCGCAGTCGGCCCTGCTGATGGTTGCTTCAAAAGGATAAAGGTTAACAATCACCAGGTCGATTGGCTCTATATCATTATCCAGCATGACCTGATCATCTTCACCGCGACGACCGAGCAGACCGCCATGAATTTTGGGATGCAGTGTTTTTACACGGCCATCCATAATTTCTGGAAAGCCGGTATGTTCAGATACCTCTATGACTGTTATGTCATTTTTTTTGAGTAAACTTGCGGTGCCACCGGTGGAGAGTATTTTAATATTGAGCGCGGCAAGCTCCTTGCAGAACCCAATGACGCCTGTTTTGTCGGATACGCTGACAAGCGCACATCGCACTGAAGACATAGGCTCAACTTCCTTTAAATGTTAATGTTTGTTAAGTGCTAATTGAGGCGTGCTTGCTCACTTGTCGAGGCCATATTTTTGCATACGATTACGCAGGGTGCCCCGATTGAGGCCAAGCAACTCCGAAGCTCGACTAATATTACCGCGGGCGTTATTGATTACGCTTTCGATCAAGGGTTTCTCTACCTGGGACATCACCAGCTCGTGTAGATTATTGGGTTCATGTCCGTCCATGTCGCTGAAATACTTATCCATAGCATCTTTCACATAGTCACCCAGGCATTTGGAAGTATTGGCCAGTGCGGCCTTAGATTGTTTGGCCGTTTTTGCAGCACTCATGCGGCCAGTTCCTTGCGGTCATTGTTCTGAAAATATTCATCCACGATACGCATTTGTTCCTTGCAGTTTTGTGCCTGATTGACGAGAGCAAGAAAAGCCAATACATCGCCTTTATGCCGGCAATACCAGCTGATGTGTTTTCTGGCAATGCGCACGCCGAGGTGCTCTCCATAGAACCCATATAAACTCTGCAGATGTCTGTTTAAAACGCGACTCACTTCATCATTTCCTGGTGGCGCCAAGCTTAGACCCGTTTCCAGGTAATGGGTAATCTCCCGGAAGATCCAGGGGTTGCCCTGTGCAGCCCTACCTATCATCACGGCGTCTGCACCGGTATATTGCAATACGCTTTTTGCATCCTCTGGCGTGATAATGTCGCCATTAGCGATAACGGGAATAGAAACCAGTGTTTTGATCAGAGCAACCGTTTCATGTTCTGCCTTACCTTTAAAGCCACAGGCGCGTGTTCTGCCATGCACACTTAGAGCCTGTATTCCGCAGCGCTCAGCCAGTTGAGCGATTGCCGGTGCATTGCGATTATGTGTGTCCCAGCCGCTGCGAATTTTCAATGTCACTGGAACATCGACAGCATTAACAACAGACTCAAGGATACTGGCCACCAGCTTTTCATCCTGCATGAGCGCTGATCCAGCCATGACATTACAAACCTTCTTTGCCGGGCATCCCATGTTGATATCAATTATGTCGGCACCATGTTCAACATTAAAGCGCGCTGCCTCTGCCATCATCTTCGGTATGGCGCCTGCAATCTGCACAACAATTGGCGCAGCTTCATCACTATGATCAAGTCTTTGTCGGGTTTTTTTTGAATTAAATAAAAGAGGATTCGAGGTAATCATTTCGGACACCAGCAAGCCAGCACCTAACTCTCTACAGAGCTGCCGAAAAGGCTTATCAGTTACACCCGCCATGGGTGCCAGGACAAGATTATTGTTAAGTGAGTGAGACCCTATTTTCATCCAAATTGATTACCGCTTCTTATCGACATATGGGCGGTTAATTGTGTGCCCAATAATAGCGAGAATCGCTGCAGGATAAAAGCAGTTCCTTGGATTGGTGTTGAAAATAGCCAGACTTTTTACTTGTTAAGCCCAACTAAAGAAAATCAAACTCAAAACTGACAGCCTCTGTAGTGCTATTTGCGATCTCGAAAACAAAATGGATAGGCGAATCTGGCAGTATGCCCGCCTCTATATCAATACTGTTATCCAGATAGTCAGATGCAGGAATTTGCCGATAAGCGATTACATTGCCGTTTGGGTCGAACAAACTTAATAGCACCGTAGGAAAGCGTTGTGAGTAATTGGACAGGTTGGTAATTGTCGCATTGACCAGTAGAGCGTCTTTGTAGCGTGGGTGAATCCTCACATCTCGGTTTACCAGTTTTATTGCTGAGATATCTCGCAGACGTACAAGTGTGCAATCAAGATGTTGGCAAATTTTCCTCGCCTGGGGCAAGAAGGCCGGATATTGACTCAGCAGCAAATCACGATTGAACCAGCTTGCTTGCGCCACGCCAGCCAGAAATAATATAAGGACACCAAATGACCAGAATAGTCTGGATACATATCCTGCTTTAGACGATTCCTCTTCGATGAGTTCTTCAGGAAAGGGATAGTTATCGTCTGACAATTCTGCAATGGTGGGCGCTTCACTTCCAGGCAGAGATTCCGTTTCCGGTTCGGGTGCAGGGGGACCTTCGGTCTCAGATCCAGATCTTTCGCTCGTCATCTCGACAGCGAAGGTCTCAAGTGAGGTGTTCACTTTTTCTACAGACTCGTTGTCTTCGGGAATATAAAATTCCGGCTCAAAAGCAGAAGAATTCGGCGTGCTCGTCACCGGATCCGGGTCAAGAACAAGTGGTTTGTCGTACAGGCGTTCCAGCGCATTAAACTGTTTGCCGCAAAAACCGCATTGCACCAGACCTTCTGCAAGCGCCAACTGGCTGGCGCGAATTCGAAATTGTCGTATACAACTTGGGCAATGGGTATACATCTTGGCTGTCAGTTAAAGCGTTTCAACGTTAATTGGCAAGTCTAATGCCTTCGAGCAAGGCCCACTCGTCCTGGAAAACCGCTGCGCTCATGTTAAACCACGGAGAATATGCGGCCAGACATTCTTCTGTTTGCACGGCTAATATGCCAGATAAGATAATTTTACCCTTTGCGCAAACCAGTTTACTGATCAGCGGTGCTAGCTCCGTGAGTGGCTTGAGAAGTATGTTGGCGAGGAGGATGTCCGCTATTGGCAGTTCTGCATTGTCCGCTGAAGACACATTTATTTTGTCCTCCAGCTTATTCGCCATGGCGTTGTTCCGGGTTGCCTGCAGCGCCTGCGGGTCGATATCTACCGCATAGACTTTTTTGGCTCCGAGTATCGCTGCAGCCAGGCCGAGAATACCCGAACCACAGCCATAATCGATTATCTGTTTGGCACCAAGGTCCTGTCTTGCCAGCCAGTCCAGACATAGCGCCGTTGTGGCATGTTTTCCGCTGCCAAAAGCGAGGCCTGGATCAAGAACAAGCGTTGCCGGGTAATCGTGATTCGGTAAAATCCAGCTCGGGCTTACGCAGAGGCGCTCGGCGAAAATGGTGGAGCCATGGTTAGCTTTGTGAGCTTCGATCCAGTTTTCATCTTTTACGACTTCGACACGAGAGTTGGTCAAATTATCTGTGCCGATTCTATTACGCGAACAGGCCAGTAGAATATCCAGATCAATGCTGTCATCAAACAAAGCTGAAACCGCTGTTCTATTCCAATAAACAGGATCATCACCGACACCTGCGTACATTTGTTCCTCGCTCATCGCCTCGCTACTGACGGCAACGGCATCAAACTGTTCAAAGAGTTTTGATAGCACATCGACATAAGCTGCGTTGCACTCGAGAGTTAGGCGTAACCAGGACATTGTTTCCGCTTAAAATCGGTGAAAAACAGTGTAAGAAAAACAAAATCGAAGGAAGTCAAACGTGTAGTGCATTACATGAATCCCATTTTACTGAACAGGCATTATGATAATTATTTTAGACCCAACTTGTTTTCCAGATAATGGATGTCAGTGCCGCCTGCGATGAACGCCGCATCATCCACTAGACGCTGATGCAAGGGAATATTGGTCTTAATACCTTCAATGACAATTTCTGACAAGGCCATTTGCATACGGGCAAGTGCTAACTTTCGCGTTTCACTATGGGCAATTAGCTTGCCAATCATGGAGTCATAATGGGGTGGAACCTTATAACCCTGGTAGACATGGGTATCCACACGAATGCCTGGACCACCAGGGGGGTGAAAATGTTTGACTGTCCCAGGCGAAGGCATGAAGGTATCAGGGTCTTCGGCATTAATGCGACACTCAATAGCGTGACCGTTAATACGAATATCTTTTTGTTTGAATTTTAATTCATCGCCATTAGCAATGCGTAATTGTTCTTTGACGATATCGATTCCGGTTATCATCTCCGTAACCGGATGTTCGACTTGAATTCGCGTATTCATTTCGATGAAATAGAAACTACCGTTTTCATAAAGATACTCGAAGGTGCCTGCACCTCGATAATTAATGGCGCGGCAGGCCTCAACACAACGATTGCCTATATCTTTACGTGTAGTTTCGCTGATCCCGGGGGCAGGCGCTTCTTCGATAATCTTTTGATGTCGACGCTGCATGGAACAATCGCGTTCACCCAGATGAATTACATTCCCATGTTCATCAGCCAGTATTTGTACTTCGATATGACGAGGATGCTCAAGAAATTTTTCCATATAGACCATATCATTACCAAAGGCGACAGCGGCTTCGCTTTTAGTCATGGAGATGGCATTGCGTAAAGAAGCCTCAGTATGTACTACGCGCATTCCGCGACCACCACCGCCACCGGATGCCTTGATAATAACCGGGTAGCCGATATCTCTGGCAATGCGACTGGCTTCTTCCATGTTGTCCCCTAGAGGACCGTCAGAGCCGGGGACACAAGGTACACCCGCTTTTTTCATTGTTTTTATTGCAGAGACCTTATCGCCCATCAAGCGAATGGTTTCTGCGCGCGGGCCAATAAAAACAAATCCGCTTTTTTCCACCCGCTCGGCAAAGTCAGCATTTTCCGAAAGAAAACCATAGCCAGGATGAATGGCAACGGCGTCGGTTACCTCGGCCGCGCTTATTACGGCCGGAATATTAAGATAGCTATCTATGGATGCAGCGGGGCCAATGCAGACCGCCTCATCAGCAAGAAACACATGTTTTTGCTGGCGATCTATTTCAGAGAAAACGGCGACAGTTTTGATCCCCAGCTCATGACAGGCACGTAGAATGCGCAAGGCGATTTCGCCACGATTGGCAATGACAACTTTTTCAAGCATAGAAATTGATGTTCTCGTCCATAACTTAAGGTTGAAGGTTTAAAGGGCTAAATGC
>JBLIML010000025.1:0-31806 GCA_047638675.1 Planctomycetota bacterium | reverse complement strand
CGAGTCAGGCTTGAAATCGCATTTTGGATCTTTATCCACTCTAAAGAAAACCCGCCTGCTCCTGAATCGAGTATGACTGTTGGTTGACCCTTACCCTGACAATGGATGTGCATGCGATGACCACCGATATCGACAATCTGCCCCGGCGGATTAAGATCCTTATTGACAATATTTTCATCCGCTGCTGTAGCACCTGGAATGGCGAGCAAAAGGAGTGACAATAATCTTAACAGGTGAATCATATTCTAAAATAAATTTTACTCAGCATGATTGGCCCTGGCGTAAGGCGGCGCTAGTAAAAAAAGCAGTTTTCTACATTCTCGCAGCACGGCTCTCTCCTCGATTGGAATGATATTTCATGTATATTGAAGTGCCCTTTGAGTTTGGCTCCGATTAAATTAGTGAGATTGACTCCGCAACAAATACAACGTTAATAAACTCAATAGAATGGTGGGGACTGTCACGCTGATCGACGGTGGAATGTTATAAACAACGCTCATATGATTGCTTATCTGACTGATGATGTGAAAAACAATACCAATTAGCGTACCGACAAATACACGATGGCCGACCGCAGTCGTTCTTGCAGTGCCTCTGACCAGCGGAACAGCCAAAACTATCATCACCAATATCGATAAGGGTCGAACCACCTTCGCCCACAGTGCTTGCTCATAACGCTGGGCGTTTTGTGCATTGTGATTAAGGAATTCAATATAATTCACTAAGCCCCAGAAAGTCAGGTACTCCGGATTAACAATTAGCAAATTGACCATTTCCGGATCCAGCAGGGAATCCCAGCTTGCCAGCTTTATCTCCTGACGACTGACAATATCATTGCCAATTACAGATTGTTCAATATCTTCGAGTAACCAACTACCTTCAGCATACTTGCCTCGTTGTGCATGGATGCTACTACGCAATTCATCATTATCATCGAATTCGTAAATGTATATTTCTTCAACTCTTCTACCCGGCAGAATCTTTCGAATATTTATGTAGCTATTGCCATCACGCGCCCAGAAACCAAACTTGGTTTTCAATGCGATTTGATCTGTCAATGCCATCGAACGCATATACTGGGCTTTCTCTTCACAAACCGGTGCGAGCAACTCCCCAATAATGAGTGCGATAGCAACCAATATAAGGCCGGATTTAACTAACAAAAAACTTAGACTAATTTTCGACACACCCGCGGTACGGATAACGGCCAATTCGCTGTGCTGCGCCATCATACCGAGGGAGGCCATGCTGCCGATAACGGCGGCAATGGGAAATAATTCGTAAGCCAGTCTCGGCGTGGTCAGTAAGACGTAAGTCACCGCTTGTAGCACGCCATAACTCCCTTTGCCGATTTCCTCAAGTTGATCAATCAAAGAGAAAAAGCTAAACAAAGCCACCAGAACGCTCAATGCCAGCATTGATGTCCAGATCAAAGAAACCGTCATATAGCGTTGGATGATCTTCATAGACTCATGCTATTTCCGGCCGGGGATTCGCTGCTGTCGAATTTTACGATGACGCCAATAACTAATCCGGGGGTATTTAAAAATAGCGACGATCGTTAGAATCAATAAGAGATGTACCCACCACATGCCAATCATTGCCGATAAGTCGTCGCGTTTAATCAATGTTTTGGAAATGCCAAGCAAGTTGCTGTAGATGAAATACACCATGATGGCGATAAACAAAGGCACATAACGCGTTTCCCGAAAGGACAGACCCGTTAAAGCTACTGCCAACAATGGCAACAATAATGTTGCAAAAATGTAGGACATGCGCCATTGCAACTCAGCTTTGTATTGTGGGTTTTTTGATCCAATCAGTCTTAAGCTGGGCACAGCTTCCAGTCTAACAATCGCTTTCGCCTCCTCACTCTGCTCAATCAATACGGCATAGGTACGATACCGGGTAATCTGATAATCCAGCATGCCAGGCTTACCCAAATAGCGATGTCCTTTCTCGAACGCTATATAGCGACTCCCGGTGTGTTCGCTAAACTCATATCTGGCCGTGCGAGATCGGAGTACACCCAGATCCTGATGCTGGCGCACCTGTAAAAACACATTTTCCATGGCCTCTGCATCCGCAGACATTTTTTCTACGTAGACAATCCGATCACCCTTGCTGAATTCCTTAAATTGGCCGGCACCAATACCGCTTATATCAGACTCTTGCTCCGCCCGGCCTTTCAGTCCACCGACACCTTTCTCTGCCCAGGGTGAAATGACAAAACTGCAGATAAAAACCACCAGGGAGTATATAAGGGCAAACTTGAAGACCGTTTTAAACTGGAAGCCCGCTCCCAGACCAGTACCGGAAATAATGGTTAACTCCCTGTCCTGTGCCAATCTGGACATGGCAAGGGTTACTGAAATGAATAGTGATATGGGTAACAAATTAGGCAATGTCGAGAGCATTTTCATGCTCAACATCTGCAAAACCAGCTCGCCGGGTAAATCGCCTTCAGCCGCATCGGACAGAAAACCCACAAAACGATTACTGGCGAGTATCAGCAGTAACAGACCCATAATCCATAGCAGCTTTTCCAGGATCTCTCGGTATATGTAGCGTTCCAGGATCATATATTATCTATCAATACCGAAGTCTTTCTCATGCTGCAAGCTTTAGCAGAATACATTTGGTAGTATGACGCACCGGCAACGCAGATGTCATCGTCGCCGGAATACACTCAATTGCCATCAATTTAATCAACTACATACTACAGAATAATATGGAATTCAGCATCAAAAGCGGCAGTCCTGAAAAACAGCGCACAGCCTGCATCATCGTCGGTATAAACGAACCCCGTAAACTGTCGGCGGCAGCCAAAGCCATCGACTCAGCCAGCAAAAAATACCTGTCCAATCTGATTAGACGAGGGGACATAGAAGGTAAACCTGGCCAGTCACTACTACTACACAATGTCCCGGG
The DNA here is from genome assembly GCA_047638675.1 of Planctomycetota bacterium. GTDB lineage: Bacteria > Pseudomonadota > Gammaproteobacteria > Eutrophobiales > Eutrophobiaceae > WLWS01. The sequence continues at coordinate 28,875 of JBLIML010000025.1, read as the reverse complement.
AATGCTGTGTGACAGGGTGTTGTTGATTGGCTGCGGCCGGGAGCGGGACATTGACGAACGCCAGTACCGCAAAATTATTGAAAACAGCGTGAAGCAACTCAATACCACCGGTTCCAGTGACGCTGTTAGTTACCTCTCCGAACTGAATGTCAAAGGACGTGATCATAACTGGAAAATCAGCTCAGCGGTTGAAACCGTCAACCATGTACTCTACGAGTTCAAGGAGTTCAAGAGTAAGAATAAACGCACCAAAAAAGCCTTACGTAAATTTACCTTTACCGTGCCATCTCGTCGTGAGCTTCCCTCCGGCGACAAGGCGGCGATGATTGGCACATCATTATCCAAAGGCGTTAAATTAACCCGCGATCTTGGTAATCGCCCGGCGAATGTCTGTACCCCGACACATCTGGCAGCTCAGGCACAACAACTGGCAAAAACCTATAAATCACTCAAGGTCACCGTGCTAGAAGAAGCCGAGATGAAGAAACTGGAAATGAATTCCCTCTTATCCGTGAGTCGTGGCAGCGCCGAACCCGCCAAACTTATCATCTTTGAATACAATGGCGGAAAGAAAAATGCCAAACCAGTGGTTCTAGTCGGTAAAGGTGTCACCTTTGATACTGGCGGTATTTCAATCAAGCCATCTGCCGCGATGGACGAGATGAAATATGACATGTGTGGGGCTGCTTCTGTATTCGGCACAATGTGTGCGATAGCGGATATGGACCTCGCTTTGAATGTTGTCGGTGTTGTCCCTGCGGTTGAGAACATGCCGAGCGGCACCGCCACTAAACCCGGCGATATCTTTACCAGCATGTCCGGACAAACCATTGAAGTCTTAAATACTGATGCGGAAGGACGTCTGATATTGTGTGATGCCCTGACCTATAGCGAGCGTTTTAATCCCGCGGCCGTCATCGATATTGCCACCTTGACGGGCGCCTGTGTGGTCGCCTTGGGAAAACATGCCACAGGATTGATGAGTAATCACAATCCTTTGGCAAAAGACCTCTTAAATGCTGGCGAGATCAGCGGGGATCGAGCCTGGCAATTACCTTTATGGGATGAATATCAGCAACAAATCGACAGCCCCTTCGCTGATATGGCCAATATTGGCGGTCCCGGGGGGGCCGGCACAATTACCGCGGCCTGCTTTTTATCACGTTTTGCGAAGAAATTTAATTGGGCACATCTTGATATCGCAGGTACTGCCTGGATTAGTGGCAAGGATAAGAGTGCCACCGGTAGACCGGTACCTCTGCTAACCCAATACCTGCTGAATCGCGTAGAGTAAACACTCATTCTATGCCGAGGGTCGATTTTTATATTTTGCCGGAAGCAGGAGTGCGAGAGCGATTTACCTGCGATATTGCCACTAAAATTCGCCAACAGGAACTGAACCTCTACATTCATGCCGATTCCAGAGAACAAGCCGGTGTGCTCGATGATCTTCTATGGACCTATAAAGACATCAGTTTTCTTCCACATCGTCTCAACGACACTGAGAATAGCGAGTTCAATACCGTTACCATCGGCTGGGAAGGAGTAAGCACCAACAGCAGTACAGTATTGATCAATCTGAGTGTAAGTGTTCCTGAGTTTGTCGGTGATTTTGAACGCATTGTTGAAATCGTGGCCTCCGAAGATCCCTATAAGCAACAGGCTAGAGAACGTTACAAACAGTATAAACAAGCCGGTTTTGAACTGCACAACCATGATTTGAAATCTGCCCATGTCCTCGACTGACGATAACGATGGCAATAATGTCCTGACGGAAAAACTCGAAGAGCTTGAATCTTTGCTGGGCAATGAAGCCATCAATAATGAAGTGACTAAAATAAAAATCCCGGTCTTAGATGAGCTGGTGACAGAAGCAGACTTCATCAATACCGAAAACGAAAATGATCTGGAACAAGTCGAAGAGCAGATCATTGACCTGGCCGAGAAACTGGAACACAAATTTTCCGGCGAACTGGATCAATTGGTTCGACTGCTGAAAGATAATCTCAAAAACAGCATCGTCGAAGAATTACGCAACCAGGCTAATCTTGATATGGAAGATTCTAGCCTTGAAGATACTCTCGAGACCGACACCAATATTGGTCGACAAAAGGCAGACCAGGAGGATTTTTAAACAAGCCACTACCCTCGCCTCTGCTTCTGCTTATAAATTTATTCATGTCTTCCTGTTAATACACCATCCGTCTGCGGCATAATGCGGCCTTTGAAATTTAATAAACTGACTAGTATCGTAAATCATGGATAAAACCTACGAGCCGCACAGCATAGAAAACGAGTGGTACCAGAAATGGGAGAAGCTGGGCTATTTTAAACCGCAGTCTGGCGATACCAGCTATTGCATCGTCTTGCCCCCACCCAATGTGACTGGCAGCCTGCACATGGGACATGCCTTTCAACAAACTTTGATGGATATTCTTATCCGCTACCATCGCATGAAAAGTGACAGCACACTCTGGCAATGTGGAACGGACCACGCTGGTATTGCCACGCAGATGGTCGTAGAGCGACAACTGGAAGCTAAAGGAAAGACCAGGCACGACCTTGGCAGGGAAAAATTTATTGACGCTGTCTGGGACTGGAAAGAGACCTCTGGTAATACCATCACACGACAATCGCGTCGCCTCGGTACGTCGATGGACTGGTCACGCGAACGCTTCACCATGGATGAAGGTTTATCCGATGCGGTCATGGAAGTTTTCATCCAACTTTACGAAGAAGATTTGATCTATAGAGGCAAACGCCTTGTTAACTGGGATCCGGTATTGCATACCGCTATATCCGATCTGGAAGTCATTTCGGAGGAAGAAGATGGCCACATGTGGCACTTGCGTTATCCACGCGTCGATGGCGGCGGCTACCTGGTAGTCGCCACGACTCGCCCCGAAACCATGTTAGGTGACGCCGCGGTAGCTATACACCCGGAGGATGAGCGTTATAAAGATCTCATTGGCAAGGAGGTAGAACTGCCGCTTACTGGACGTCGAATTCCTGTTATTGCAGACGACTATGTGGATCCCGAATTCGGCACCGGTTGCGTCAAGATAACACCCGCCCACGACTTTAATGATTATGCCGTCGGCAAGCGTCATGATCTGCCTTTGCTGAATATTTTTACTGTTGATGCCGCCATAAACGAGAACGGTCCCGAGGCTTATCAGGGTATGGATCGCTATGTCGCTCGCAAGAAAATAGTAGAGGATCTGCAGGCACTGGATCTCATCGATAAGATCGACGCTCACAAACTGATGGTGCCTCGCGGTGATCGCTCCCAGGCCGTTGTCGAGCCCTACCTCACCGATCAATGGTACGTAAAAATCCAGCCACTGGCTGATCCCGCTATTAAGGCGGTGGAAGACGGTGATATCAAATTCATTCCGGAGAACTGGTCGAAGACGTATTTTGAATGGATGCGCAATATTGAAGACTGGTGCATTTCACGGCAATTGTGGTGGGGTCATCGCATACCGGCCTGGTATGACGAGACTGGCAATATTTATGTGGGTCGAAATGAAGAAGAAATTAGAGAGAAGCACAAGTTGTCCGAAGACATCACCTTAACGCAGGATCCAGATGTGCTGGACACCTGGTTTTCCTCTGCGCTCTGGCCTTTTTCCACACTCGGTTGGCCGGAAAAAACAGCGGAATTGAAAACCTTCTACCCCACCAGCGTGCTGGTAACCGGTTTTGACATTATATTCTTCTGGGTAGCACGCATGATCATGATGGGCATCAAGTTCATGGGTGATGTGCCCTTTAAAGAAGTCTATATACATGGATTGGTGCGAGATAGTGAAGGGCAGAAGATGTCCAAATCCAAGGGTAATATTCTTGATCCCATCGATCTGATTGACGGAATAGAGCTTGATGCGCTCATCGGCAAACGCACAACAGGACTCATGCAACCCCAGTTGGCACCAAAGATTGAAAAGTCGACACGCAAGCATTTTCCTGAAGGCATACGGTCTTATGGTACGGATGCGCTGCGCTTCACTTTCGCAGCTTTAGCAACGCAAGGTCGCGGTATAAATTTCGATGTCGGCCGAATTGGAGGCTATCGTAATTTTTGTAACAAGCTCTGGAACGCAACACGTTATGTGATGATGAACGTTGAGCAACAAGACATAGATATTAATACAGGAGACACAGTACACGGCCTCGCGGAACGCTGGATCAATACGCGACTCGCTCAGGCGATTGAAAAAGTGAACGAAGGCATGGTCACTTACCGTTTTGATCTGGCCGCACAGGCCATGCACGAATACACCTGGGATGAGTATTGCGACTGGTACCTGGAATTATCCAAGACAAGCTTGAACGATCCTGCCGCCGCTGACGCCGCTAAACGCGGCACTTTGCAAACCCTGGTAACTAATCTGGAGATATTGTTGAGATTGATGCATCCCGTCATACCTTTTATTACAGAAACCTTGTGGCAACGCGTCGCTCCCATTATTAACAAAGGTGGGCCGTCGATCATGCTGTGTTCATATCCTCAGGTGAACGAACTACAAAGCGACGAGAGTTCATTAGCGGAAATTGAATGGCTGAAGAAATTCATCCTCGGCGTCCGGCGCATCCGTAGCGAACGAGACATTGCCCCGGGCAAAGCACTGGCTGTACAGATCAAGGGTGGTAATGCACAGGAGCAAACCTGGCTTCAGCAAAACAATCACTACTTGCAAAACCTGGCAAAAATTGAATCCATCATCAAGATAGAAGAAGAACCCGATGATGCTGTCATCGCCCTTGCTGGTGAAATGACCATTGCTGTTCCACTGGCCGATTTGATTGACCCGCAGGCCGAATTGGTGAAACTGGAAAAGGAACTGAATAAGCTGGAGAATGCCAAAGAGAGTATTGAGAAAAAGCTCGGGAATCCCGGTTTTGTCGATAAGGCACCTGAAGCTGTCGTAAACAATGAACGTGAACGTTTGACACAAACGGATGAAGACATGGAGAAATTGCAGGCGCAATATGAACGCATCAGGAATTTGATAAAAAGCTAAACACGAAACAAACGTATATGTTTGAGACAATAAAAGAAGATATTCAGGTCGTTTTTGATCGTGACCCCGCGGCAAAGTCTGTTATAGAAATATTGACAAGCTACCCGGGTTTACACGCAATCCTGTTTCATCGCCTGAATAACTGGCTGTGGCGCAAAGGTCTGTTCCTGCTCGCCCGCATATCTGCGCACCTGGCCCGCTTTCTGACCGGCGTGGAGATCCATCCCGGCGCCACCATCGGTCGTCGTTTTTTTATCGACCACGGCATGGGTATTGTCATTGGCGAAACCGCCGAGATTGGTGATGACTGCTCCATCTATCATGGCGTCACGCTGGGTGGCACCTCATGGAACAAAGGCAAACGCCACCCTACGCTGAAAAATGATGTCGTCATCGGGGCTGGTGCAAAGGTGCTCGGTCCAATCACGCTTAATGACTGCTCACGTGTGGGCTCGAATGCGGTCGTCATTAAAGATGTGCCCGCCGGTGCCACAGTGGTTGGCATACCCGGCCATATTGTCGCCATGCGCGACGATGGAACACAGGACAAGGAAGCACAACGAGAAGCGATGGCAAAGAAAATCGGTTTCGATGCCTACGGCGCTAGCAAGGACATGCCCGATCCAATACAAAATGCCCTGGATACCATGCTCGATCACATGATGAAAGTTGATAAGGAAATGGACGAGCTGAAAAAACTGATAGAGAAAAAGGACTAAGGTTTTCCTTAGCAGGCTGTCATCCCGACCGCTCCAATTTGTCATCCCGACCGAAGTGGACGACCACATGGAAGTGGGACGACTCCAGGGATGGAGGAGGTAGAGTCGTGTCTGGAACAACGACCGAGGTAGAAACGCGTCTGGACGCTCACATGGACGTGAGTGGTAGAGTCGAGTCTGGAACAGAGACCGAGCGGCGTTCGAGGGATCTGCTACAGGTCTCTCCACTTCGGTCGAGACGACAAACCTTAAATTGAATTTCTAGAATAAATCAACTAAATCGTTTCCTTCAAACGTAGCCACTCGAAACGACGTTTCATTGGCTCAAAGTAAAACTGCCGCCAGCCAGATTCTTCGTAATTCGTTTGACCATCAGGAACATTACTGTGTATCAGTGTCAGAAGTGTCGAATCATCTTCTGCTTGCAATAGAATTTCAACTTCTGAGTCAGGGTCATCTTTTGAAAAGTGTGCAGTACGCCAGGTCTGGCAAATTCGGTGAGGGGGATCCAGTTCGATAATTTCCCCGGTAATGTAGCCATCCCAGGCATCAAAGACGGTTCCAGCTTCAGCATGTATGTGCGCTACGCCGCCGGTCATTGCAGTGTGATGCTCGCTTGATAACCATGCTTCATATACTTCATCAGGAGAAGCGCTAAGCTTCGTAGTAAGTGTGAATTTATAGCTCATGAACAATTCCCTCGCTATTTGATTTTAACCGTCTAGTGATGATTTGTGATCTTGAAGAATTACTTTTAAACACCTTAGGTCTTAATGTCTTGCCTTTCGGAAAACGAATGACATGAAGGGACGGTGCAACTAATAGTATCGCGGGTATGACAACCATATAGCTTATAAACCAAGATTTAAACCAAATTAACATGAATTTTTCCGTGAAGCCTATGTTCACAAAAATCAGAGCAAATGTAATTATGCCAGTGGTAACGATCCCTATTATTAGTGAAAAAATTTCGTTTTTTTTAATCTATGTCTATAGTCATGAATTTCTCAGTGTATGAAATGTACTTTGAAAATAGCGCTCGTTTGCCTATTATTCTGAGCGGGCCAACACGACGTCCTGCCAATGTCGGGCGATATCCACACGCTGCGCCCACCACACCTGACCTTTACTGTGAATATGCTTTAGCAATTTTTCCAGGCCGGCGATACGCCCGGGGCGACCTATGACGCGAGAATGCAGGGCGATTGTCATCATTTTTGGGTTCGTCTCACCTTCTTGCCAAAGCCAGTCAAAGGCATCACCACAATACTGCGCGAAGTCGTCACCGAATTCGAAACCTCCTCCGTTAAAAAAACGCATGTCATTGGTGTCAAAACTGTAGGGAACACAGATATAAGGCCGCTTATTGATGTCCAGCGCATAAGGTAGATCATCATTATAGACATTGCTGTCATACAGATAACCCTCGTCCGCCAATAGTTGACGGGTGTTTACCGAAGGGTAGCTTTTTGTATGCCAACCGAAAGGGCGATTACCACTCAGCGCTTCAATTTGACTAGTACACTGCTGTATAAGTGCGCGCTCATCGGCCTCGGAGAGATGCGCCTGTGCTTCCCAGCGATAACCATGGCACATGATTTCATAGCCACGTTGGATAATATCTTCGGTGATCCAGGGCGTCGTCTCCAAAGCACGCACACACGCATTAACGGTACATGTCACACCATAACGTTGAAGTAATTCAACGACACGCCAGTAACCTGATCGACTGCCATACTCAAAATGCGATTCCATACAGAGATCACGATTACCTTTAACTTCAGCGGTGAACTCATGCATGGCTTCGTTGCGTTCATCACCGGCACCAAGGCTAAGTTCCGCCCCTTCTTCTATGTTAAGGACAAGTGATACTGCTATCCGGGCTTTATCTGGCCAGGCTGGATCAGGACTTTGATTTGCGTAACCTCTGAAATCACGTTCAGTTACCTTATCTTTATTCATTTACTTTCTTCCTGAGCTCCTTCTGGTGAGTTTTTCTTAACAGCCTCGTGTCAGTAGTATATAAAAAATTGTAGAAAAACCTGGTATGTTTTTAGCTTTTTTCCACGACTGACCTGGTTTACGCTAACGAACTGGAGATCAGCATAATCAGGCTTATCGTCTTTTCCAGGATAATTGCCAAAACAAATAATTCTCGTACTACACAGATTATGTAAGAATAGCAGCTATCTCTACCCCCTACTTCATCAAGATAATCATCATGAAAAATACTATAGCTTTAGTACTGATTTACACGTTTCTATTTTCTTCTGCCAGCCTTTATGGCGAGCCTTACACTACTAACACAGGTAAAAAGATATTTGAACAATTATCCAGTTCGACACGAACTGATGAAGACAGGGCACGTGATGCAAACCGGAAGCCTGTTGAAACACTAGAGTACTTTGGTTTGAAGGACGACATGACTGTCGTTGAGTTAATCGCTGGCTCTGGTTGGTACACGAAAATCCTGGCGCCTGTGTTGAAGGATAATGGCAAGCTTTATCTCTCTGTCGGTACCAGCAGGTTGGAGCCGAATATTGACAAATTTGGCTTGCGAGACAAGATAGAAATCGTCGGCACAGTCGTAGGTTTTGAGAAAACCGACATGCCAGGTTTTATTTTCGATATCGCCAGTGTTGATATCGGCGTGAAAAATGTTGATTTAATATTGACCTTCCGCAATCTTCACAACCTCAATGCAAACGCCAGAAAAGTCGTCAACGCCGCCGCATTTTCGGCACTTAAACCAGGCGGTATCTATGGCGTCATCGATCACACCAAACGTCACATGGAGCCGTTCAGCGCTGAAACATGGCGTCGGATTGATCCAGTGCTTGTTATTAAAGAAATGTTAGAGGCGGGATTTGAATTTGTTGATTATTCGGATATGCATGCTGTCGCCGATGATGGTCTCGTTCTTGACACAACACACGAGAGCTTGAACACAAATAGCGATCGTTTTACTTTAAAATTTCGTAAACCAATGTGAGGTCGAATCTGTGTCGGTCAAGCTCGTAACTTACGAAAAACCCGACCATCTACCGCCAGCAGTCCTGCAAAAATAACCAGCATTCCCAATAAGGCGTATTGACTAAGTGACTCGCCTAGCACTGCAACACCCATTAACAATGCGGTGATGGGCACCAGGAAAGTGACCAGCATAGTGTTGGTAGCGCCAAACGTTCTGACGGCATTAAAGTAGAGCATGTAGGCAAAGACTGTACCAAAAACAGCCATCGCCAGAACCGCGCCGATCGTCGTCCACTGCATGCTCGTCTGTAAGGGGTATTCAAATAGCAGCATTGCCGGTGTTGCCAAAATGAATGCCGCGATAAGCGTACCGGCCATTGCCTCTATAAGCGGAATTTTGTTGAGCTCTCTGGTATAAATGCTGCCATAAGAATACGATACAGCGGAACCAAGAACGGCAATTTGGCCCATGGCATGTGAAGACAATCCATGCAAGGCTTCTGGACCTACCAGCAAACAAACACCAACAACACCCAGTAGCACCCCGACAATGCGATTTCTTGTCATGTGTTCATCGCGTGTCATGAAATGTGCCATGACAACCGCAAATAACGGCGTTGTCGCTGTGAGAATGGATGCCAGACCACTGTCAATTTGAACTTGCCCCCAGGTTATCAAACTGAAAGGGATGAAGTTATTAAACAAGCCCAAAGTGAAAAATTTGCGCCAGGAGGACAAATCGAATGGCAAACGCCCACCACGTATATACAAAATCATTGTCACAATAACAGCGGCTGAACCGATACGATAAAATACCAGCGTAAAAAAGCCTAGTTCTCGCAAAGCGATTTCAATAAAGAAAAAAGATAAACCCCAGACAATAGAGATCAGCACAAGCTTTCCCCAATCCCTGGCATTCATTATGTAGTTTGGCATGGCCTTCCTTCAATACGCGTAGACAAAAGAAAACCGAGACTAGAGAAATTGGGGTCAGAGTAACATATCGTTTATGAAAACAGACAATAAATTGGCATCACTACAGATATGTTACTCTGACCCCAATTTCTCCAATTTCTCCAATTTCTCCAATTTTATTTTATCTCCGGGTCATCAACGACAGCAAACAGCTGATGATAAATGGCTGCACTTATGTGTATAGCAAACAAGGGATAAATCACGACCGCGAGAACGTAGTGTACGCTCTTTAAAAATTCATGAAGCACTTCTTGTTGCAACATTAAGGGTGGTATTTCAAACAAAGTAAAAAAGGGAATGCCTGAGCCATCGCTTATCAGCTTCAGTAAGCCACTAAGACTTTGCGTTATGACGACAACATAAATTAGTCCGTGCAGAAATCGCGCCGAGAATTTCTGCCAATTGTGGATATTGTAAGAAAGAACAGGGTTTTCATTGGTGAATCGCCAAAACAAGCGTAAGGACATTAGCAGCAGGAATAAAAGCCCCCAGGAGGTATGTTGCCTTATTAGTGTAATTCTCTCCGGGCTCGTATCCAGGCCGTCGAATTCATTCGCTGTCAAAATCATTATTACTAACAAAGCAACGCTGGTCCAAAGCAACACGCGTGCACCAACACCCTATTGCGTCTCTGAATTTCTAAAACGAAAAGCCATGTAAAGAAAAATATAGAGAGAAATGAGGCAGGCTAATTCATTCGCAATGAAAAAACCTGCCCATTTTTACAGATTAACAGAATGTAGTGCTCACTTAAGACTGGAACGAAAAACCTTTATTGACGCCATCGCATAACCAAATGTAGTTAGCGTAATCGTGGTGATAATGAATATGCCTATGAGGGGATGTTTCACTTCTGGCAAAATGGCCCGTATAAGGAAAGCTGAAGGATTACCTATGGAACCTATCGCCATCGGCCAACGAACCCAGGCCGGTAATGGTACTTTAGCTGCGTAAAAGCCCAGCAGCAACATGGTCATCATCAGAAAATCCAGATGCGAAGATAATAATTTGTCCGGGCCCTTGAATAGCTCCAGTGCCATTGGAAGTTTGATTGCGTGTGTACCCACCAGACACCAGGCAAGTACCAGTGCGATGAGCATACTTATACAGGCAACCCGCAATAAAATTACATTGCCGGCATGTCTATCATCTGACCCCATTTTATTTTAATCCTGATTTTTCAAAAAGTCCCTTTGCCCCCGGATAGTCACTACGCTTCACGATATATTTCTCCGCACTATCCCCAAGACCCTGTTCATTTGTCAATTTTGAAATTGCCATTTCCGCATCAACAATTTCTGATCCCCCGACCACGCTGACACCGCGTTTGAATAATGGATCGGGGAAAAAACCTGCTGTAGGTCCAATAATAATAACAAGCTCTGCTGACAGAGTATATTCAAGCATTTCATCAATGGAATCATTTAGTAAAGTCGTCGCAGTGGATAACACTTTGTTGCATGACAATAATTCTTTCGCATCCAGTGTCACCTTAAGCATGGCGTCGTTTTGAATAAATTTGGTTTTTCTTTCGATAACGGTCAAACGCACATTCTGTTCGCGCAATCGACGTACCAGCGATGGAAAGTAACCCACCATGCCAACATGATCCCCGGGCACCACTTCGAGTTCCCCCATGGAATCAAGCGGTCTGGTCAATCGAAAATCTGCCCGTCGAAAAACGAATTGACTAATGGCGTTAATCGCCGCAAGCCCCAGCGAGCGATCTGCTTCATTAGTACTGGAATAGAACTGCACAAGTTCTAAAGGGTTCAACCCTTCAAAATCCTGTGCCGCATAACGTTCGTTCATCCCGGACTGCCCTTCCCCCATCCATGCGTAATACAATCCTGATGATCCGTCTTCAAGCACAACGATGCCAAATTCAGAATCCTTGTCCCGCGCCGGTCGTGGTTCCGGCATGTACACTTGCTTGACAAGGGGCAGGTCAAACTTCCGGGCAGCGACTTCACATAGTTGAATCAGCTCTGATTTAACGGATGACATCGCAGTCCGTGCATTTCACCTGTTCTTAACGTGATTTTTATTCCGTCGAACTTTCGTAAACGACGCGACCTTCGAACACGGTTTTTAGTACATTAGTCGCACCAATTTCTGTCTGCGGGATATCAAATAAATTGCGATCCAGTACTATCAGGTTGGCTAACTTACCGACTTCGATTGAGCCCTGTTGTTTCTCCCATCCCAAAGAGATAGCGCCATTTATGGTCATCATTTTCAGACCGGTATCTAGATCAAGTGATTCATAACCGCGATCAAGTAAGCCCTGTAAGGCGGGGAAAATATTTGGATCATCCGTTACCGGCCAATCTGTTCCCATAGTCATCATCACACCATTCTCATGTAATGTCCTGAACTGCCAGGCGGGTAAGGGCGGATTCCCAAGTGTCGGTCCATAAAGTTGCCAAATAGTGGGTGACATTTCGCCAATCACATTCAAGGATTTCATTCTTGGAAAATCTGAAGGAATGAGTGAACCGGTGTGACCGAGTTCGTGAATAATTTTTGATTCCGGATTTACGAGACGAGCAGCTGCGATAGCATCCAAAGCAACATGCGCGGCTCCCGCACCGGCAACGTGCAATTTCAGTTTGATGCCGAGTTTATCAAGCTGCACAACAAATTTATTTAACGCATCAGGAGGAATGAGAATGTTTGTCAAATCCACTTCCTCTGTTTCCAGATTAATTCTTCCCTCGGTGAAATACGGTGGCGTGGGTGAGCCATCTATCCACATTTTTACAAATTCCACGCCTACGTGCGGGCTGACAAATTGCTTTCTGTTTTCGATGAGGCGCTCCATCGTTTCATTTGAGGTGTGAGCAAACTTTGGACTGCCCCATATAATATGCGCGGCGACGGACTGGTTTAATTTTTTTACATTATCAACCTGATTAAACGTCCTGAGTACATCTTCATTGGCCGATGCTTCCTGAGTAGATGTGATACCAAATTTGCTAAACAACTGGCTTGCCCATTCCAAAGCTTCCAGATTTTGCTGCATCGCTGCAGACTTGAAATCCTTGCTTGCCAGTAAAGTAGCGGTTTCAACCAACTCTCCAGTTAACTTGCCCTGTTCATCTTTTATGATATATCCGCCGGCAGGTTTGGGGGTATTCTCGGTAATCCCTGCCAGTTCCAAAGCTTTGGAGTTTATAAAAGCATTATGTTGCGAACCTTCAACGATATAAACCGGCGTATTGGGAAAAGCTGTATCGAGGAGAGATTTATGAAACCTTCCTTTGGGCAACTGTTCCGACCAGACTGATCCTGCGATCAGCCAATCTGATTCAGGTAGATCTTTTGCACACTCTTTGAGTTTATCTATCAAACTCTCAATAGCGGCGCCAAGCGGCAGACGACATTCAAAAAGTTTATTCAAACCACCCCACACCATGTGACTGTGGGCATCGTGTATACCCGGCATCACCATCTTGCCACCAAGATCATTAACAAGGGTGCTGGACGAGATAAACTTTCTTGCTGATTCATTCTCTCCAACGAAGACAAATTTGCCGTCTTTGATCACTACCGCATCGACCCAGGCCTGCTTGTCATTTGCGGTATATATACGTCCGTTTAAGTAGACGCTGTCGCCAGTTTCCGAAAAAGCGGACCCTGCAACAATGAGGCAAGAAGACAAGATTAGTAATACTGCAATATTGTGTCGCATCTGAACCACTCCCATGACCTTATTATTAGAATGCGCCTATGTTACAGCCCCGATTCAAATTCGCCGAAGCTGTTTTGCAAGCCGCTACGTTGTTTACTGCCGCACGAGAGAGCAAATGTAGACTAAATCCTCGTTTTTTTACTTCTGCTAAAAATAAATAACCTGTTGTTTTTATTAACTATAATGTTATTTCGCATGATTTATTCAAAGCATCCAGGACAGCGCCACGAGACCGCGTGGTGAATACTTGACTAAATTAGTCAGATATGTGATTCTGCCCGCCCGTTTACCTAGCTTGCCAGCGGAGAATTCCGAGCATGAAACTAACCACCAAAGGCCGTTACGCCGTCACCGCGATGCTGGATTTGGCCCTGCACCATGGACGAGGACCGATAAATTTGTCGGAAATCTCCTCCAGACAAGGTATCTCACTGTCTTATCTGGAGCAATTGTTCTCTCGATTACGTAAGCAAGGCCTGGTTGCCAGTTCGCGCGGACCCGGAGGTGGGTATTCATTGGGGCGTGCATCCGAGGATATTTCCGTTTCTGATGTCATATGTGCGGTGGACGAAACGGTTGATGCCACACGATGTCACGGCAAAAAGAATTGTCACGGAGAAGATCGCTGTCTTACCCATGACCTTTGGGAAGAACTTAGCCAGCAGATCACGGGTTTTTTAAGCGGTATAAGCCTCGCTTCGCTTGTGGAGCACGGCTCGGTAAAACAGGTTTCAGAACGGCAGGAACATGTGCTGTTACGAATGGAAATATGATTATGAAAAATTCAAATATTGCACTGACAGAAAGGGCCGCCACACACGTTAAGAATTACCTCGCCAATAACGGCGACGAAGTGAATCTACGCATTGGTGTTAAACCTACTGGTTGCTCAGGATATCAATACGTTGTTGAAGCCGCTGAGAAGATTAACGAGAGCGATCAGTTGTTCGAATCAAACGGCGTAAAGATTGTTATCGATGACCAGAGTTTTCGATACTTATCCGGTACCGAACTGGATTATGTGAAAGAAGGTGTGAATGAAGGCTTTCGTTTTAATAATCCTAACGTTCAGGCAATGTGTGGTTGCGGTGAGAGTTTTACCATCGCTGACGATGCCAACTAACGATTAGCCGAGGTAGAAATTTATGTCCACACAAGCAGAAAACGTCGAATCACTGGTAGAAAAAGAGTACGAGCACGGTTTCGTTACTGACATTGACAGTGACACGATTGCACCCGGTTTGAATGAAGATGTCATCGCTTTCATCTCGAACAAGAAAAACGAGCCAGAATGGTTGCTGGAATGGCGACTGAAAGCCTATCGACAATGGTTGACCATGGCCGAACCCATCTGGGCCCATGTCGATTACGAGCCGATTGACTACCAATCCATTTCATACTACTCCGCTCCTAAATCGAAAAACGACGGCCCCAAAAGTCTGGATGAGGTCGATCCAAAATTGCTGGAGACCTATGCAAAGCTCGGCATCCCCCTGCATGAACAAAAGATGCTGGCAGGCGTCGCGGTTGATGCGGTTTTTGACAGCGTCTCTGTTGCGACTACTTTTAAGAGCAAACTGGCAGAGGCGGGGGTTATTTTCTGCTCTTTCTCTGAGGCCGTAAAAGAGCACCCTGAGTTGGTTAAGAAGTATCTTGGATCGGTTGTGCCAACAGCAGATAATTATTTTTCTGCGCTGAACGCCGCGGTATTTACCGATGGTTCTTTTTGCTATATCCCGAAAGGCGTGCGCTGCCCCATGGAGCTCTCCACCTACTTTCGTATTAATGCCCTCAATACGGGTCAGTTTGAACGCACCTTGATTGTGGCCGAAGAAGGTAGTCATGTCAGTTATCTGGAAGGCTGCACAGCACCCATGCGCGATGAGAATCAATTGCACGCCGCCGTGGTAGAACTTGTCGCCATGGAAAATGCACAGATCAAATATTCCACCGTACAAAACTGGTACCCGGGCGATGAAAATGGCAAGGGCGGTATCTACAACTTCGTGACAAAACGAGGTGATTGCCGAGGTGATAATTCCAAAATTTCCTGGACCCAGGTGGAAACCGGTTCCGCCGTCACCTGGAAATACCCCAGCTGTCTGTTGCGTGGTGATAATTCTGTTGGTGAGTTTTATTCTGTTGCGGTAACCAATAATCATCAGCAAGCCGATACCGGCACTAAAATGATTCATATTGGCAAAAACACCAGCAGCACCATTATTTCTAAAGGTATTTCTGCCCGCTTCGCACAAAACGCCTACCGCGGTTTGGTCAAGATTTCCAAAGGAGCTGATAACGCCAGGAACTACACTCAATGTGATTCGCTGCTTATGGGAGACAAATGCGGTGCCCATACTTTTCCCTACATTGAAGTGAAGAATGCCAGCGCTCAGGTTGAACACGAAGCGACGACATCAAAAATTGGTGATGACCAATTGTTTTATTGTCGGCAACGTGGCGTCTCGGAAGAAGATGCTGTGAACATGATCGTAAATGGATTTTGCAAGGACGTTTTCAAAGAATTACCTATGGAATTCGCTGTCGAGGCACAAAAACTCCTTGCCGTAACATTGGAAGGAGCTGTCGGCTAACAGGAATCAAAGATAGCCAGCAAGTTTTATTCCTGACGAATTCTACTCTTGCGAAGCTATTACTTTTAACTACTAACTACTAATTAATACCATGCTCAGCATTAACGATTTACATGCTCAGATCGAGAATAAAAAAATTCTTAACGGTCTAAGCCTCGAAGTAAAAGCCGGGGAAGTGCACGCCATCATGGGGCCTAACGGTTCTGGCAAAAGCACCCTGGCGAATGTCCTGGCTGGACGCGATGGATATGAAATCACAAAAGGCACCGTTACTTATGAAGGACTGAATCTATTGGACATGGCCCCTGAAGAACGTGCCTGTGCCGGTGTCTTTCTCGCCTTTCAATATCCGGTGGAAATCCCAGGTGTGAATAATATTTATTTATTGAAGGCCGGCGTCAATGCTATCCGCCAGTCCCGTGGTGAAATCCCTCTGGACGCGGTGGAGTTTCTTGCACTCGTACGCGAGAAAATTAAACTCGTAAAAATGAAAGAGGACTTTATGAGTCGCGGCGTAAATGAAGGTTTTTCCGGTGGCGAGAAGAAACGTAATGAGATTTTTCAGATGGCCGTACTTGAACCCAAACTTGCAATACTGGATGAAACCGACTCTGGCCTGGACATTGACGCCCTGAAAATTGTTGCTGATGGCGTCAATTCTCTGCGCAATAAAGAACGCTCAATTATTCTTGTGACGCATTATCAACGATTACTCAATTACATTGTCCCTGATCATGTGCACGTTTTGGCTAATGGACGAATCATCAAGTCAGGCGGAAGTGAGTTGGCCTTACAACTTGAAGAAGAAGGTTACGAACAGATGATGCAGGAAGATGCAGCGGCATGAGCCAGGCGGCAATAAATCATTACCTGTCAGAGCACGTGCGATTTCAGTCCACAAGCACAGGCTGGCTGATGCAACAACGCCAAAACGGCATAGATGCTTTTGGACGGCAGGGGTTTCCAACTACCCGTCATGAAGCGTGGAAATACACCGATGTACGTCCTCTGCTGAAGCGTAACTTCACTATTGTAAACTCCTCTTCCAACCATATTACTAGCGAACAAATGAATGAAATTCGTTTCGCTGGCCTCGAATGTCAGGAACTGGTATTTATCAATGGGCATTATTCTTCAGCACTTTCACAAAATACGGAAGTAGGCGTTAGCGCCATCGTCGCCTCATTGGCACATGTCGATGAGAAGACCCAAAAACTTGCGGAACCCTATATCAATCAATTTGCCAGATCAGATAAACATGGTTTTGCAGCACTCAATACCGCCTTTGCAATTGATGGTGCATTTATTCATGTGCCCGATAATGTCGAGCTCGAAAAACCGATTCACCTGATTTTTATTGCCAACAAGCAACAGAGTTCTTTCATATCCCATCCACATAACCTGATAGTGCTCGGCAAAAATGCCAGAGCCACAGTAATTGAAAGTTATATTGGCCTGGATGACGCGGAGTATTGTACCAATACGGTAACTGAGATAAGGACCGGCGACGGCGCTGTACTCGAACATTATAAAGTACAACAAGAGAGTATCAGGGGTTTTCATATCGGTTATTTACATGCGCAATGTGAAAAAGACAGCCGTCTTGAATCCCATTCTGTCTCTCTCGGCGGCGCGCTGGTGCGCAACGATATTGATGCTAATTTAGCTGGGCCTGGGGCGCATGTCGGGCTAAACGGTCTATACATGGCAAGCGGCAACCAACACATCGACAACCACACGCGTGTTGATCACAGCATGCCAAATACAAGTAGTGATGAAACCTATCGCGGTGTGCTGGATGGTAAAGCCCGTGGGGTATTTAATGGTAAAGTTGTTGTGCATAAAGACGCGCAATTAACGGATGCGCAACAATCCAATGCCAATTTGCTTTTGTCAAACGACGCTGAAATCGATACAAAACCGGAATTGGAGATCTATGCCGATAATGTTAAGTGCAGCCATGGCGCCACGGTTGGGCAACTGGATAACAATATGCTTTTCTACCTGCGTTCACGTGCTATCGACGAGAATACCGCTCGAAGTCTATTGACCTTTGCTTTCGCTGACGAAGTCATTAAACGCATTAAGTTCGCGCCTATTCGAGAACGACTCGAACAAAAGGTCGTTGGAAGATTGCCTGATGCGTCCTTAATTGCGGAGTTTATGCAGTGAGTAGTTCGGCTGAAATGCTACACCCTAAATTCGACGTTGAAAGAATCCGGCAGGATTTCCCTGTGCTCTCTCGCACTGTTCGCGGCAAAGCCCTGGTGTATTTTGACAATGCCGCGACTTCTCAAAAACCTAAGCAGGTGATTGAGACAGTGGATAAGTACTATAGAGAATATAATTCGAACATCCATCGGGGGGTGCATACACTCAGTGGTGAAGCCACTGCTGCTTTTGAATCAACACGCGTAAAATGCCAATCATTTATTAACGCGAAATCAGAAAATGAAATTATTTTCGTAAAAGGCACGACCGAAGCGATTAATCTGATCGCATCTAGCTATGGCCGCACAAATATTCACGCTGGTGATGAAATTATTATTTCCTGGATGGAGCACCACTCGAATATTGTACCCTGGCAGTTACTTTGTGAGCAAAGCGGTGCCAAATTAAAAGTGATCCCCATCAATGATGATGGCGAAATCATCATGGATGAATATAAGAAACTGCTCGGGCCTAAGACAAAAATGGTCTCGGTTGGGCATATATCCAATGCTCTTGGCACTATTAACCCCATAAAAGAAATTATCCAACTCGCTCACGAGAACAATGCGGTTGTTTTAATCGATGGTGCCCAGGCCGCACCACACACGAATATCGACGTTCAGGATCTTGATTGTGACTTCTATGCCTTTTCCAGTCACAAACTGTGCGGTCCTACGGGCGTGGGTGTTCTCTACGGTAAAAAAGCACTGCTTGAAGCAATGCCTCCCTATCACGGGGGTGGCGACATGATCAAAATGGTGACCTTTGAGAAAACCACCTATGCAGAACCACCACACAGGTTTGAGGCTGGAACACCCAATATGGCGGGCGTCATCGGCTTGGGCTCAGCTATTGATTATGTCAACAACATCGGTTTGGATGCCATTGCCGCTTATGAACACGAATTGCTCGAATACGCCACTGAATACGCCCTCAAGGTTGATGGTCTTCGGCTAATTGGCACGGCAAAGAACAAAGCCAGTATTCTTTCATTTGTCATGGATAAGGTTCACCCCCATGATTTAGGCACGATACTTGATCACGATGGCATCGCTATTCGTACAGGTCATCATTGCGCCATGCCCGTGATGGACAGGTTCAAGGTACCCGCAACAGCGCGCGCATCGTTTGCCTTCTACAATACCAAAAATGAAATTGATGCTCTCATGTCTGGCATCGAAGCTGCCAAGAAGGTGTTCGCCTGATGTTTGACTTAAAAGATTTATATCAGGAAGTGATCGTTGACCATAATCGCAGCCCGCGAAATTTTGGTAAGCTGGAAAATCCTGATAGAACATTGGAAGGCTTTAATCCCTTATGCGGTGACCGCCTTACTTTGTATTTAAAATTGATGGATAACAAAATTGATGACATCAGCTTTGACGGTTCCGGCTGCGCAATTTCGGTTGCATCAGCATCGTTGATGACGGATGTCATGAAGGGTAAAACTGCCGATGAAGCAGAAGAGATATTCAACAATTTTCACGAACTGGTCACCACCGATGGCAGTGAAGTCGACGAAGAAAAACTGGGAAAATTGGCCGCACTTGCCGGTGTACGTGAATACCCAACACGTGTTAAGTGTGCAACCTTATGTTGGCATACTCTACATTCCGCACTGGAAGGTGAATCTACAGCGATATCAACAGAATGACACCACAAACGAATGAACCTGTAACAGTCGAGCGTGATTGCGAGGCAATCTTGATCCCTGATGGCACTACCATTGAAGTGCCAGAGGGTAGCGTTGTTTTCATCACTCAGGCGCTCGGTGGTAACTACACCATCAACTTGAATGGAAATCTGGTACAAATTGGTGCCAAAGACGCTGATGCTCTGGGTTTTGAGATCCCTGACGAGGCAATCATTAAAGAGCCCGCTATCAGGCCTGATGGCACGTTCAATGAAGATCTTGTGTGGGCGCAGATGCGCACTTGCTATGATCCTGAAATCCCCATCAATGTGGTGGAATTGGGTCTCATCTACGATTGCAGGGTCAGTAAACTGCAAGACGGTGATCACAAAGTTGATATTCTCATGACTCTCACAGCACCCGGCTGCGGTATGGGTGAATTCCTTGCTGCAGATGTGCGCTCAAAAGTCTCTACTATCCCCACCGTCGCTGAGGTCGAAGTAGAGCTTGCCTTTGATCCACCCTGGAGCATGGAAATGATGTCAGAAGCCGCGCGACTTGAATCCGGCATGTTTTAAAACCCACTAATTACAATAGATTCAAATAGTTAGATGAGTTCCAGCTGGATTGATGTGGTCGCAGTTACGGAGCTTGGCCCGGGAAAATCACATTTCATCGAGATAGGCGATCTAACTGTTGCCGTTTTCAATCTTCAGGGTGAATATTATGCTATTGAAGATGCCTGTAGCCATGATGGATCACGCATGTTGAGTTGCGGTGTGGAAGCGAGGTTTATCGTGCATGGTGAACGTATCATGTGTCCACGACATGGCGCTGAATTTTGTATAAGGACCGGTGCTGTGTTGAGCCGGCCCGCGCGGGAAGACCTTGCGACTTTCCCTATAAGAGTCGAAAACGAACATATTCAGGTTTATTGCCAGGTCGACACCTGAAGAGGCGGATAAATCGACGATAAAATTCACTTATCCTGTTAATTTCCCTGTGAAAGTTTTACCCGGTGGTATAAATACGTATAATCCCGCCACCTTATTTACACATTAAATTCAATAACTACGGAGTAGTTTTTATGGCGTTAGAACGCACACTATCCATTATTAAGCCCGATGCCGTTGCAAAAAATGTCATCGGTGACATTTATTCACGCTTTGAAAAGGCGGGTCTCAGGATCATCGCTGCAAAAATGCAACATCTTAGTAATGAGCAGGCAGCAAAATTTTACGCTGTACATAAAGAACGTCCCTTTTATCAGGAATTAATGGATCTTATGACGTCCGGCCCGGTGATGATCCAGGTGCTCGAAGGTGAAAATGCCATCGCCAAAAATCGTGAGTTGATGGGGGCCACTTTTCCGAAAGATGCCGAACCCGGTACAATTCGCGCTGATTTTTGTGATGTCGACGGCGATCAAGGTGAGAATGCTGTGCATGGTTCAGATGCGGCTGAAACCGCGGCTGAGGAAATCCCGTTTTTCTTTAGTAGCGAAGAACTCTGCACTCGCACCAGATAAAACAAAAGTGAACGCGACAACCAACTTTTTTGATCTAAGCCCGCTTGCCATGCGCGAGTTTTTCTCAGGCATGGCAGAAAAGCCCTATCGTGCTACACAGCTCATGAAGTGGGTATATCATCAAGGCATCACTGACTTCGAAAAAATGACGGACATCAGCAAGGATCTGCGTATTCATCTTGCTGAACAAACCGCATTTCAATTGCCAGAAATTGTTTCACAACAAATTTCCAAAGATGGCACACGCAAATGGCTGCTGCGCATCGATGATAAGAACTGTATTGAGACTGTATTCATACCTGAAAAAGATCGTGGCACCTTGTGCATTTCGTCTCAGGTAGGTTGTCCTCTGGATTGCAGTTTTTGTTCCACTGGTAAACAGGGCTTCAATCGTAACCTGAGCGTCTCTGAGATCATTGGCCAATTATGGTTGGCAAATAAAGAGCTGGGGAGTTTTCAACAACAAGACCGCATCATCACCAATGTAGTGATGATGGGTATGGGTGAGCCCTTGCTCAATTTCGATAATGTCGTTATTGCCATGGACTTAATGAAAGATGATCTCGGTTTTAATCTTGCGCAAAAGCGAGTGACCTTGAGTACTGCTGGCGTTGTCCCGGGAATTGATCGCCTGGCGGAGACTACAAAGGTCAGTCTCGCTGTTTCTTTGCACGCACCCAATGACGAAATAAGAAATGAGCTGGTACCTATTAACCGACGCTATCCGCTAAGTGAGCTCATGGCGGCCTGTCAGCGTTATGCCAGACAGCGAGATAATGATCCGATAACTTTCGAATATGTCATGCTTGATGGTATCAATGACAGTAAATCCGAAGCTCATCAATTAGTGAAGTTGCTTAGCGACATACCTGCAAAGGTCAACCTGATTCCATTTAATCCATTCCCAGGATCGCAATATAAGTGCTCATCAAAACAAACTATTGAGGAATTCCGCGATATACTGGTAAAACGAGGAATTATAACGATAACTCGAAAAACCAGAGGGGATGATATTGATGCCGCCTGCGGACAACTGGTAGGACAAGTTGCCGCCAAAGCCTTGCGCATGCGACAAAATCCAATAAACCGCTAACCATGAACAAAATACTGCTAACGCTTGTGCTTGTTTTACCCTTACTCAATGCCTGTAATCAGACAACAGGCAGCAAGGGCAATCTGCGCCCAACTGTTGGAGTGAACGATGCAGCCCGTGCGAATCTCACATTAGCTATTGAGTATATGAGCCGAGGTGATTATGAAAGATCGCTGGAGAAACTCGATCGTGCACGCGCCGCTGATCCAAAGTTTTCCGGTATTTACAATGCCTATGGCCTGCTTTACCAGCTGATCGATCGTAATAAAGATGCTGAGAGGTATTTTAAAAAAGCGCTGAAGCTGGATCCTAATGATTCAAATACAATGAACAATTACGGTCGATTTCTTTGTCAGATAGGTCGCAGTAAAGAAGCCGAAGTGACATTACTGAAGGCGGCAGAAAACCCGCTATATGCAACACCAGAAATCGCCATTACCAATGCCGGTACCTGCGCCCATCAGGAAAAACGTCTTGATGATGCGGAAAACTATTTCCGACGTGCCCTGGAAATAGACAAGCAAAACCCAACGGCCTTATTGCATATGACGCAATTGAGTTTTGATAAAGCAAACTACCTTTCTGCCCGCGCTCATTTACAACGTTATCTGGCTGTCAGTCGCCCTTCTCCCGGAAGTTTATGGCTGGGGATCCAAATTGAAAAACAATTAGGCGATAAGGATGCCCTGTCCAGTTACGCCTTGTCCCTGAGGAACAACTACCCCGATTCCAGAGAAGCTGGAATGCTAATTGAGTCTGAATCTCGTCGATAACCATGACAGATGCTCACGATCAGGTAACTCAAGTTTCAGCTGGAGAACAGCTAAAGCACCTGCGTGAACAGAAAAACTTATCGGTGCAGAACATCGCATCGCGCCTGAATCTGGAAATACGAATTATCGAGGCCATCGAAAGCAATAATTTTGACGTGCTTCCGGCGGCTACCTATGCGCGTGGCTATCTTAGGAGTTACGCGAAGATTCTTGGCGTTGATCCAGAAGCAATTGTGTCGACTTATAACGATGACGCACCCGATCCACCTGAAATAATTCCCGAGATAAAACACCCCTCGCAAAGGTCCAGCAGTGATAAACCTGTGAGGGCATTTACCTACCTCATCTCACTGACGCTTGTCATTTTGCTGGTCGCCTGGTTTTACAGTAATTTCATCGTCGATAAGATGAGCTTCGGCAGTAATTATATGAGTGATACCGAAACCGAGCCAGGTACTGGATTATCCTACTCCTATCCCATTATTGAACATTCTTCATCGCCCTATTTTCGCGCTATCGAGCCAGCCGAAGAAGCAAGCGACAATCTGGATGAGACAAGCTCCGTGATGGGCCTTGACGATGAAATCATTGCCGACGTAGACCGCGATCGGGATTTTGCACTTGAGGTAAGCACTGATAACGAAGGCCCGGATAGTATAGTCCTGCGCCTAACAACGGAATCCTGGATTGAAGTACGGGATTCAACAGACAACAAGGTATTTGGTAATCTTGCTCATGAAGGGCAAGTAATACGATTAAAAGGCACTGCGCCTTTTTCCATAGTGCTCGGCGTTGCCGAGGGCGTCAGCGTTGAGTTTAACGGTGACCCATTCGACATCTTGCCATACACCAAAGGCGGCATCGCACGGTTCAGTCTCGGCAGATAACACGATAACCCAGACCTTCTTTCAGGTGCCGGCCTGCAAATCCGACAATTCTGCTAATATACCGCGTTTAAATCTCTGGAGAGAAGCTTGGCGGAAAAAATACAATCCGTAAAAGGGATGCACGACATCCTCAATGATCGCACCAGCGACTGGCAATACCTGGAAGAGACGATTCAAAACGTTCTCAATCGCTATGGCTATCAGGAAATTCGTACGCCACTAGTGGAAAAGACGGAGCTATTTGAACGTTCCATTGGTGAAACAACCGATATTGTCTCGAAAGAAATGTACACCTTTGCCGATCTTGGCGGTGACCGATTGACGCTGCGTCCGGAAGGCACCGCAGGATCTGTTCGCGCCCTTATGCAACATGGACTGTATCAGAATAACGCTCTGCGTCTGTGGTATTGCGGCCCTATGTTTAGACATGAAAGACCACAAAAAGGTCGACTACGGCAGTTTCATCAAATCGGTGCCGAAGTGTATGGTCTTGCAGGGCCCGATATTGATGCAGAATTGATTGCCATGTGCGCTCGCTTCTGGAAGGAACTGGGTATATCCGGTCTCGAACTTCAGATAAATACGCTGGGAACAGGGGACGCCCGCAAGCGATATCGCCAAATATTGGTAGATTATTTCAGTGACCACGAAGCCAGTCTGGACGCGGATAGCCGAGTGCGTTTACAAAAAAACCCTTTGCGCATACTCGACAGCAAAAACCCGGAAATGCAGTCTGTAATAAGTAGCGCACCAAGCATGACAGACTATATGGATGACGAGTCTAACGAACACTTCGAAGGGCTTAAACAGTTGCTGGAGGCGGTAAATATTCATTACACCGTCAACCCACGACTGGTTCGCGGACTCGATTACTACAGTAACACGGTGTTTGAGTGGATCAGCGATGCGCTCGGTGCTCAAGGTACGGTTTGTGCGGGTGGTCGATACGATGGACTAATTGAACATTTTGGCGGTAAAAAAATACCGGGCATCGGCTTCGCCATGGGACTCGAACGGTTGGTTGAGCTAATTGACGAAAATCATACACGCAAACGCCGGCAAACACCGCAGGTCTACTTAATAATCGCCGGTGATACCATTATGACGGCGGGTTTTCGTCTGGCCGAGCAGATTAAAGATGAGCTACCAGAATTAAGGCTGGTAATGCATTGTGGTGGTGGTGGTTTCAAGAGCCAATTCAAAAAAGCAGACAAATCGGGGGCGGACGTTGCCCTTATTTTGGGGGAAGAAGAGCTAGAGAAGCAGACTATTGGGCTAAAGCCACTACGACGTGAATCCGCTCAAATTGAGCTAAGCTGGGACAAGTTAGCGAGCGCATTGCAGACGGAATTAAAATTGTAAATTCATCGACTGTGACTCCGGCAACGGTATAATGCGCGTTTTGTTCATGCACGAGTATCAAGAATGTAAGCCAAAACAGGCTAAATACGCACAACTAAAGACACCTGCTAATGTCAAGGCACCGGGTGTTGATGGCGACAGCACTAATTTTTAGGAGATTTTTTTGGACATTTACCAAACAGAAGATGAGCAAGTTGAAGCTCTAAAAAAATGGTGGCAAGACAACGGCAAATCCGCGATTTTTGGCGTCATTCTCGGCCTGATGGCAATTTTCGGCTGGCGCGAATGGAAAGATTATCAGCTCGAACGAGCTGTTTCCGCTTCTCATCTTTATCAACAAATGCTTACTGCCTCACGTGAAAACACGACTGATACGCTAAGCGAGAAAGCAAACGAAATAACCGCGTCCTACAAGAACACAGTCTATGCCGTATTTGCCAAACTGGCCCTGGCGAAACTCGCCGTCGCCGACGGTGATCTGGATGCAGCTGCCAGTAATCTACAATGGGCTTTGGATAACAATTCACAGAGCAGTTTAGAGCATGTGATTACCTTCCGACTCGCCCGTGTACTTATTGCGCAGAATAAACTTGGCGAGGCGAGGATACTACTGAGCTCGAACACACAAAGAGGTGAATTTGATCTCAATTACCAGGAACTCGAGGCCGACATCCTCAGAGAGGAAGGTAATGTAGATGCCGCACGTGAAGCTTATCAAAAAGCATTCGACACAGCGAAAGCCTCAGATAAGAATACGGCTATTCTAGAACTGAAACTAGATGATCTGGGTCGTAACTAGAGAATCCTTATGATTAAGCGCTTTTTCCTGGTCATCGTCATCGCGAGTCTTGGCGCTTGTGGCGTAACGGATTCAATCAAAGAATATATGAAGGGCGATAGCGACAACGCTGAACCGCCTGCCGAACTGCTTGAAATCAGGCAACGTCTTAATGTTATCGAACTGTGGTCGAAGAACATTGGCAGCGGAACAGATGAACAATATCTGAAACTTGCGCCAGTCGTATTCAACCAAAGACTCTACGTGGCCGATGCAGATGGTCGCGTTCAGGCTCTCGATGCTACAAACGGAAACAGATTGTGGTCCGTAGATGTAGACACACATATTACCGGTGGCCCCGGGTTTGGCGAAAACACGGTCCTGGTTGGCACTTCCGAAGCAGAAACCATCTCCTTATCTGCCGACAATGGTAAAGAACAATGGCGCTCGACAGTATCGAGTGAAATCCTCTCTGCCCCACAGAAAGCGCACGGTACCGTAGCGGTTCTCACCGGTGATGGGAAAATATTTGGTCTTAATGGGAATAGCGGTAAACGTCTATGGATATACGATCGTACCGTGCCTTCGCTCACGCTGCGCGGCACAAGTACACCTGTCATTGACGGCGACCTGGTGATTGCTGGCTTCGATGGCGGAAAAATGGCAGCGCTCGATGTACGCACTGGAAAATTAATCTGGGAGGCATCGGTTGCAACGGCAAGCGGTCGTTCAGATCTGGAGCGCATGGTGGATATTGATTCCGCACCGCTTGTTGTAGACGGCGTTATCTACATTGCTACGTTTCAGGGTCATCTCTCGGCCATGCAAGCGGAAACCGGACGCGTGCTTTGGGACAGGGAAATATCATCCTATGCCGGTTTTGATGCGGATGAGCAAAATATTTATGTAACAGGTGATAAAAGCCATATCCTGGTATTCGACAGATTCACCAGCACCGCAGTCTGGGAACAACTAAAACTGCATTTACGCGGTGTTACCGCTCCTGCCGTCATCGGCGATTATGTTGTTGTCGGCGATTTCGAGGGCTATTTACATTGGATGTCCAGGTCATCAGGAAAATTTGTCGCAAGAAACAGACTTTGTAAAGATCGGATCATTACCTCACCTCTCGTCGTTGGTAAAATTCTGTATGGCTTTTGTAGTGACGGCACTTTGACTGCATTTAGTTATCGTTAAAAAATAATGTCAGCCATCATTGCCATCGTTGGACGCCCCAATGTAGGCAAATCCACTCTTTTTAACCGTATTACACATTCTCGTAACGCGCTTGTCGCCGATCGACCAGGTGTCACACGCGATCGGCAATATGGCTACGTCCGTCACGGCGAGAAGACCTTTGTACTCGTCGATACCGGAGGACTGGAACAAGAACAAAAGCAAAAAGCCGACCTCAGTATTTCGGCAAAAGTCTCCGAGCAAGCTCTGCGCGCGATAGAAGAAGCTGATGCCGTGATGTGGTTGGTTGATGGGCGCAGCGGTCTTACAGCAGCAGATGAATTGCTCGCCAGGCAATTACGACCACTTTGTCCAAATCTCTATCTGGTGGTAAATAAAACTGAGGGCCTCGAACTTGCTATTGTCTGCGCCGACTTTCATGCGCTCGGCGTAGGTCAGCCCATAGCAATATCTGCTGAGCGCGGCGATGGCGTGTCTGCCCTGCTGGAAGAGATTCTTGAGAAACTACCGGAAGCAGATGAAGATCCTGATCTGCAAGTAGAGGGACTGAGGGTCGGTATTATTGGTCGTCCCAATGTTGGTAAATCAACCCTGGTCAACCGTATGTTAGGTGAAGAGAGGATGTTAACTTTCGACGAGCCGGGAACCACGCGTGACAGCGTTGCCATTCCCTTCGAACGCCGAGGACAGCAGTACGTCCTTATCGATACCGCTGGCGTTAGACGACGAGCGCGGGTTACAGACCTCGTTGAAAAATATAGTGTGATTAAAACCCTGAAAGCGATAGACATGGCACAGATCATTGTTTTATTGATCGATGCACAAGATGCAGTGACGGATCAGGATTTACATCTGCTGGGCATTGCTGCCGATAGCGGCAAATCATTAATAATCGCTGTAAATAAATGGGACGGTCTGGAATCAGACCAAAAAAACGCCATAAAAAATCAACTTGCTCGTAAGCTCGACTTTATCGACTACGCCTGCACGCATTTTATATCTGCACTACACGGCACTGGGGTTGGAAAGTTATTCGATCTGGTCGACAAAATTGGCAAATCCCAGGCGACAAGGGTCAAATCTTCTCTGGTCACCGAAATTCTGCATACGCTGGTGCTTGCGCATGAACCACCGCTAGTGAGGGGTCGCCGTATTAAATTGCGATATGCACATATCGGCGGACACGACCCCTTGCGTATTATCATTCACGGCAATCAAACAGAACACGTACCAGATAGCTATAGACGCTATCTATCCAACAAAATTCGTCAGCAATTACGTTTAGTGGGCACGCCAGTCGTCATAGAGTTTAAACATGGCAGTAATCCCTTCGAAGGCAAGAAAAATGTATTAAATAAACGCCAGATAGAAAAACGCAGACGCCTCATGAAGTTTGTTAAAAGTAAAAAATAAAATTAAATGGGGTCAGAC
>JBLIML010000024.1:0-31850 GCA_047638675.1 Planctomycetota bacterium | reverse complement strand
AAATCACAGGCGGCGTCGACCTCAGGCCCACCACGCATCTGCACACCCCACAATGAGGATGCCCCTTCTGCCGGCACTTTCTCAGGAATAAGTTGCGCCAGACAACCCATCACGGCATCAGGTAAAAACTGTCCGATGATATGTCTCGCGCAAACCGGCCAGGGATGCTGGACGTTGAGAATAGAGCCTTCCGGTGCGCTTATGTTTATCGGTGACAAGGAGCCGCTATTATTAGGAATATGTGAGCCCACCACACAACGTATACCGTAATTGGCATAGGCCTGAGTGTAATTTAACACCAGGTTAATACCTTTGGTGCTCGCCTGGGTACTACCGGTGAAATCAACGTTTATTTCATTTTCTGTAATAGTTAATGCACAGACGATTTCAACTGGATTGTCATAACCATCCAACGTTATGGTGTTGTATGTTGTGCCCTGAGGTAGTTTTCGAATTTCATCGAGCATGCCTGCACGCGATCGTTCGATGATTTCATCAGCCAACTCTTTGAGTTCATTCAGTCCGTACTCATGCATCATATCCGTCAATTTAACACCGCTGGTTTCATTCGCTGCTACGTAAGAGAGAATATCTCCTTGTACCTCATAGGGTGTGCGCACGTTATTCTCGATGATCTTCAGCAAGTCCTCATTGACTTCGCCTTCCTTGACCAGTTTCATAATAGGAATACACAAACCTTCTTCATAGACTGACTTTGCATCAGGACCTTGTCCCAATCCGCCAATATCTAACTGGTGACAGGTGCAAGCGAACAGCGCAACGAGTTTATCTTCGATAAATACAGGAGAGACTACGGTTACGTCATGCAAATGACCGGAGGTCAACCAGGGATCGTTGGTGATCAAATGATCGCCGGGTTTTAACACCTCTGCAGGATATTCTTTTAAAAAATGAGGTATGGCTGCAGCGGTTGAATTCACATGACCGGGTGTACCGGTGATCGCCTGGGCTAACATCCTTCCCTGTGGATCGAATAAAGCGGCAGACAAATCGCCGGATTCCCGTACAACCGGACTGAATGCCGTCTTCATAAGGATACGCGCCTGTTCCTCCACGATAGAGATCAAACGCCGCCAGATCACCTGGAATTGAATGCTTTGCAGTGAAGACTCGAATTTACGTTTATCTTGACTCATACACTTTGCCTTTCAATGATCAAACTCTTGTCTTTAGCGACGGTAACATCATAGCCATTGGGCACCATAGCGGTTGTACCTGTATCGCGAATCAAGATCGGGCCCTTCAAGCTATCTCCAGCTCGAAGCAGGGAGCGCGAATACACTTTTATTTCTTTATAGCTGTCAGACTCTGCATCGAATAAGCTGCCGATGTGATCGATCTTTAGCGGACCCGTATCTTCAGACTCGGCAGATTCCATCGCCTGTGTAGAGACAATATGGGCTAAAACGGAAACCGTCACGCTGACGATCTCAATATCCACACCGGTGTGTAGTTTCTTATAAAGATTGATATAGGCTTTATTAAAGGCATCGAGCAAAAAGTCCGCATCGTCCTGTTGCATTTCCCGAACGGGAAGATCCACAGGAATACTGTAGCCCTGCCCGACATAACGCATTTGCGCCTGTCGAATTTCGACTCTCTCGTGATTGGGTGCACCGGATGAAACGACACCGTGGGTATAGCCGCTCATCTCGGCGAACAGATCATTTAGGATGGCAACGTGAAATTGACTTAGTTTGACCCGGCAACTGCGAGAAAGCTCAAAAGACACCGGTGCTAATAAAAATCCTATTGCCGAACCCACGCCCGCGCTGGCGGGAACAATGACCCGATCTATGCCGAGTTTTTTTGCGAGAGACAGCGCATGAATCGGTGCTGCGCCGCCGAAGGCAATCAAGGTACGCTCTGTCAAAGATTTACCACTTTCAGTGGCGTGCTCGCGAGCGGCATTGGCCATGTCTTCTTCCACGATTTCGGCAACACCATAGGCCGCGAGGGGAATGTCCATCTTTAAAGCTTCGCCGAGATTACTTTGTATCGCCTGCCTTGCCGCATCGCTATTTAATTGCATTGAACCGTCAGCAAAGCCGTCGGCTTCAAGCAAACCCAGAATTAAATCGGCATCGGTCACTGTCGCGTTTTTCCCGCCACGATCATAACAAGCCGGACCAGGTTCTGAACCCGCACTGTCAGGTCCAACCGTAATTCGCCCCAGATTATCCACTCTTGCAATCGAGCCACCGCCGGCGCCGATTTCAACCATTTCAATAACGGGTATCCTGGCAGGTAAGCCACTACCCTGTTTAAAACGATGTACCCGTGCCATTTCAAAGACATTGGCCTTTTGCGGTTCGGCATCATCTATTAAACAAATCTTGGCTGTCGTGCCACCCATATCAAATGACAGAATGCGATCTTCATCGTGAAGCCGCGCTATGTGACTAGCGAAAACCGCGCCACCTGCCGGGCCCGATTCGACCAGTCGAATGGGGAATTGTCGCGCGACGCTAACCTCAGCCAAACCACCATTGGAGAGAAACATATATAAAGGACAGGTGAAACCCGCCTGTTTCAATTGTTCCTCAAGCTTCTTCAGGTAAGTATCAATCAGCGGTTGTACATAGGCATTGGCAACCGTTGTTGAAAAGCGTTCATACTCCCTGATTTCCGGCGCCACCTGTGAGGACAGGCTGATATAAATGTCTGGGAGGTGTTTACGTAACTCATCCGCTGCAGCTTGTTCATGCACCGGGTTAACAAAACTGTGTAAAAAACAAATAGCAATACTTTCTATTTCATTCTTTTCTAATTCTTCGGCAAGTTTTTTAACGTAAGTGAGATCGAGCGGCAGCAATTCACTTCCATCGGCGGCGAGACGTTCGGAAATGGTGTAGCGTAATTCGCGCGCGACCAGGGGCTTGGGTTTAACCAGATTTAAATCATATTGATCAAAGCGACTCTCCGTGCCTAAATCCAGTACGTCGCGAAAGCCTTCCGTCGTGAGCATGGCCACACGCGCACCTTTGTGTTCAATAATGGCATTGGTGGCGAGCGTCGTCCCATGGATAATCAATTCCACATCTTCGCGTTGGCAATTATTTTGTGACATTAAGGTCTGCAAACCCAGCATAATGGCTCGCTCGGGAGCTTGATGTGTCGTTAAGAGCTTGGTGGAATGAAAGTGCCCATCTTTTTGCAGGACAAAATCTGTAAAAGTCCCGCCAATATCAATACCAATTCTTAGTGCTTTTGCAGACATAAAAACCCATGAATAATTGCGAATGAGAACGACAGAATTTTTCTGTAGTATTCATGCATAATACATTGGATTCGAAATAAATTAACTGATTAAGTGTTGTTCCTATCAATATGAATAAAATGCATCCTTTGGATAATCCCCGTGATATTCGACGGGCTATTAGTCATGGACAGATTAGCGGTCCTACGAGTGGTCTGGCGCCCGGCTATATACAGTGCAACATTCTAATATTACCTGGAGAGTACGCTGAGGACTTTGCCCATTTTTGCGAACTCAATCGACACGCCTGTCCAGTATTAGCCAGATCTGAATTGGGTGATCCGGCACTGCCAGCCTTAGGCGATAGTATTGATATTCGAAGAGACCTAAGCGCCTATTCCGTTTTTGAACAGGGGAAATTGACACAAACAAAACAGGATATTAACGAATTATGGCGTGATGATTTTGTCACTTTTGCCTTTGGCTGTTCTTTCTCATTTGAACAGGTATTGGAACAGGAAGGCGTCAATCTTGACTATCTGCAACGCGGCGATAGCGCTGCCTTGTTCTATACAAATATCGATGCAGTACCAACGGGGCCCTTCCGTGGAAAAATTGCGGTCTCGATGCGACCTTTAAAACCTGAAGATGCTATTAAGGCCGTTCTTGTCACTGCTCGCTATCCCGATGTCCACGGCGAACCGATTCATATCGGCCATCCAGAGATGATTGGTATTTCAGATATCAATAAACCTGAACAGACATTAACACAGACCCGAGTAATGGAAGATGAATTGCCTGTGTTTTGGGCCTGCGGCGTGACCAGCCAATTGGCTGTGGAACAGGCCAAAATACCCATTTGCATTACTCACGCGTCTGCACATATGTTGATTACTGACTTGCGTCTGGATAAATTGGGGAAATAAATTGGGGTCAGGAATAAATTCCCCCAATTTATTTTGACCAATGTCTGGTGATTAGAGCCGCCACACGACTACCACTCTGACAAGCACCTTCCACTAGCGCCTGGGAAAGGTAATCTCCGCAGTAGTAAATCCTGCGTGGGGCAGCCTGCTGGTAAGTTTGAAACTCTGTTATCTTTTTTATGTAACCCGGATAAAAAACAGGTAACTTGTTCTCTATCCATTGATTAATAATAGTCTGCTCATCAATCTGTAAATTTGGATAAAGACCTTGCAGGCTTTTATGAATTACTGAATATAATTGCTTTGTTTTCCCCTCTTCCTTTACTTTTTCAGAAAGCTCAGGCGACAACTGGCAAAATAGTTTTGTGGTATTGTTTGTTCTGGTGATCTCTACAATAGAAATATCTGCAGAGCCCTCTCGTGAAAAAAAAGTTAAGCCTGCCGTCTCATCCGAGATGATTTTCGCGTGAATGATACCAAGCGAATTATATTTTATGGTTTTGAAGAATTTTTCTTCGACGTGTTCCAGTTCTGAAATTAAACTGGAAACCATTGCGCCTTCCACTGCACATATTGTTATATCAGACTCAATTTCTTTTTCTTTGCCCTCAACACTATAAAGAATAGAGCAACTATTATTTTTGCTGTTACGTCTTATTTCTTTGACTTCAGCCTTATATTCAATATCGAGATTCCTGGCCAACTCCCTTGTCAACTGCCCTATGCCTTCTTTGAAGGAATAGGTGTGACTTCCAGCCAGCATGAAGGCCGCGGTGCTGATGAAAAGTGCTGGCGATACCTGTTCGGGATCCCAGCTTCTTGTAGCGCGAAACACAGGCTCAATGAAGTTTTTCAAAAAAATAGGCCCGACTTTATCCCGAATGTAGTCTGCTAAAGTCTGCTCATCAAAATCACTTGCCGTCATCATCCAGCCTGGGTTGACGCGTGCACGAGCATAAAGTAAATCTGGCAATAAGCGGATTAAAGCCAGTTTCTCCTTCCAGGGTAATAGAGGATGAGTCAGTAAATTTAGGCCGGGTTTTAATGGTAATGAATATTGACCGCTCGCTGTCCGGCAAGTGATATCCATATTGCCGTGTTTTACTAGCGAATTTTGCAATCCAAGTTCGTTAATCAACTTGTTCACTTCGGTATAAAATGAATAGCACAGACGAGCACCGGAATTATAAGACATCCCGTGTTCCATTCTTTGGGTCATTCTGCCACCAACAGCAGGCTTCGCTTCGAGGACTTTCACTGAAAAACCTTTCTGCTTTAAGCGGTAAGCCGCCGTCAGTCCGGCAATTCCTGCACCGATAACGGTCACAGTGGGTAAACTCATGGAATGTCTCTGATTACTTTCGCTTGATGTAATCCTGCAGATTGATGTCATCTACGCCGGGGACAGACTTCCGAATAAATTCATCCTTGCGATCCATTGGCATGGTGGCATCAATTCCAATACGACCCCAGAAATCTTTGTGTGGATCTCGATAGAACCCGGGGATGTCATCTAATACCATTACGCGTGTATCAACACGTCCGCGGGTCAGGTAGGCCCACATCACTTCATTCATATTAGTGATATCGATATCTTCATCGACTACAAAGCATGCACGATTATAATCCATGCTGGCACCAAAGGCTGTCATCAAGACCTGTCGCGCATGACCTTCATATTGTTGATTGATCTTGATAGTCGTATTCATGAACGCAGGGGAACAACTCACATCAATAACCCCCGGTATGCCTGCATTAATGAGATGCTTGTAGGTACGCGCTGCGGTAACAGCCTCCAATACGGAAAGGTCTTCCGCCGAGCCACACAATAAACTGTGAAACTCTGCTCCTTGAAGCCAACTAACTTTGCTGATTTCAAAAACATGATTCTCACCTTCTGGCACGTAATAACCAAGAAACTCACCAAAGGGCCCTTCCTTGCGCAACTCGTTGGGCAAAATGCGACCTTCCACCACGATTTGTGTCGTAGCGGGAACTTCAAGATCAATCGTTTCACATTTATAGGTTTCAATCACCTCGCCTGTGATGGTGGCAGCTAGTTTCAATTCGCTCCAGTCCATGGGTATTGAGGTACAGGCCGCAAGAAAGATTTCCGGTGAGACACCAATCAACAAAGCAGCCTCTAATGCTTCTCCTTTTTCTTCCGCACGGAGCTGATACCTGGCCATATCATGGCTACTACCAAGGCGAATACGTAATTCATCATCGCTGACATACATGGAGCGATGAAATGATAAATTGGGAACACCCGAATCTGGATCCTTGGCAAGAAAAATAGCAGAGGTGAAATACGGGCCGCCATCTTTTTCATGATAAGTAATCAGCGGTAAGTCACTGAGCTTACCCTGCATGAGAGTTGAAGGTGGATCAACTAGTCGGGTTGGCTCAGCTGCAGATCCATTACTTGCATCAACTAATGCTGTCCAACTTTTACAAAACCCATCCAACGGTGCATTGATCAGATCACAAAGACGTCTGCGACTGCCATAAAGATTTGTGACTACGGGAAAGCTCGTGCCCTTTACTTTATTAAAGCGTATTGCCTGATCACCCTGGTCTTGAACCTTTTTAGTAACTGCTGCGAGTTCGTATTTCGGATCAACTTCCCGCTCTACAACCAACAACTGCTCGTTTTTTTCAAGCTGATTAATATAGGTATGCATGTAGCAGGCCTTAGGTCTTAAAATATTATCTAGATAGAATACAACAAAGTACGCAGTAAGATGTAACAAGTATTGGGTCTTCAGCAGAATTTGCGGATAAAATCAGAACAGTCCTGTTGAGATAAGAAAAATAGAACCCCATCATCTCCACATTTCAGGATCGTCATCCCCGCAGGCTTTTGGCGGGGATCCAGTAAAACAATTTAATAAGCCAGGTTAAATTATAAAGGCCACAACGCATCATGTTTTGGGCTATTTGACTAGCAGCAAAGCAGTTATGAGACAGCTTGCTCAATGGATCCCCGCCAAAAGCCTGCGGGGATGACGGCCGTTATTAATAGTAGGATAAATATCGGTACGGGATTGAATTAGCCTGGTTCGGGTCTAATACAATGAATTTAAAACCAATTGTATACCCTACTTGTTTTGCTTACCCACAAATTCTACGGAGGTGCCCAAGAATTAAATCTCTAAGGAATTTCTGATCAAGTCTCACATGGCATAAAGTCGTCATTCTAGTGAACGCCTACACGGACGTAGGTGGTAGAGCGACGCAGGAGGCCAAAGCCGAAACCAGCACGACGATGAAGAGATATGATCAGAGGCCCCCTAAATATAGATGTCTTAATCAATCGCATCGGCAATAAGCATCTTCGCGATTTTCTTCGCTGTCTTTGCTGACTCAATCCGTTCCGAAACTTGTGCTGTAACAATCGCACCCTCCAGTAACAGCGCCAATTCATCTGCTAATGCCGTGGGATCTGAAGCCCCCGCGTCCTCCGCAAGGCTTTGAATATAATCACGCATTAATTTTTTATACTCACGGCAGGCATCTCTTATCGGAGTATCCTTTCCTGAATATTCACCAATTGCATTAATAAACATACAACCGAAAAAGTTTTTCTGCGAAAACCATTGTTCGGCAACATCAAAAATAGCCAATAATCTGTCTTTTGGATTTTGCGCCTGGGTTTCCACCTGCCTCATGAAATAGTTACGGAATTCACCGTCTTGTTGCCGTAGGACAGCGAGAATCAATTCTTCTTTTTTACGAAAGTGATTATAGAGCGTCTTTTTCGCAATACCCGATTCCGCCAGGATCGTATCAATTCCGGTGGCGTGATAACCCCGTTCGGCATACAGCTTTGTCGCGGTGTTGATCAATTGTTCACGCTTCGATGACATTGAACGACCCTTAAATAAGAAGACAAAATAGTATCATGTTTTTGATTCTTTTTTTATCATTTAATTCAAAATTATTTAATGACTAATATTTATTATATTAAAAACAATTAGATATGATTTATTTTAGATAAATATAAAAACTTGACAAAGCAGACAGATCTGTCTACCTGGTAATCAACCCATTTTAAAGAGGACTAAAATCATGAAATTAATATCATCCTATCTGTTTACCTTGTTAGCCGGTCTAATGGCCCTTACCACTGTTGCAGCTCAGGCAGGCAGTGTCACCGCGATTGGTGGCTATGATGCCGTCTCATACCATAACGCCAAAAGGCCGGTTCGAGGTAACGGTCACTTCCTCACGGTACACGATGATGTTACTTACCTGTTTTCTAACAAAGAGAACCAGGCCACTTTTGAAGCCAATCCGGCACAATATGTTCCTGCCTATGGTGGCTACTGTGCCTTTGGGGCATCAGTAGGTAAAAAGTTTGTGGGTGATCCGGAAGTGTGGAGACTTGTTGATAACAAACTATATCTTAATCTGGATGTAGAAATTCAATCAATGTGGCTAAAAGACGTTCCCGGACGTATCAAAACCGCTGATGCGAAGTGGCTTAAGATTAAAAATGTACCGGCAGCAGAGTTATAAGTGCTAGTTAGTGATGGACCCATGATGAATACATCATGGGTCTATCCGTTTTTCTAATCTAAAAATACTTATAATAAGGAAAAGATTTAGAGGGTCAGTTTGTGAGTAAAAAACTTATTAATGAAATCAGGGCCTGCACTGTCTGCAAAAAATACTTACCTTTCCCTCCAAAACCTGTGTTGAATTTTTCCACCACATCCAGAATCGTTATCATCGGCCAGGCGCCGGGTATAAAGGTTCAAGAAAGCGGTATACCCTGGAATGATGCCAGTGGAAAGCGTTTGCGCGAATGGATGAAGGTCAGCGATGCTGATTTTTATGACCCGAAAAAATTTGCTATCGTGCCGATGGGTTTTTGTTATCCGGGTAAAGGAAGTAGCGGCGATCTGCCTCCCCGTCCCGAGTGTGCTGAAATTTGGATGGAACGCATCCTCAATACATTAAAACAAAAAGAACTCATTCTCCTCATCGGCCAGTATTCTCAGAAATATTTCCTCCAGGAAATGAGTAAACCCAGACTTACTGATACCGTCAAACATTGGCGAGAATACTTGCCGGACTACTTCGTTTTACCACATCCTTCACCACGTAATAACATTTGGCTGAGAAAAAACGCCTGGTTTGAAGAAGACGTCATTCCTTCTCTCCAGAATAGAATTCGTCAAATTTCAGTTGATTGATTTTAAAGATTTCGCGGCGTATCTAATTTCTAAAATCTATTGATGTTACGGGTTACGGGAGTAATATATAGCCATGCAATATCGGGAGCGCCTGGCCTATGGCGGATAAGAAAGATAAAGAAAGAACCAGCTTGAAAACCGGCAACATGCACGCGGCATTCAAAAGTCTCCTGATAAATTTAAAATACACCAGGTAATAGACAATATGGAAGCAAAACAAATAGAAGGTGCCACAAGTCAGTTCATTGATGTTAATGGCATATCAACACATTACTACGAAGCAGGCTCTGGTGAGGCCCTGTTACTCTTACACGGCGGTGGTGCAGGGGCCGATGCCTATGGAAACTGGCGAGGTAGTCTTTCTGAATTCGCCAAACATTTTCATGTCTTCGCCATCGACATGATTGGCTTTGGTTTTACTGACAAACCTGATCCAAACGCCTATGAATACTCACAGAGCGCGCGTGTGGAGCACATCATTGCGCTGATCAAGGCCCTCGATCTGAAAAAAGTAAACCTTATTGGTAATTCCATGGGGGGACTGACATCCATGGGGGTTTCCATTGAGCAAGCCGATCTGGTTAATAAACTGATTTTAATGGGCAGCGCGGGTGTGAAGGCGCCATTAAGTGATGAATTGAAATCTATCATGAATTACGACTATACCCCGGCAGGTATGGAAAAGATCGTTCGTGGCTTGACCAATCCGAATTTTAAAGTGGATCCCGAGATTGTCGAATACAGGCATCAACTTTCAATTCAATCCGACACCCGAGCCGCCTATGACGCCGTCATGGGCTGGATAAGAGAACAAGGTGCTTTGTTCTGTGAGGAAGAGTATATACGCAGAGTTTCTCAGCCCACCCTCGTCGTAAACGGCAAATTGGATAAAGTGGTACAACTAGACTGCGCATACAAGCTTCTGGAATTAATAGAAAACTCCACTGGCTATATTTTGCCTGACTGCGGTCACTGGGCGATGATCGAACATCCAATAAAATTTTCCCGGGCCGCTATTTCATTCCTGCTGGAAGATTGATTGGTAAAATTATTCAAGCGCAATACATTCAATTTCAATATCAAATGGCAAGGGCCAGGAAGCCACGTTGATGAAGGTTCTGGCTGGCGGTTCATTTTTGAAATATTCAGCGTAAACTTCGTTGATCTCGTTAAAAGTACCTGCATTAACCGCCAGCACTGTACACTTTACAACCTTATCCAGGGATGAGCCGGCAGCTTCCAGCGCCATTTTTATGTTCTCCAGACACATTCTCGTTTGCGCCTGAATATCGCCCTTTGTGAAGGCTTCTTTGTCATTATCATAAGGCGGCAAGCCTGAAACAAACACAAAGCCATTCGCCTTTACCACTGGACTCAAGGGGATCTTTTTCTCTTTTATCAGTTCACCAAATTTTCCATAGCTGATACATTCTTTTTTCATGTCAGACGCCTTGTTGAGGTGATGTACGTATTGGTTGAATAGCCAAACGTATCATTAAAAGAAACGACAGAACCAGAGTGATCACACCCATCCATATGACCGGCTCGTAGCTGTCTTCGGTTTGCAATTTTGCCGCGAGAGCAGGACCCGCTGTGAGTCCTATTCCAGTAATGAAATTAACAAATATCAGTAATCTCCCGGAGTCATCAATATTTGCAATAGCCGCCATCAGGTAGGGCAATAAAAAATACCAGGCGAAATTAAACGCACTCGCACTGACAACAAACATAATGATGGAGAATTCCGTTCTCAAAATTAATATTGCAAAAATGCCAAGGCCCATGCCGAAGGCGATAGGTATCAATCTGCCAAACCGCGTGGTCAATGCCGCAGCTGACAGTGATCCCAGAAATCCCACGAAGGCGCCGATTGAAAGTGCATTGGCTATCTTTTGTCCGGGTAATCCGGCTGCATCACCGATGCGTTCGTAATAGGTCCACAATCCCATCACCGCCAATTCAAACATAAAAATGGATGTGAAGCCAAGAAGCGCAAGTAACAAAATAGGTTTCCCCGTACCGAAGGCCACGGTGGCCTGCCCTGCGGGTCCGCTTGCTGGCACCAACCTGACGCCCATGAGTAATACGAATTGAATCGCGGCAAGAAGTGCATACACCACACCAATGCCAAATTTAGAAATAAAACCAGGAAGCAAGGCAAGACCGACGACTGTCAATAACAATTGAAGAGAAAACCAATAGCCAAGACATCGGTCTGGATCACGCGTTAGATGAATGACTGACATACTAACTGCCAGCGTCAAACCAGCGGCAAAACCGGCGAAAAATCTGACCACCAGAAACGCCGAATAATCCGTTAAGGTGCTGGTCAATAGATTTGCCACTAACATCACCGCCAACATCGCGTACAAAACATGCTGCCAATTGAATCGCTTCATCCACAGTGCCGCGGGTACGGCAGCAAGTCCTAATCCGGCCAACTCCGCTGAAATGACGTACCCGGCTTGTTGGCTTGAAAAATCTAAGGTTGTTACCAATCCACCCACCATCACCGGGGCCAGCAGCAATGATGCGGCTCCACAACTATTGACTAAAGACATGGCCGTAAGGGTGATATAGCTATTTGGATCGGGTTGTTTTTTCATCGTTTCCAGGCTCTTTTTGTATGAATATGAATGCTTCATGCTACCCACTATGACCTTGCCTTGTACAGACAAAATACCTCGATATACAGCCAGATTAAGGCTTACATCACTATTCGCTTAGCTGATCGATCAAGGGTGATTCCATGAAGTGGCAAGACTACGATAATGAGGCACTGAGCTTACAATACCACACTGATTTAACACCCGGTGTTAAGGAGCATGTAAGCCGCTATCAACAATTGAGCGAGGCTTAGATTGGCCGGACTTCAGGACATCTTGACCTGCCTTATGGTTCGCCAGGCCCTCGTCAAACCCTGGATATATTCCCGCCCGAATCAGATAAGGCGCCGATATTAATACTCATTCATGGCGGCTATTGGTACTTTAATAGCAAAGATCCAAAACGCTTTCCTGCCGAGCTCTTTAATAAGAATGGTATCGCCTGGGTACCGATCAACTATCGTCTCGCCGCTACTGCCAACATGGATGAAATCGTCGAGGATGTTCGTAACGCCGTGGTTAGGTTATATGAACATGCCGAAGAATATGGATGTAATCCCGAGCAAATTTATGTTTCCGGTAATTCTGCCGGAGGCCATCTCACTGCGGAACTTATCAGTGATGACTGGCCGACTACTTACGGACTGCCAGCAAACGTCATCAAAGGCGCGTGTGATGATCTACGACACATCATCCGATATTATCCTTAGTTGACTATCAATAAACCACTGATAGGACAGATTGTTCACTGGATTCCCGCCAAAAGCACGCGGGAATGACGGTTTTTGTTAGTTTGCCATTCTTATTAACCCACAGATTCTGCTGAAGACCCCGTAAATTATTATCACGGATTGATTGTAAATCAATCCTCCATCAAATGAGCCGTGAGACCCTGCCTGAGTCCAAATTGACTTAAGGAGTGCGCTCTTGCGACTTAAATGAGGTCATCACATTTCAAGCTAGATACTTATTTCCGACGGAAAGCCTTTAAGCAGAACAGCTTTCAGGTACATTGATCAGGATTAATAGTTTTTTTCTATCAATTATATTTAAATATATGATTTTATCTATTTAAGTGCATTCTATATCTTGTCTCTCACACCCACTTTCGACTCACCTGATGGAGATAAGCAATGACAAAGACAACATTAACTACCGCCGCCGGTGCACCAGTTGCCGACGATAACAACAGCGTATCTGTTGGCAAACGAGGCCCTTTGACCTTTGATAATTATCAACTGTTCGAGAAACTGGCGCATTTTAATCGGGAACGTATTCCCGAGCGTGTGGTGCATGCCCGCGGTGCTGGTGCCTATGGCACTTTTACACTTAGCAAAAGTTTATCCGACTACACCATTGCGAATTTTTTGCAAAATGAAGGTAGCACGACGGATATTTTCCTACGATTTTCTACGGTCGGCGGCGGCCAGGATTCCAGTGATTATGCGAGAGATCCACGTGGCTTCGCCTTGAAGTTTTATACCAAAGAGGGCAACTATGACGTCGTGGGTAATAATACACCTGTCTTTTTTCTGAATGACCCACAGAAATTTCCTGATTTTGTGCATTCACAAAAGAAAAATCCCCAAAGCAATATCCCCGACGCCGCCCGGATGTTCGAGTTCTGGGCAAACCATCCACAATCTTTGCATCAAATGACAATACTAATGTCAGATCGAGGTATCCCCTTTAGCTGGCGACACATTGACGGTTTCGGTTCCCATACCTTTAGTTTTTGGAACACAAATGGTGAGCGCTTCTGGTTCAAATGGCACTTCAAAACAAATCAGGGAATAAAAAATGTTAGTGAAAACGAGACCTCAACGCTAGCCCCTTTTGGTGCACAACAAGATCTGGTTGATTCCATCGAACAAGGTGATTATCCGAGTTGGACTGTGAAAGTTCAGATAATGACAGAGGCGCAAGCTAAGGATTTTCCTGTCAATCCCTTCGATCTCACCAAGGTCTGGTCACATAAATTGGTGCCTTTGATTGAAATAGGTCAATTTGAGCTAAATCGAAATGTGGACAACTACTTTGCTGAAACCGAACAGGTTGCCTTTTCACCCAGTAACTTTGTACCTGGAATCGGTTCATCACCGGATAAAATGTTACAAGCAAGACTGATCGCCTACCAGGATGCACATCGTTATCGTCTAGGTGTGAATCACAATCAGATCCCCGTGAATGCACCACGCTGTCCTGTTCACAATTATCAACGTGATGGGGTAATGGCAGGTGCATGCCCGGTCACAGGCGCACAATCAACTCCGGTTGCAGATGTCAATTTCTATCCGAATGACAGAGATGAATCACCTAAACCCGATAGTCACTATCTTGAACCTCCCATGCCAGTCGAAGAAAGTGCCTGGATAGGACGTCACTCTCAGGATGATGAGGATTATTATTCTCAGGCGGGTGATTTATATCGACTTATGTCAGAGGCGCAAAAAGAAATGTTGACGAACACCATCGCTGGTGGATTGTCGCAGGCCGATAGTTCAGTTCAGGATCGTATGCTCTCTTATATGGCAAAGGCTGATGAGGAATATGCAAAACGTGTAAGAACGAAGATTAGTCAATCATGATTTAGTAGACTGACTCTGTATTTTGTAATTCTAAATTATCCCTCTTTAACAAAATACCCCGGCAAAAAGCCGGGGTTTTAGTTTTTTATTTTACTCATATCTTGCAGAGTTTATGTTGTACGATCTCTGACT
This sequence comes from Planctomycetota bacterium, assembly GCA_047638675.1. GTDB lineage: Bacteria > Pseudomonadota > Gammaproteobacteria > Eutrophobiales > Eutrophobiaceae > WLWS01. Next base: position 17,177 of record JBLIML010000024.1, on the reverse strand, counting down.
CCTGAAAATCAAATTGCTCCTATTTTTCCATGTATGACTCTTAGTCCTTAGACGAACCCACCCGCTGCCACACCGGATGCCCATGCCCACTGGAAATTAAACCCACCGAGTTGTCCAGTCACGTCTACCACCTCGCCAATGAAATACAAACTCTGCTGTTTAACTGATTCCATCGTTTTCGAAGAAAGTTCCTCAGTGTTCACACCGCCCAGTGTGACTTCTGCAGTACGATAGCCCTCTGTTCCGGATGGTTTTAGCGTCCAACGGTGAAACTGATCCGCGATGGCCTGTAATTGTGACCTGGTAAATTGACTTACTGGTTTACTGCTAAAGTTCATCTCACCAAACCACAAATCAATAAGTGCCTGGGACATATTCTTGCTCATAAACTCAGCCGCTATTGATTTTAATTCAGAACGGGGCCGCGATTGCTGTCGCGCCTGTAGCACTTCAAAAAAATTAATATCCGGCAGTAAGTCAAGAATAAGTTCATCACCCGGCCGCCAATAGGATGATATCTGTAACATCGCGGGGCCACTTAGTCCGCGATGGGTAAACAGGAGCTTCTCCCTGAAACTCATCTCCCCACATTTCGCAATCACTTCCAACGAACTACCGCTGAGTTGAACTAGTTTATCAAGCACGATTTTGTCCAGCGTAAACGGCACGAGTCCCGCACGACCTGGCACGAGATTCAATCCAAACTGTTTAGCCAATTCATATCCGAATGCTGTCGCACCCATCTTTGGAATTGATAAACCACCAGAAGCGACGACCAGGGAGTGACATTTAACCGTACCGAGATTACTAACAAGCTCGAAGCCATCAGTAAGCGGATTTACTTTTCCAATGACGCAATGCGTCCGCACTTTTACACCGGCCTCCTGCGACTCCTTTAATAACATATCCAGAATATCCTTCGACTTGTTATCGCAAAATAGCTGACCAAGTTTTTTCTCGTGATAGGCTATCTTGTGTTTATTCACCAGGGCAATAAAATCACCTGGCGTATAGCGAGAAAGCGCTGACTTACAAAAATGTGCATTTTGCGAAATGAAATTATGAGCTTCCGTGTGAAGGTTGGTGAAATTACAACGACCTCCTCCTGACATAAGAATTTTCTTACCTACTTTGTTCGCGTGTTCTACAACCAATACAGAACGAGCACGCTGCCCTGCTGTAATGGCACACATTAAACCGGCGGCACCAGCACCAATGATTAAAACATCTGTTTTTTCTGGTAACGAAGTACTCATGAGTCGATTATAAAAAGAGGTTCCTGGGTCAGAAATGTCGATAATAAACGGGAGAATCTAGATAAGACTTTTGTTTTTACCCTAGTTTAACGGATACTATTCAAATGAGAAAATAGTCGGCACAAATAAAAGACCTTATTTCAACCTGGGCAGATAATCGAGGCGAAATGAATACCAATATCACAATAAGAGAAGCTTTACCCAATGAGTTTTCGGCGACGGGTCAGTTGATGATTGAAGTCTATTCCCATCTTGAAGGATTCCCAACAAGACAGGAGATGCCGGATTACTATGAAATGCTGGCAAATGTCGGGAGCCTTACTCAACAAGCTGACACAAGATTGCTTGTCGCCTTATCTCCAGACGTTGAATTGTGGGGCGCTGTCGTTTATTTTGGCAATATGAAAGACTATGCCTCTGGTGGCGAAGATATTGATATAGACAATGCTTCAGGAATTCGATTACTCGCGGTAGATATTAAAACAAGAGGCATGGGCGTAGGTAGAGCTTTAACCCAGGCCTGTATTGAAATTGCGAAAGCGAGCAAACACGATCAGGTTGTTTTACATAGTACAAAACTAATGAAAGTTGCCTGGGCAATGTACGAGAAAATGGGTTTTAAAAGGTCGGCGGACCTGGATTTTAATCTACACGGACTGTCTATTTTCGGCTTTCGCCTCGATATAAGACAAAATGACACACAATGAAATATTTATTCCTGTTTTTGACCCTACTATTTTCACCCGCTCATGCCAACTCTCTGGATAAAGTGAATCAAAAGTCCTGGATTCATGGTAGTGAAGATTGTATTAACAATAACGATCCGGCAATCGACATTTATCAATTTAGTGAAAGCACTTTTGTACTGCGCCAGAATAAATGTGTGCATTTTGAGGCACCGTTTATTTATGTTTTGTTTGGTGAACATACTGTATTTGTGCAGGACACCGGCGCTACGGCCGAAGCCGAGCTATTCCCTCTTTATGAAACCTTACAAGAGATGATTGCCAATTGGTCAAAATCCCATCACATAAACAACTTGAATCTTCTCATTACACATTCCCATAGCCACAGTGATCACAGGGCCGCGGATTTGCAGTTCCGGGGGAAACCAGGCGTGACTCTGGTTGAGCCAGACGCAGATTCGGTGCATCAGTATTTTGGATTTACTGATTGGCCTCAGGGTACCTCAACGGTCGATCTTGGCGGGCGCGAACTTACGATCATACCTGTTCCGGGACACCAGAAAGAAAGCATTGCCATTTATGATCCACAAACTCAGTGGTTATTGACAGGGGATACTTTTTACCCCGGTCGTTTGTATATAAAAGACTGGGAACCGTATAAATCCAGTATTCAGCGCCTGTTGGAATTTTCAAACAAGCATGAAATTTCAGCGATAATGGGCACACATATTGAAATGTCCACTGTAGCTGGTAAAGATTATCCAGCAGGAAGTACTTATCAACCTGATGAAGCTGGTCTGGCACTTTCAGTGAAAGATCTTTTGAGCCTGAATAACTCGCTCGACGAAATTGGAGATAAAGCTGAAGAAAAGACCATGGCGAAATTTATAATCGCGCCAATTGGTCTGTTGCAACGAACTGTCGGCGGATTCGTGGGCTGGCTAAGGAATTTAGCGAATTAACGAAACAGGAATATATTGACAGAATTATTTACCATCAAAAGGAAACAACGATGCGCCTACTATTGTTAGCTTGTTTTATTATCTCAAGCATTTCTGTATTCGCCGGGGACGAGATGCCGGATATCATGACCGCAGAAGAACTACCTACTTTAGGCAATCCTCCTGCCGATGTACGCATTCCCTACGGTGAGGGTCCATTGCAATTTGCGGATCTTCGTCTACCTGATGGAGCGGGACCACACCCGGTAATAATTTTGATCCATGGCGGTTGCTGGCTTTCCGAATACGATATCACTTACATAGGTAAATTCGCCGACGCCCTCGCCGACAACGGTATCGCTACCTGGACAGTCGAATACCGACGAGTCGGCGATGAGGGTGGTGGTTGGCCAGGTACATTTCAGGATATTGCGAAATCTGCCGATCATTTACTTTCGGTTGCCGATGAATATTCATTGGATACCACACGGGTTATCGCCTCCGGGCATTCCGCTGGCGGTCATCTTGCCTTGTGGTTGGCCGCCCGCAAACAATTCGACAATAACGCTCTGTTTTCCTCGTCAAAACAGATCCAGCTCAAAGGTGTTCTAGGATTGGCACCTGCGCCTGATCTGGCTTACCTTCACAAAGAAGGTGTGTGTGGCGATGTCATTGATAAATTGATGGGAGGCTCACCAGAGGAATTTCCTGAGCGTTATGCTCTCGGCTCAGCCACTGAGTTAGTCCCCCTCGGGCTACCCCAAATTCTGGTGGTCGGTCGTCATGATGAATCATGGAAACCAGTTGCTCATCGATACTACCAAATAGCTAAAGCTGCGAATGATAACGTCCAGTTAATTGAAGCCGCAGAGTCCGGACATTTTGAAATGATTGACCCGGATTCGAGTACCTGGTCAATGGTGCTTGATGCCGCTTATGACTTATTGGGCATGACAGAGATTGCAGAACAAAAATGACATCGTCTGACTTCGCTTTAATATTGAAGTGTGAGACCTGCCACTGCTAATATTTGATGTCCATTACAAGAGCAAAAGACGCCGCGAGTATAATTATCTATCGCGGGCGAGTTGGGGCTATTGAAGTGTTAATGGGAAGGCGTCGCAGCCGTGCCAGTTTTGCGCCAAGCATGTATGTTTTCCCTGGCGGAGCGTTGGAATCTTCCGATAGCAAAGTAACTACTGCACTGCCCTTCAATACGCAGGGACTCCCACGTGGCGCCACTCACAGGATTCACGAACTTACTCATACGGCGATAAGGGAAACCTATGAAGAAACGGGCTTATTATTAGGACAAAAAGGAGAGTTTGCCAAAGTAAATAATCCCACCTGGGTGCATTTCCATCAGATGGGAGTGGTGCCTGCTCCACATCGACTCGCCTATCTTGGCCGCGCCATTACACCGGTCGAATCTGCAAAGCGCTTCCACGCACGATTTTTTGTTACAGCATTTAAACATTTCTCAGGCTCTCTGATTGATAACGGTGAGTTACTTGACTTGAGATGGGTTCCCTTAAATGCGCCAACTGAATTACCGATGTTCGACGTCACTGAATTTATGTTAGAGGAGATGAAACGCTTTTTACACGGAGAACGAAAGACCACACCATTGATGTACTATCGTCGAAATCGAACCCAGATCCGCTACGAGTAAAATAATGTATCTTGTTTAATTGTGCGAAAAACAGATCCGTATACTGGCCAACTTAAATATTAAATTTTGAGTTTCTGGCCAGTTGAATTAGCAGGTTCAGGCTATTTTGATAGTTCTCATCACGATTATTGTGTCAAATCGGCATATAAAGTTGGTTTTCTACTACGGAATACTATAAGGTGCGTGCATTAGTAGCTTTTGTAGTAGTCCATGGTAGCTCCTCGCAGTGTATAGCAGCAGCCCTTCCAGCGATTCTTTGTAAACAATATGCATGCTAATACAATGTTCTTTTAATAATTAATGAGGTAAGTAAAAATGGCTACAGGTACAGTAAAGTGGTTTAACGATAGTAAAGGTTTTGGGTTTATTACGCCGTCTGACGGCAGCGCCGATGTATTCGTACATCATAGCTCCATCAATGCTGAAGGTTTCAAATCACTGGCCGAAGGTGCTAGCGTAAGTTATGACACCGAGCAAGGAGCAAAAGGCCCTAGCGCAATCAATGTGACTGCGACATAGACCAAATTAGACAGTTTTTAGTCTGATTAAAAAGCCCCGCCATTGGCGGGGCTTTTTTTTGTCCTGAATAAGGTTTAAAGACTGAGTCTTCTCAATGGCTAAAAGAAAGTATCTACTACTGTCTCCTATCCAAATTCAAGATTTCTTTATTTCAAATACATCATGCGAAGGCAATCTAACGAGAGTGATATCAATTATTGTCGTTTTGAAGCTTTCGATTATTGATTTGACTTCCGCATTACCCAATCGAATAGTCAAGGGCACATAAGCAATATCGGCAGATTGAAGTTCTGTACCGCTTATTTCTATATCTACAGGCGATATCCTGGCTAGTCTATCGATCCAGGTTCTGGATCGTTTGTTGAACTCCATTGTTCGAAGATAGAATGTGATCGTTCCTTCATCTTGCGTGTTACTATGTCTGTCCTCGATCATTTTTTCCAATCGGGGCAGCTCTTTATCACTTTTGTCTGATTGAAAGGTGACATCATAGTTTTCGACACCATTGCCGAATTGATCGCGTATGCGGAAGATAAGTTGTGCATGGCCCTCGTATTGAGATTGTTTGTTCCATTCCCGTAGATTGTTCTTGAGCTTACCGGCCCGATCGAGGCTACGCTTTGTTGCTGTATCGAAACGTTCTACTGTTTTTCGATAAGCAGTAATTTGGTACGGGGTTGTCAAAGCAGATTTGATAAGCGGCATGACTACGTTGCGATTCTTCTTGCCCGATACGATACCAATCTCATCGCCGAAATGTGCTGTCTCGTAGGCAATAGCAAAAGGGATAGCTTCTCGAGTATTGTGCAGGTAGGACAGGTCGTGTTCATAATACAAGTCACTGACTGCCTTATTTTCAAGCCGTTTCCTGGTTAATGCATTGACTCCTCTCACCCCAAGTTTGTATGTTTTTGCCTTTGGCTTTACAGGAATATAATTAAAATTCAAATTACATGCACTGGTGCGTACTGTATTGTCTGATGAATCTTCTTTCACATAACGAATAGGGACTAATCGTAAAGCGCTAAGTGTCTGCGAACCGATAATGCAGAATTCCTGTACCTGATAATCATGATATATATCGTTTCCTGCCTGGAGAAAATGACTATGTAGATCCAGAGTTTTCCATGAACCAAATTCCAGCTCGTGCAGAACCCGAATACCGACGCCGGTGCCTTGCGTGATTGTATTTTTCCATCTTGATAATTGACCTTGTCCCACATGTGCCAGTCCACTGCCAAAATTTGCACCTGCTAAATGGATAAAATTAATAATAGGAGAGGGTTTGGGACTGAATTTCTTTATCCAGTTTCGCGCCACTAATGCACCAGTGCTATGGATAATAATGTGAAAGCCGGATTCAAGAAGATGTGGATGTTCCTGTTTTAACGCCCTGTCCATCGCAAAGCTGACGTCATCCAACATGATGCCGTCGTTTAAAGATATCCAGCGACTGAGATTGAGTTCTTTGACCTGACTCCGGCCAAACAACTTGCGTAATTCTGCAGGAAGCGTTCCGTAAATCCTCTCGACCGTATTATCCTTACCTTCGGTGCTGTATCCGTGAATTAATAAAATGGGTTCCATGACTACTCCTTTCCAATTAAAACAGTAATTTTCAAAGTATAGTATGAATAAAATATATTTCAGCTAGTAATATGAACGCCAATGGAAAATGTGGATGGATATGAAATTAAAACAACTATATTGTAGGGACAAGGTTAACTAATAACGGTGATGATGGTGGTGAAATTACTAAGCTTTGATATTGAAATATCAGATGTCTTTGAGTTAGGCAGAAACGAAGACATGGGGAAGTATGCACCCTTCCATATTTCTGTGGCAGCTACTGCCGTCCAGGAAGGTGAGGAACGAATATGGTTTTCTGAAGATGAGAAAGGCACTCCAGCCCTTAACTTAACCCGGCAACAAGCGCATGAACTCCTGGAGTATCTCGACGAGATGCAACAACAGGAATTCATGGTCTGCGCATGGAACGGCCTAAGCTTTGACTTGAGATGGATTGGACATCAAGCCGATGATATGGCTCTCGCCGCTCGAATTGCACTAAAAAGTTACGACCCCATGTTTCAGTTCTTCAACCAGGCTGGTTTTCCCGTCGCCCTTGCGAAGGTAGCGCAATCTATGGGTGTCTCACAGGAAAAACTCATGGATGGGGCAGATGCGCCAAAGGAATGGTGTGCAGGTAATCACCAAAAAGTGATGGACTATTGTCTCGGTGATTGCCAGATGACCAATCAAGTTGTTCTGGCCATACAGAAAGCCAAAAAGGTCCAATGGATGACGGCCAAAGGCAAAATCAGTTCAAAGCCAATGCCTCGCCTGAAGACAGTTGAAGAAGTTATTCAGGACCCTGAACCAGACCAATCATGGATGGATACACCAATGCCGAGGTTGAAGTTTTATCAATGGGTGCAAGAAACAGTTGGACTGAAAACTTGAAATTTTATCGATAGGTTCAGTTCTTATAGCTCATTAATATATTTAATGTCAGCACTGACTCAGCGTATTGAAAAACATTCGCGATGAGAAACCGCAGCGATAACGCAAAATGATAGATTTAGGCACCAGAAAAACCTATATAGATGTATATACTATATATGCCCGTCTATATATGTATGTATTTTAAAGCTTAAGCTGTTTCCGGCTATTAGCTGTTAGGTTAAATCAGAACGTGACTGCCCTGAGAATTATCATTGCTATCTTCTCAATATCGACTTTACTGGGTCTTATCTCATGCGGGCTTTCCCATGATTCAAAAATTGAAAACAAGGGAATTGCTAGTGATGATAAAGTTTTAGTAGAGAAGCTCGAAGCTAGCCTGAAAATCGCTGGTATACCCTATCAATTGTCGATCGACGATAACGGGTTAGTAAGCTTTTTTGGGAGACTGCGCACGATCAAGAAGCCAACTCAATATTAAGATCTGTAGAAAATATACGATTAGAGGATACAAGCTCTCTCTGCTTTTCTGAATCCGGCAATTCTGATACTTTCACAGATACCTTATATAAACGTAATATTCCTTTCAAATCGACAAGACCCAATAATGATGAATGGTGTGTGAGTTGGGACGATAAATTTGATAATAAAGTGGCAGAATTCAACCCTAACTGGCGTGATATTCAAGAACATCAAATACAATTAAAAAAGAGCCAGTAGTGAAATTGCAACCTAAAAAGATGCCTTAGCCTTGCACCCTGGCTGGATCATTGTTTTGTAAAATACCTGTATGACGATAAAAACAGGGATAAACTCATATTGAGACGTCCTATCTAACCTTCGGAGAATCACAAATGTCCTTTGTTCATTTCATTTATATCCAAAGCAGCGACGCCAGCGCATCCCTCTCAGTGGAAATAATCCCGCAAGTGCGCGAGATCATTCTCACTACACCGGGGTTGACACGCGGTTTGTTCAACCTCCCTGCTCAAGCACATGACTATTACACCGATGACGGCCCATCGCCCTGTCTCGCTTTGCAGCTTTACTACGCAGACCTCGAAACGCTTGAACAACAGATCGGCTCGAAAGGCCATCTGCAAAAGCTTGATGATCCCATACTCTGGACCGGACTGCCGGGCCTGCGCATCACACACCAGGTCATGTATGCACGGGACTACAGCCTGGACAACGCTGTTTATCATTCAGATCGTGAGCCACCCTGCAGCTACCTGGTGCATTATCCGGGCAAGGCGGACGATTTTAACGCCTGGCTCAACTATTACCTCGACTACCATCCCCAGATCCTCCGAACCTTCCCCGGCTGTCGTGAGATGGAAGTCTACACGCGCGTAGACTGGCGCGACGCACTTTCCTGGGAGCGAGTAAACTATATGCAGCGAAATCGATTGATCTTCGATAGTGCAAATGCTCTGGAAGCTGCGTTGAACTCCGACTTTCGTCACAAGTCTCGCGCGGATTTCGAAAAGTTTCCATCCTTCACCGGCAGCAACATCCATTTCCCTATGCTTACCGAGGATCTTAACTTGTCTCCGAACGGGGTGGATACGTGAGACTCGGAATTGGTAACATAGCGGAACCGAACTAGATGATCCGTAATAAATTCAGAAATAATTTTACTTTAAGACAAATTTGAAGATTGAAAACTAAAAGCACAGTGCAAGGCAAGACTGTTTATTCATTCGACCCTGATCAACCATTGTCGATATTCGCCTATGCCTATGCATCCGCAGTAGGCGTTTCAATTTTGATGTTTGGACCATTACTCATCGGTGCCTATATCGAAATCGAGGGCATGAGCGAAATTCAGGCCGGTTATCTTTTTTCCATCGAAATGGCCGGGTATGCAATTAGTTCAGCGCTTGTGTTTACGATAATCACACGGGTTAACTGGCGTCATATACTACTGGTTGGTGTGCTTGTTGCAGTCCTAAGTAATATAATTTCCATCTATATTCATGGTTACACCGAGCTTCTAAAGATTAGATTCCTGGCAGGGCTTGGTGGCGGTTTACTAATGAACGTGACGATTGTATCCATCGGTCTTACCCATCATATTGACCGTAACTATGGTTTCTGGGCGGTGACACAATTAGTGATCGGCGCGATAGGCGTATTTTTGTTGCCCGATTTGATTCTGAAGTTTGGTCTTGCCGCACCCTTCGCCACGGTGACAATGCTTGCTCTGCTAGTCCTGCCATTGATAAAAAGATTTCCAACTCAGGGCAAATCGTCAAGCGGCAATGCTAATCAAGGTAAAAAATTGTGGCTCGGCCTCTCAGCTCTTTTTGGTATTTTAATTTATTACAGCGGGCAGGCAGCCGTATGGGCTTATATAGAACGAATAGGGATAGATGCCGAAATTCCTCTAAAATCTGTCGGAAATTTTCTGTCTCTCTCCCTGGTAGTCGCTATATTTGGGGCCGCACTCGCCACCTGGCTAGGCAGTAGACGAGGTCGCCGACTGCCAATCACAGCAAGCATGATCTGTTCGGCAATGGGGATTGGTTTACTCTGGGATACACCCTCTATTTACCCTTATGCATTGGCCGCATGTTTATTTAATGCGGCGTGGTACTTTTGCCTACCCTATCTTACCGCTGTCATTGCCAATATTGATTCGAACGGCCGACTTCTAATAGGGGTTGCCATTGTTTTTCCAGCGTCACTCGCTCTCGGTCCTGCACTTGCTACCTACTTATTAACCGGCGCCAGCTACAGTCCGGTGCTCTGGATAGGTATGCTATCATTACCTGTCGGATTAATAATCATGTGGAAGGCTGCAGGAGAGAAGGAGACATGACCTTGACTCACGAACAATTTATTACGCACGAACAACTCGCCAAAATAAAGCTACCTCTGGAAGAGGCCTATAACCTTCCCCAGGCGGCCTATCTATCGAATCATATTTTCAAGCAGGAGGCAGAACAGCTCTTCCTGACGCGTTGGGTTAACGTGGCACATGTCAGTCAGCTTTCTAAGCCGGGTGATTATATGTGTGTCGATGTATTTGACTATCCCCTTTTAGTTACACGTGATCAAAATAATGATATCCATATCATGTCCCGTGTCTGCGCGCATAAAGGCACATTGATTGCCGAGGGCAGTGGCAATGCGCAAATATTTGTTTGTCCTTTTCATGCCTGGTCCTATGGGCTGGATGGTCAGCTTAGAGCTGCACCGTTAATGGACAAGGTAAAAAACTTCGATCGCAAAGATTGTCGTCTAAGCCAGTTACGTATGGAGATTTGGGAAGGTTTTATCTTCGTCAATATCAGTGGTGATGCAGAACCACTAGCTCCGCAGTTAGTTGATCTACAAAAGATATTGGCGAACTGGCGAATGGCCGAATTAGTGCCGGCGCATGAGCCCTTCTATTACGACCAGCAACAGAACTGGAAGATTAATGCAGAATCATTCCTTGAGGCCTATCACCACCTCGGCGCGCATATTAAAACATTCCAGCCGACCTATCCCGCCGCTCAAACCTATCCCATAGCAAGTACGGGTAATTACTCCATCCTGAGTTTCGGCCCCGCGCAGGCCAGTGCGGCCACCAATATCGATGGGGGCAGTGATTTTCCTGTCATTGATGGCCTTAGCGAGACTGAACGTCTGGAACCCATGGTGGTATTCATCTGGCCAAGTCTTCTTCTGGGTGTCGGACCCGACTTGGTAGCTTATTATCGTTTAATGCCCACATCCTCAGAGACTCACGACCTTTGGCTAAACGATTTGATGTCACGTACTACTGTTGAGAACCCGGAGTTAAAGCAGGCAATTGAAAGTCGGACCGAATGGAGCGCAAAAATAGTCCATGAAACGGATGACATGCCGGTATTTGACCGTTGTCAGGCTGGTATTCGTAGTCCATTTTATGAACAAGGTAGATTGTCCGTTCCATACGAACGTTGTATATGGGAGTTCAACCAATGGTGGGCAGAGCAATTAGGCCCGCGGATTTTGAAGTAAAACGCTTTCAACCAGGAACAATATTATGGCATTCCCTCACAAGTGGATTCTTCTGGTTTTATCGTTGACATTGATGTCTTCCACAATTCATGGACAAGTCAAAGCTGAGAATGAAAAAAAGCATGTCATTGAGCTTCTGGATAATGCGCCTATTGCTGATCCCTGGTTTCAACTAAGGGATACATCCAATGACCCGAAACGAGAACCAGGCCCTTTCTATCCCCGCCGTCTTATTAATATGTTCAGTCCTGGTGTCCTGTCCTTTTTTCAACTGCCTGTTGCGCTAACACCGGAGGACTTGAAGGCGGGTAAGGTCGATGTAGCCATTATAGGCGCACCGATTGATATGAGTTTCGGTATGCGCGGTGCTGGCAAAGGGCCAACTGCGATACGCGCGAGCATGGCATTCATGCCAGGTGGTGAATTGCCACACATGCATGTGGGTGTTGCCTGGAAACGTGAGCTGATAGCTGTCGATTACGGTAATGCACCTATTGACGTGCTAAGCACTGAAAACAGTATGGCGCCGGTCAGAAAACTGGTCCGGGAGATCGCCGAAAGCGGTGCCATTCCGTTTATCATCGGTGGCGATCACTCCCTTGAGTATCCCAATGTTGCCGGTGTCACTGATGTATATGGTAAAAAGAATGTAGGGGTCATCCACTTTGATGCCCATTTCGATGCGGGCGACGTTTCTGAAATGGGCGGCCATTTGATTTCCCATGGTCAACCTATCAGGCGGCTCATTGAGGATGAACACATATTAGGAAAGAATTACATTCAGGTTGGACTGCGAGGATATTGGCCGGGGAAAGAAGGCTTTCGCTGGATGCGTGAACATGAATTTCGCTATCACACCATGGCCGAGATCGAACGCGATGGTTGGGATAAGGTAATGAAACGTGTGCTCATTGAAGCCAATGATGGACCTGAATATCTTTATATTTCTTTTGATATTGATGTTTTAGATCCCGCCTATGCACCCGGTACCGGCACACCGGAAAACGGCGGATTGACACCGAGAGAAGTATTTCCGCTTATACGCGCCTTGTGTACTGAGAAAAATGTCGTTGGCTTTGATCTTGTCGAATTAAACCCACTCGTCGATCCCGGTTATACATCAATATTAAATGCCAACCGTATTGTGCAGGAATGTTTGACGGGTATTGCGATGAGAAAAAAAGGGATTACCGATGGAAAATATCTCGATCCTTTAACAAGCGATGACGCAAGAGACGATCCGAATTAAATTGGTGGCGGAATAAGCGCGAGTATTTTTTCTAATGTCAACGCGATACTTAGCAGGCGTTCATCAGAGCCAGTCGGGCCGTCAATAGAAATGCCTACTGGAAGCTTGTCATGTGAGCTGAGACCAATCGGTATTGTAATGCCTGGCACTCCTGCAACACTGCCAGGCGCTGTGTTTCGACTAAGTGCTTTAAACGTTGAAAATGTTTTACCATTTAACTCAATGGTGTCTTTGATAGATCCAATGCGCTTGGCCGTAAGAGCCGTTGTAGGAATGATCATCGCATCAAGCTTGTGCTCATCGAAATAATCCTGATAGACCGCCTGAAATTTTGGTAGCGCCACTTCTTTGACTTGTTTGTATTCCTCAGCTGAAACTTTTTCATCACCTGTCATTAATGTGTCGAATATGTCCTTCACGTCAGGACTGGCAATGCCCCTGACCATGTCTGCGTATTCAAGTTGACCGGCAGTGAGTGTCCGCAAGTAAGCTGGCAATAGTTCTCGAGTTTCACGGATCACCAGGGGAAAGCCGATCTCAGCTTCAATGTCAGCCGGGATCTCCAGATCCACTTCAATTAACTTGATACCTGCATTAGCAATTATTTTCAGACTCTTGCTGATCAACTCAGAAACACCTGGTTCTAGGTTGGCATAAAAATAAGCGCGTGGGATCCCCAGACGAATGCTGGCGATGTCTGCGGCTTGATAATCAGGTTGACGACCCACGATGACGGCATCCAGCAGTATCAAATCCCCGACGGTTCGCGCCATCGGGCCCACGATATCTCGTGTGCTCGATAAGGGTACGACACCACCTTGAGGATATCGACCACTGGATGGACGAAAACCAAAAATGCCACACAAGGCAGCGGGTAATCTGACCGAACCGCCGGTGTCTGAGCCCAGCCCTACTGTTGCTCCTCGACTTGCCAGTGCCGCTGCCGTCCCACCGGAGCTACCTCCCGCGAAAAAGTCCTGCTTATACGGATTGTGCACAGCGCCAAAATGTTTATTGTTACTGGTGACTCCAAATGCAAGTTCGTGCATATTGGCCTTGCCTAAAATAATGGCCCCCTCATCGACGAGAAATTGGACAACAGGTGCATGTTGTTTCGGCACAATGCCTTGCATCGAGGGTGTTCCGGCCGTAATAGGCATGTCCGCCACTTCGATATTGTCTTTGATAATTAGGGGAACACCCAGGAGTTTGCCGGAGGCAGTTCCCGCAAGCACACTTTTATCAACCCTTGCCGCCTCAAGTAAGGCACGACTTTCGTCCAATGTGATGTAGGCATTGAGGTGATTATATTGCTTTGCATTATGAATAACGGCTTTCACTAGCTCTGTTGCCGTAATCTGCTTCGACTTGATAAGTGCGCTCGCATCAACAGCACTCAACTCGCGCAACTCAATGTCGTTTAACTTGTCTCTGCTTTGAATAGGCGGGTGTTCCGCACAGGCAATTAATCCAAAATACAAGGTTGTCGAAATTACTATTTTGATAGTTGCACTCATTCGTAGGTCAATCCCAAATAAATCCAAAGAGTCATTACATTACCAGTCAAGATGACACATTGCTCGCATTATTGGGTGCTAACGACGAAGATTCCAGCAGTGCGTTGGCGATTCAGCATAACACCTGTCCAGGTATCTGCCTGTATGCTTCTGCAGGGATTGGCTGTCCCGTTTTAATAAATTGACAAAGCAATCCGTATCTTGGTAGCTTGAACATCGCCTTATAATTTGATCACACTATAAATTCCCGATGATAAAAATAGACTATCGTGACGCCGGGCATCCTGTCCGTGCCAATTTTGCCGAAGGTCATAATCGTTACTGGCAGCGACTCGCCAGTCCCGGTAATTGGCTGACCGGTACCGAACGTGTTGCCGTCGCAAAAGAAGTTCGCAAGGCAAGCTCATGTAAACTATGTATTGAGCGCAAGGCGGCGTTATCTCCCTTCCACGTAGACGGTACCCATGATACCGCGAGCGAATTAACCACTACGATGGTCGAAGTGGTTCATCGGGTTATCACTGACTCTGCTCGTTTAACGCGATCCTGGTTCGATGGCATCATTCAACAAGGACTTAATGTAGAGGAATATATTGAGATAGTAGGCACCGTGGTGCATGTGCTCTCTATTGATGATTTTTGTCGCGGGATTGGTGTGGCATTGCACGAACTGCCCGAACCCTTCGCAGGTGAAGTTAAGCGATACCGTCCAGTCAACATTGTTGAAAGTAGCGATGCTGCCTGGGTACCCATGTTGTCCGACATTATTGAATCCAGCCCTGAAGCAGATTTGTGGCAGGGAAAAATGGATGGCAATGTAATCCGTGCCCTCTCCTTAGTACCCGACGAAGTCCGTTCCCTACTGGATCTGCTCAAGATTCACTACCTCGACAATGAAGAATTCATGGATCTGGAAAAATCACCCCAGGGCACCCTGAGTCGTATTGAAACTGAGGTCGTCGCCGCACGCGTTTCGGCGTTCAATGCCTGCTTTTACTGAACTGCCTCACATGCTCTGGTACTCCGTGTGAGTATCCTCCAAAAAACGGGTGAAGACATTGACCTGGACGGGCTGACTGATCCGAATTGCACACATATTGACGGAATTCCTCATTCAGAAGTTTTGTTACGCTTTGCCAATGCCTTTATGGGCACTGATTCAGGTGCCCTGACGGTGGCGCGGGAAGCACTTGTAAACGAGATGGGACCAGAAGCGATGATCGATGCAGCAGGCGTTGCATCAAATTTTCAGCGTATGGTAAGGATTGCCGATAGCACAGGCATTCGACTGGAATCTATGGGTGATGAAATGGACGCCATGACCGAAGAGCTCAACGAAAAACTGGGTATTAACGAATACATATCCGCTGCAAACTCACGAACACCCTAAATGAGGTAAAAGGAAAAATGCCAATCCGGTACTAGCTAACTGGTGCGATATCAATGATTGAATGAAACCATTGTTTAACTGGATTCCCGCTAAAAACATGCGGGAATGACGGGCTTTTGTTTAACAACCTCAATAGAACTATTGTGTTTCTACCCACAGATTCTGCGAAAGAACTGAAAATATAAGTCATTCATTATAGAAATTAACATGATTTTTTCTGGCTGATATTTTCGAAGAAAGACGAGCATCGTTCCGATTTCATATCACTCCTATCCAGATAAATTGCTCAATCATCTGCTACGAATAAATCAGATTTTAATTCATTAAAACTTGTCGACCTTGCACTTTGCCTGCCTTTAAATCCGCGATCGCCGCATTGGCTTCGGCAAGTGGTCTTTCGTGAATCTCGATTGGCGCAACTTTGCCTGCTCGCACCAGCGTCATTAACTCTGCCATATCCTCTAGTGTGCCCACATAGCTACCCTGAATAATACGCGCATTCATTGGAATGAATGGAATCGGAAGCGTCAGGGCACCGCCAAACAAGCCGACGACTATCAGCATGCCACCCTTGCGCAGACAGGCCAAACCATAGTTGACAGAAGCCTCAGCACCAACAAAATCTATTACCGCATACGCACCGCCAGTTGACTTACGTAGTTCTTTTGCAGATTGCGGATCTGATGAGTTAAAAGTGCGAGTAACACCAAAATCTCGCGCCGTCGCCAATTTAGCTTCATCGATATCGACTACGATGGGATCAATATTCATCGCTGATAACGCGATTTGAATCGCCATCATGCCGACGCCACCTGCGCCGATAATCACCAGTTCGTCCCCTTCACTCAGCTTGCCAACTTTTTTCAATGCACTATAAGCCGTCAATCCTGAACAGGAGTAAGTTGCCGCCAGGGAATCGCCTATATCCCCTTTTTCAAACAGATAGCGACTGTGAGGCACGAGGACGTAATCTGCAAAACCACCACGGACTGTTGTACCGAGCGCTCTACCGGGTGTACACAATTGTTCTTCGCCGCGATAGCACGCAGCACACTCACCACAACCAATCCAGGGATAGACCACCCGGCGATCGCCAATTTGTACATTTTCGGCATCCGGGCCGATGGCCACAACTTCAGCAAAAATCTCATGTCCGAGCACCATGCCTTCACGATGGACTTCGAGTTGTTTGCCAGCGCCCAAATCAAAAACACCCTCATGCATATGAATATCTGAATGACAGACGCCGCAGGCTACTGTCCTCATAAGCACTTCAGTGCCCTTTGGATCTGGTGTCTCCGACTCAACTTCAACAAGTGCGGCGCCAGGTGTGGTGGTTTGATATGAAATCATTGTTAGTTCTCTTTTTTTAAAAAAATCGTTTCGTCATTGCTATTGTAATGAACAGATGAACCGGAACATAGTCCTGTCCACGGTGAATCATCAATTTCGTCGATAAGTTACTAAATCTTGATCGCCTTTGTTAAACAG
>JBLIML010000023.1:0-32213 GCA_047638675.1 Planctomycetota bacterium | reverse complement strand
TGAAACTACCAAGCTGGACTACCCAGGCCGTAGCACCCATGTAATTATTGTTTGCAGTCTTTTTCGGCACAGCAATTGAAGGTTCTTTCTGCTCAACTTCAATTTTGGGTGTTTCCTGAAGTTCCAGTTTTTCTGGTTCTTCCTGAGCATCAACCTTAGGCTCAAGCTCAGTCTGTGGACGAGGGTCTTCCGTTATAGGCCTTAGATCTGATTCCTGCAATGGCACTATCCGAGAATTGAAATCGTCGCCGGGTCGAGTCGGAATATTAGTTTCAGTGATGGTCACATCCGTTTCTGAGCTATCATCCAAAATCATAGGAATGAAAATTACCGCTAGCATTACTAAAACAGCGGCACCTATTAATCGTTCTTTTAATCTTCTTTCCATAAATGCTTACGCGTCGAGCCCCAGCCACATAATACCTGCACGTACTGTAAGAAAGGACCCCGTAATAACGATCCTGTCACCCGGTTTTGCTTGCTCCTTTGCATAATCTAGTGTTTCGTTGACGTCTGCTAACATAACTAACTCTTTAGGGTTAAGGGAATTTTTCAAAGTTTCTGCTAATGATTTTGCCTTTGCAGCTCTATCACTATCCAGATCTACAACATACCAGACATCAACTATTGAACTTAATTCCTCAAATATTGAAGCATGATTCTTGTCCTTAAGCATGCCCACAACGCAGTGAGTTTTGCCGGATTTTGGTAATTTTTTCAAATTTTGAACCAACAATCGTACGGCCTGAGGGTTATGCGCAACGTCCAGGACATAAGGTACTAGTCCCGGCACCACTTGAAAACGCCCATTTAATCGAAAGTCCTGCATGCTCGTCGTTACGGCTTCGTAAGTTATTGAATATCGTTCTGAGATCAATTTTAATAACATTAACACGCCAGCAGCATTTTGAATCTGACAGTCATTATTCAGGCTTGGTTTGGCCAGAGCATGATATCGTAAAGAACCGGATCGCCAATTCCACGCATCACCCGTCACTTCGTAACTATAATCTTTATTCATCAATTCCAGTTTGACATCTATATCTGCCGCATATCGCGTGACACTTTGTGGTGGCTCAGGATCTGAACATACCGCCGGTTTACCTGTGCGAAAGATACCTGCCTTTTCTCTGCCGATACTATTTCTGTCATTTCCAAGCCAATTTTCATGATCCAAATCGATGCTGGTCACCAAAGCTGCATCTGCATTCAGTATATTTACCGCGTCCAAACGTCCTCCCAATCCGACTTCCAGAATGGCAATCTGCACACCGACCTGTCGGAAGACCTCGATCGCGGCCAATGTACCGAACTCAAAATAGGTCAACGATATGTCACCCCTTGCCTTATCTACACGATCAAAGGCCTGACTCAATAAGGCATCGCTCGCCTCGCATCCGTCTATACAGATCCGTTCGTTATAGCGAAGTAAATGTGGCGATGTATATTTACCTGTCCTGTAGCCTGACCGGCGCAGGATCATATCCAGCATAGTTACGCTGGAGCCTTTGCCGTTTGTCCCGGCCACAATTATTACAGTAAAGTCAGGATTCAACAGGCCCATCTTTTCCGCCACCTGGCGAGCACGGTCCAGGCCTAAATCAATAGCAGTAAAATGTAATCCTTCCTGCCAGCTTAACCAGTCTTCAAGGGTATGGAAACGAGGGGCGCCAACGACTTCAACATGGTCGACCAGTAATGTTGTATTGACAGTTGCCACTCTAACTATCTCTGTTTAGACGCAAAAGTATCGTCAAGATCGACGCGATATTGATTGATTCGTGAGTATCGCCAACAAAGAAGCAATCTCATCTCGCATATTCCGCCTATCAACGATCATATCGATATCACCATGTTCGAGCAGAAACTCGCTTCGTTGAAATCCTTCGGGCAGGGTTTCACGAACAGTTTGTTCAATTACCCTGGGCCCGGCAAAACCAATTAGTGCATTCGGCTCGGCAATAATAATATCCCCGAGAGTTGCCAGACTTGCAGATACACCACCGGTTGTCGGATCGGTTAACACTGAAATATACGGTAATTTCTTGCGTCTAAGCATCCCCAGCGCCGCGCTCGTCTTTGCCATTTGCATCAGAGAAACGATGGCTTCCTGCATTCTCGCTCCACCACTTGCAGTAAAGCAAATCAATGGAACACTTTGTTCAATTGCCGCGTCCACAGCAAGACAAAAGCGCTCCCCCACTACAGACCCCATGGAACCACCCATGAAGTCGAACTCGAAAGCGCATGCGACTACTGGTAAGGAAAGGACACTGCCCTGCATGGCAATCAATGCATCTGTCTCGCCGGTCTTTTTTTGTGCCTGACTCAGACGGTCTTTATATTTTTTAGTGTCTCGAAATTTGAACTTGTCGATGGGGAGTATATGAGCACCTATTTCTTCTCCGGACTTGGGGTCCAGGAATTGGCCGAGCCTCTTACGAGCATTTATTCTCAAATGATGAGAGCACTTGGGGCAAACATCTAGATTGCGGCCTAACTCTGCCCGATATAATACGGCGCTACAAACCGGACATTTTAACCACACGCCTTCCGGAACTGAGCGACGCGTAGAGGCGTTGGTCTTGATGCGGGAGGGCAGGAGTTTTTTAAACCAGCTCATTTTGTCCTTTCGAGGTCATAGTAATACTTACAAGTTTACCGCAGAGCCCTTGAATTCGATACCAGTACTATGTCAGGAAGAAGATGAATCCATCTGTATTATTGCCCCGCTAAAACGCATTTTCACGGCTGATCGATACATTTCCCTGGTCAGATTTCATCGCCAGCCCTGGATTTCGCCATCGCTATCTTCAATTCAAGCAGCTCGATGGCCATGTCTGGCATTTCCGTGTGATTTTTTGCCTCACTGGATAATAGCCAATGGTCAACCTCAGGCAGTCTAACTTTGAGTAAGGCGGCAACATCTCGTCTTTCCAGCTTATTCTCACTGATTAAGCTCATTAATCGCTCACGGTTATTCATATATCACATTCCTCCTAACTTCTTTACTATCGAATTTAACGCTCGTATACGTGTCCTGTCGCCACGACCGGTTAATTTAACAACAATGACGGCGTCTTTTCCTTCGTAGCCGCAATCTGATAAGCATAAGCCAGAGCATCATTGGATTCCAGCGCCTGTATTAATCCTCCAGGACCCTACAGACCTGGAAGAACCTGTTAACTACGAAGGTAAAGTCATCTTTGTTCAAGTCGCTTATTGGCTTGACCGAGAGCGAAAATCGATACAAGTGCGGTATAAGACATCAGCCGGGCAGTGGAAAACTCGACACCTCCGCAAGGGGGAGTTCAAATCGCTCAGGATACTCGACATTCACCAGATATAGCCCTGTTGGTGGCGCTGTGACGCCAGCCCTCGCCCTGTCTTTCGCTTGCAGAACTTGACGAGCCCAATCGGCTTCCTTATTGCCCGACCCTATAGCGATTAACACCCCGGCAATGTTCCGTACCATATGATAGAGAAATGCATTAGCACGAACATTGACCATCACGTATTTATCGTGTCGTTCGACCGTCAGTTCATATATTTCTCTAACCGGACTTTGCGACTGACACGCTTGTGCTCTAAAGGAGGTGAAATCATGCTTGCCTAGTAAATGCGCTGCGGCCCTGGACATAAGCGAGACGTCCAAAGGACGGCGCTCCCATGTCAGCAAAGGGTGATGAAGTGCGGGTCGCGCGGACCGGTTTAGAATGACATAGGTATAGGTACGAGCAGTAGCCAGAAATCTGGCATGAAAGTCATCCTCTACAAGTTTAGCCCATAACAAACTAACATCAGATGGCAAGTTTGCATTGGCACCAAATACCCAGGAATGCATCTTTCGAGGGCTATCTGTCTCGAAATGAATTATCTGGTAGCGCGCATGCACTCCCGCATCAGTTCGACCGGCACAGCTTACATTTATTGTTTGATTTGCAACTTTTGATAAAGCTTCTTCAATGCACTGTTGAACACTTCTATCGTTTTTTAAACGTTGCCATCCATGGAAATGACTCCCGCAGTATTCAACAGCCGCAGCAATCTTCATGGTAGAGAAATGTGACCTGAGTGGTGGGAGGTAATCGTTCGCCGTGCCAGCATCAATAGACAAATATAGTGTGCTACACGGCGCGGCTACATATAACTAATCGAGTTGTTTTATCAAATCCTGCGCTGTTTGTTTTTGCTCATCATTACCATCGGCCAGCACTTCATCAAGTATGCCTTTGGCACTATCTTTATCACCAAGTTCTACATAGGCTTTTGCAAGATCCAGCTTCGTTGCAATTTCATCTTCAGTTGACTGTTCATTAGCCGCGCTGGCCCGAGGCACAAATACGGTATGTTCGTCGTCATCGTCATCATCATCGTCGTCATCGATCTCGATACCCATATCCTCTACATCCAGGCTCGGCATCTCAACCGTGCCGTCCATGTCGATCTCAGGAACGCCATCGTTGTCTTCTTGTATTTCCAGATCGAAATCCATATCAAGCCCCGCATCCAGAGATTCAGCCTGACCCTCTTCGTCTTCATCATCTAGTGTCAGATCAATCTCCAGATCCAGATCGTCCTCTCCATCATCCATCTTCAGATCGGCAACATCAAGACTCTCGCCGAAATCTATGTCGTCGTCGATACTAAGATCAATTTCTAAACCTGAATCCAGACTATCTTCCAGATCATCAATACTAATTTCAGCGGTTTCTTCTATCGATTCCTCTTCAATGTCCAGAGAGACATCCTCGTCTCCAAGACTAAGATCCAACTCAATCCCACCATCGTCTTCGGCATCATCCGCATCAAGCTCTATCGCCACTTCTTCATCGGAAGATCCCATATCAAAATCAAGGACATTGTCGTCTCCTGATCCCGTGTTATCATCGCTCTCACTTTCTGGTGGCTCAATATCCATACCGCCAATATCGAAATCCAGAGCATTATCATCACTTGTTTCTTCCGACACAGCCTCAGTCTCGGCTTCATCAGCTGTTTCATCGATTCCACCAATATCAAAATCGACAGAATTGTCGTCTTCTGCTGGCTCATCAGTCGATATCTCGAGTAATTCTTCTCCATCGGCTTCTGCCCCGACGGCAGAAGTCACGTCCAGCAAATCCTCATTAAGACCCTCAGGTTCGAGATTGGCGTTTGCGGTTACATCCAGTAAATCCTCGCCACCTCCATGTGAAAAATCGAGCACATCTTCATCACCGGCGGCCGTCTGTTCACCAGCCGAGGTAATATCCAGTATCGGCTCATCGTCTGCAGTTTCTGAATCTGCTTCGCCAATACTCTCTTCCGTTTCCAGCCCCACCGCTGCGGTGACATCAAGCAAATCTTCATCGGAAGAGAAATCCTCTACGTTTGCCGCCGCAGTCAAATCCAGTACGCTTACATCGTCGGATTCGGCTGTTAAATCCAACATATCTTCTGATTCAGCCTCGGCGGATGTCTCTGCTGCAATCTCCCCACCCATTCCCAGATCAAAATCAAGATCGGCACCAGCACCGGCCGCATCTGATTCTTCTGCCGTTATATCCATAATGCCACCAGTACTCTCTGCTTCCGGAGCAGTTTCTGGTTCATCTGCACCCTCTTCGAACAAGGCTCGATTTGGTGACATTTCCTGCCACATGGCTTGCGTCATTTCCCAATGAGGCCCTTGTCCATTGACCTTGTCATGCATAACTTGAGCTGCCTCTTCGTAACTCTTCTTGTCACTGGCAGCATAAAAGACTTCCAACAGTTTGGCGTGAAAGTCCAGGTTATCCGGGCTACCCGCAATTGCCTCACGTACAAACTCTTCAGCCTGATCAAAATGTTCGTAGGCAAGGAAGACATTCACTTCACCGAGGAGATCTTCCTCGGGTTCATCTGGTTCTGGTGCTGCGACAACTTCCTGTGGCTCCGGCGATGCTGCGGATTCAACTCCCTCTTGCTCATTACTCCCCTCCACGGGCAGTACCGTCTCGTCTTCAGACCCAGCAGCTGTCGCCTCCATCTCTGCTGATTCTTCGTCTGCCTTTGCCACTGAAGCTTCAGAATCATCGAAATCAGGAAACTCTGTGCTGGCTAAGGCAACAGACTCGCTCTCCGAATTTTGCTTACGACGTGAAATAAACAGTAAGGCTATGATTGCAAGGATGAGTCCACCCAATGCGCCGGC
This sequence comes from Planctomycetota bacterium, assembly GCA_047638675.1. Lineage (GTDB taxonomy): Bacteria > Pseudomonadota > Gammaproteobacteria > Eutrophobiales > Eutrophobiaceae > WLWS01. The sequence goes on along the minus strand of JBLIML010000023.1, from coordinate 26,038 downwards.
GATCATCGTCAAGTTACCCATGATGAAACCGAGGGCTTTATCCAACATGCTCGCAGGTGCAGGCGTTTCGGTAACCACCGACACTGATGATTGCGGATCTTCGACAGCAGGCTCTTCTTCCTGGTCTTCTACAAGAAGATCTTCCTCAGGTTCGTCAACTGGATCTTCGACCGCATATTCCTCAGCATCTTCGATCAGATCTGTGGGCTCTTCGACGAAAACTGGATCTCCTTCTGTATCAATCGCGGCTTCCATTTCCTCGACCGGCTCAACAACGCCACCGCCCGCCATTTGTTGCTGAAGTGCAGCCAATTCATCGTCCTTCAAGCTAATCAAACGTTTTAGATCGTCGATTATCGTTTCTGCTTCACGCATGCGATCTTTTAATTCCGCATTTTCCTGTGACACAACTTCTATCTGTTCATTCGCCAGAGACAGATCAACACTCCGGTCATTACTGCTATCACCACCACCCTGTCCTAGACCAGCACCATCGGAGGAGGCTGCAACCAGTCTCAATTCAGACTCATCATCCTCAATCATCGCTACTGTCGATAGGCTATCACCATCGTCAGCCGAGGCATCATTGGAGTTGACACTCACAGGCCGATCACTCACTGCATCAGAGCTCATACTGCGGCCGTCTTGCCAACTCGAATTTTGTCGACCGACTTCAGCAATGGCTTCTTGCACTGACAAAGTATCTATGTCGTCACGTTCAGGTATGTTTAATACCTGACCCCGTTTCAAGCCGTTTATATTACTGTTATTAAAGGCCTCAGGATTAGTACGCAACAGCGCCATCATCATCTGTTGTACGCTGACGGAATTATCTGGTCGAACCTGCGTCGCTATCGACCAGAGCGTATCGGAATCACTAGTTGGCCCATATTCACTTCCGCTGAAGCTTGTGCCTGGGGAAAAGGATTGCTCTGATTTGACTTCAGCGTCGTCGCTTATATAGCTGTTGGACGAAGAAGCAGATGTGCTTTGGCTTGACATCGAACGTGAGGCACTGGGATCGTAGAGAGGTGGATCCAGTAACACAGTGTATTCACGATACATCCGACCCGTGGACCAGTTTGCTTCCAGCAGGAAATTTAAGAATGGTTCCCGTATGCCATCACGGCTGGTTATCTCGATGTAATCCGGTCCATTTTCAATTTCTTTCACTACGAATCTTAGTTTACCAAGCACAAATGGCCGATCAATCTTCGCTCGTCGGAAGGCTTCGGTATCGGCGAGGCCAACTTTGAGACTATCGAGATCGCCTGCGCTCGCAGACAATAATTCAATGCGCGCGTTAAAGGGTTGATTTAATGCGGAATTCAATTGCAGCTTGCCTAGGCCAAGCGCATTAGCAAACCCCGGTAGTGCGATAAGCGCCAGTACCAATAAGAGTTTCCGTTTCATTCGTTTTATGTTTCCCCTGGTATATCTACTGTGGGTCAATGATTAGCGCATAATTGCGTAGTAAATGGCCTGTAGACCAGTTCAGCTCCACTACAAAGCTCAATATTGGTTCTCTGACAACATTCCTACTGCTTATCCTGAGGTAGGAAATTGACCCTTCTGTCACTACCTCATAGCGTAAACTCGTGTGTCCACCACCTGCCACCGTGTCTATAATCTCGCTCACACTAATGTTCAGGTCATTCAGCTCCCCTGTTGGCACATCCAGCAGCTTGATCCGTGCCAACAAAGGCTGGTTCAGATGAGACTGCAACTCAATTTCTGACAACGCCAGTGCCGCAATTTGGGAGGTAAATGACAAAAATGTGGCAAATGCCAATACTATCGATAGCTTCACTCTCATTCTTATACTCGCCTTATTAGTGTAAAAATCTCTGATGAAACAATTACTTAATCATCAGAAGACAGAACATTTGAGCTTAAGTTTTGTCCGTTTTCACCATATCCCACACAACAGCAATGTCAAAAGTTCTTGTGTAATCTCCCGACATTGGCCGTATAACCTGCGAATGTTCTTTACAATAACCCGTTAACTATAGCTTACAAGTAGTGTTTTACCAAAATTTCGGCTATTTGAACACTATTTAATGCAGCCCCTTTTCTGACATTATCCGACACCACCCACATGTTGATCCCCTTAGGGTGTGAGATATCTTCACGAATTCGTCCTACATATACCGGATCTTCTCCTGCCGCATCAGTCACCGCGGTGGGATATGCACCGTCTTTCCGCTCATCGATGACTACCACGCCTGATAGCCCGTCATACAACTTTCGAACGGCCTCAGCACTAATTTTCTCTCGGGTTTCCACATGCACGGCCTCGGAATGACCATAGAATACCGGAATTCGCACGCAGGTAGGATTCACAAGAATCGAATCGTCCTCCAGAATTTTTCTGGTCTCCCAGACCATTTTCATTTCTTCCTTCGTGTAGCCATTGTCCTGAAACACATCAATTTGTGGCAAGGCATTAAAGGCAATCTGCTTAGGATAAACCGAGCTAACGATAGGTCGCATATTTAGTAGATCGGCAGTCTGTTTCTGTAATTCATCTATGCCTTTCTGGCCGGTGCCGGAGACAGCCTGATAGGTGCAGACATTGATGCGTGTAATCCCCACCGCATCATGAATTGGCTTGAGCGCCACCAGCATCTGGATAGTCGAACAATTTGGATTGGCAATAATGCCGCGATTTTCATATTGGGCTACGGCGTGAGGATTAACCTCTGGCACTACCAGTGGAATATCGGTTTCATATCGAAAGCGCGAGGTGTTATCGACCACCACACACCCCGCCTCTGCGGCCAGAGGTGCAAAGATGTCAGAGACAGAGGCCCCAGGTGAAAACAGTGCAATATCCACGCCCTTGAAATCAAAGTTCTGCAGATCCTGAACAACAAGTTCTTCCCCGCGAAATCCAATAGTCTTCCCGGCAGAACGACTACTCGCTACCGCATGAATGTCGTTAACTGGAAAATCGCGCTGTTCCAGGATGGAAAGCATGGTCCCCCCTACCGCGCCTGTGGCGCCGACTACTGCAATATTCATCTTTTTGCTCATTGGAAAATATCTTTGATACAAAATTAAAAGGGCGCGAATAATAGCATAAGTCCTGCCTATATCATCATCATCTCAAGGAATTTTTGGCTTGTGCTACGAATTACCACAATGACGAAGGGCAAGCGAATAACCTATACTACGCGCCCGTCGATAACAAACAGGATTAAATGAACAAGGCTATAGAACAACTCCAACCTTACCCATTCGAAAAATTGGCCGAGCTTGTGTCTAACATTGATGTGGCGGGAGAGAAATCGGCTATCAATCTCTCTGTTGGCGAACCAAAACATCCAACACCGCCATTCATTTTAGATTCCCTCAGAGATAACCTGAAGCTCGCGGCGAATTATCCCAAGACCCGGGGTGATATTGAATTACGTGAAGCAATTGCAACATGGTTAAGCCATCGATTTTCATTAGCGGTGACAAGCATCGATGCGGGTCAACATGTTTTGCCCGTCAACGGCACCCGCGAAGCACTGTTTGCCTTTGCTCAATGTCACATCAATAGAGATGGTGAAGGTCCAGTAGTGGTCACCAGCAATCCGTTTTACCAGATATACGAAGGCGCAGCCTTACTTGCTGGCGCCACACCGTGGTACGTCAACTCAGTGGCCGCTGACGATTTTGAAACGGATTATGACGCCGTGCCTGAGTCAATCTGGCAGCGCTGTCAACTACTCTATATGTGCTCTCCGAATAATCCGACTGGCAATGTGGCAAGATTGGACACAATTAAGCGACTCCTGGAGTTGGCAGATAAATATGATTTTGTCATCGCCTCGGATGAATGTTATTCCGAAATATACCTCGATGAGGCTCATGCGCCGCTTGGCCTGCTGGAAGCGGCAAGCATGCTTGGCCGCGATGACTTTAAACGATGTATGGTATTTCATAGTCTGTCAAAACGCTCAAATGTACCCGGCATGCGCTCCGGTTTTGTTGCCGGCGATGCCGAACTAATCTCAAGATTCTTTAAATATCGTACCTATCATGGCTCGGCTATGGCACCCTATACGCAACAGGCAAGTATTGTCGCCTGGAAGGACGAGGGTCATGTTCGCGAAAACCGGCGTTTATATCGGGAAAAATTCCTTAAGGTAATTGATATACTGCGGCCGGTAATGAATGTGCGCTTACCCGCAGCAACGTTTTATCTTTGGGCCGAAACACCGCAGTCAGATATCGAATTCGCACGCGGTCTTTTTCAACAGCAAAATGTAACGGTGCTGCCTGGTCGCTATCTTTCTCGTGAAGTCAATGGAGTGAATCCCGGGGAAAACAGAATTCGAATCGCTCTGGTCGCGTCCCTGGAAGAATGTGAGGAAGCTGCCAATCGCATTAGTACTTACATCAATGAATTATAAAAACGCAGGTAACCAACAATGAGCAATCTAGAACAAATCATTAATGAACATTTCGAAAATCGCGGCGAACTTAGTGCCGGAACGGCCAGCCAGGAAATAAAAGACAGTGTCAATGAAGTCATTGCCGGTCTGGACAATGGCAACTATCGTGTGTCTGAAAAGAAAGACGGCGAATGGGTAGTTAACCAATGGCTTAAAAAAGCGGTGTTGCTCTACTTCACCCTTAACAATAATCGTGTCATCCAGGGCAGTTACAGCAATTACTATGACAAAGTGCCAACCAAGTTTGATGGTTATACCAAAAGCAATTTTATCGATATCGGTGCCCGCGTGGTGCCGCCAGCGGTAGCGAGATACGGGGCGTTCATAGGTGAAAATGTAGTGCTGATGCCCAGCTACGTTAATATCGGCGCCTATGTCGATAGCGGTACGATGGTCGATACCTGGGCGACTGTGGGCTCCTGTGCGCAGATAGGCAAGAACGTACATTTATCCGGTGGCGTTGGTATCGGCGGCGTACTTGAACCTTTGCAGGCTAACCCCACTATCATCGAAGATAATTGTTTCATCGGTGCTCGTTCAGAAGTCGTCGAAGGTGTCATCGTTGGTGAAGGCTCGGTAATTTCCATGGGTGTCTACATCGGTCAAAGCACCAAAATATTTAATCGTGAAACCGGCGAGACAAGTTATGGTTATGTCCCCCCGGGTTCTGTCGTCGTCTCCGGCAATCTCCCTTCAGCAGATGGTAGTTACAGTCTCTATTGCGCTGTTATCGTCAAACAAGTTGACGAGAAAACCCGCGGTAAAGTTGGCATAAATGAGCTGTTACGAGACATCTAAGCATGCTCTCGACGCTCTATGGCATCAAAAATTGCGATACGATTAAGAAAGCAAAAAAGTGGCTGGATGGCAATGGTGTTGACTACCAGTTTCATGATTTTCGCAGTGAGGGTATTGACAGAAAATTAATCGATAGCTGGTTAAAGCAAGTCGAGTGGGAAACCTTGCTGAATACCAGAGGCACAACCTGGCGGAACTTGCCAAACGATCTTAAAGAAGACATCAGTAAAACCAAAGCGATAAAAATCATGCTTGAGAACCCAACCATAATTAAGCGCCCGGTGTTATCGGTAAAAAATAAAATTTATGTGGGCTTTAAGGATGAGGAGTATAAGTCACTATTTTCATAGTCACGTTAGCGCTCTGAAAGAGCTGCGGTCTTAGTCTTCTAAACTATGTACAACCAAACCGCTTCTTAATTTCGGTTCAAACCATGTCACTTTTGGTGGCATGATCAAGTCACCATCTGCAATAACCATTAACTGTTTCATGGAAACCGGATACATGGCGAAAGCCACGGCCATCTCGCCACTATCAACTCGTCTTTCCAGTTCTTCCAGGCCACGTATGCCGCCCACAAACTCAATACGTTTGTCAGTGCGTAAATCATGGATATTCAATAGCGGTTCAAGGATTTTATTTGAGAGTATCGTAACATCCAGCACAGCGATAGGGTCGTTGTTATCATAGCTGTCCTCCTTCGCTGTCAGAGCGTACCATTGTCCCTGCAGATACATTCCAATTTCATGTAACTGTTTTGGCTTATAGGCTTGCTCACCTGTTTTTTCCACGCCGAAGGAAGCAGATACCGCTTGCAGAAAGGCCTTGGCATCAAGCCCGTTCAGATCTTTTACTACTCGGTTGTAGTCAAAAATATTAAGTTGATGATCGGGGAAATGCACCGCCAAAAAATAATTATATTCTTCATCGCCGCTGTGATTCGGGTTTTCTTTTTTTAGTTCATTACCGACCAATGCCGCTGCCGCAGTACGATGATGTCCATCCGCCACGTAGGTGGCAGGCATTTTTTCGAATTCGGCAATAATATTTTTTATCGTCTTCTCGTCATCAACCTGCCATAATTTATGTCCGATTCCATCATCAGCCGTGAAAGTGTATTCCGCCTCGCCTTGCTTTATCTTTTCAACGATAAGGTTAAGTTCTACTACTTCCTTATAAGCGAAAAACACAGGCTCAGCATTCATCATTGAGACTCGCACATGTTGCTTCCGATCATTTTCCTTATCAGGGCGTGTTAATTCATGTTTTTTAATTCTGCCATTCATATAATCCTCAACCGACGCGCAAGCGACTATGCCAGTTTGGGAATGAGCATTCATTATCAACTCATAAATATACAGACAGTCGCTATCATCCTGAAAAAACGTACCCTTCTCCAGCATCGCCTGAAAATTTTGTTTGCCTGCTTCGTAGACCTCCATAGAATAGTGATCAACATCAATTGGCAGCGTTATTTCTGGTTTGACCACATTCAAGAACGATAAAGGATTGCCCTCAACTTCCGCTCTGGCCTCCGCGCTGTCGAGTACGTCATAAGGCCGGGAAGCCACTTTTTCCACCGCCTCTTTAACAGGGCGTAGACCTCTAAATGCTCTTATTTTCATTGCAAGCCCGCCTTAAAGAGTCACTTGCATCACTTTTGTAATTGCCTCTATCGCTTCGATCTTTCGCATTTGCTCATTATCCAGGGGCTGAGAGACTTCAATCACCGCAACTGCCTTTTTACCGCCGCTAACTATGCCTAATTGCATGCGGGAAATATTAATCTGGTGCTCGGCCATTACGCTGCTTATCGCCGCAATAACACCTGGCTGATCCTTGTGACGCGTTATCAAAAGATGACCATTGAGTGCGGCTTCGATCTCGTAATCGTTCAAGCGAACCAGACGGGGATGTCGATGGTCAAACAAAGTACCTTCAACCGTTGTTAAATCATCACCGTGACTGGCGGAGATCCTGATTGTGGCGTGATAATCAGGATGTTCCGTGCATGTGGTTTCTGAAACCAGGATTCCCTGCTGTTTAGCTATATGTCCCGCATTTACCCGATTCACTGGTACCGACATATGGGAACTGAGAAAACCTACCAGGCCTTCAGTACTAATCGTATGGACATCTCTTTTCGCTGCATCTCCACACAATGCGATCTCAAGATTTTTCACAGGTCCGCGAATCATGGGGCCAATTAAGTTGCCCAGACGTTGAGCCAGAATCATGTACGGGCCAATCTTGATGAGCTCGGCAGCCGATACTGGCGGCAGGTTTATCGCATTGATCGGTTCACCTGTTTGTAAATACACGGCCACTTGCTGGGCAATCTCTGCACCAGCGGTGTTTTGAGCCTCGTTGGTGGATGCACCTAGATGCGGGGTCATCACAATATTATCCAATTCCAGTAAAGGAGAATTCGTCGGTGGCTCGCTTTCGAAGACGTCTAATGCGGCACCGGCGAGGTGTCCACTTTTCAAGGCTTCGTATAAAGCCTGTTCATCCAGTAATCCACCTCTGGCGCAATTAATGACTCTTGCACCTTTTTTCATGGACTGTATGCGTTCTGCATTTAAGACACCGCGTGTCTTGTCGTTCACCGGACAATGAAATGTGAAGTAATCGGATACTTTGATCAATTCATCCAGTTCCATGCAGTTAACACCATCTGCCGTAAACACTTCTTCATTAACAAAGGGATCATAAGCGGAGACTTGCATTCCCAGACCTTTCGCCCGTGATGCCACTATTCTTCCAATGTTACCGTAACCGAATATACCCAGTCGCTTATTCGCTAACTCAGCGCCCATAAATTTCGACCGTTCCCACAAACCGGCTTTAACCGAACGATCTGCCTGTGGCAGGCTACGACTTAAGGACATGATATGAGCAATGGTTAACTCTGCCGTTGTGATGGCATTCGCGTTAGGTGTGTTTAAAACAGCGATACCACGCTCTGTTGCTCTTGCGACGTCAATGTTATCCACACCAATACCGGCCCGGCCAATGACCTGAAGATTTGTCGCTGCATCAATCACTGCCTTGGTGATGGTAACTGCGCTACGTACAAGCACCGCATGATATTTATCGATTATGTCGCACAAACCCGCTTCATCAAGACCGTTAATGTGGTCCACCTGAAAACCAGGTTGTTCTTTTAAGAAATCAATACCTGCCTGGGCAATTTTATCTGCAATAAGAATGCTTTTTTCCATTAATAATTTACCTTATGGGGTTAGTTCAATAGCGCTCAACATCGGCTTACACAACAAACAGCGACAAAAATCAGATTGATTCAGCGCCGTCAGTTACAGGGCAAACAACAGGAGGATTCGCACCAAAAGCGGCGCCGGAACAGGAGTGAATAACTTCTTTCTAAGGAAATTATCTGTTTAGCTCGTGTGTCCATCGACCATCACGTAAGAGACTGTAAAAAGAGCCGCTATTCTAATGATTCACAAACACAATTCAAGGAAGAAAATGTCATTACTGCGAATCCGTCTATGCCTGGCTTAGCACCTCTTGAACACGCTCCGCGAGACTGTGAGCCAGGTTATGTACTTGTATATCATCTTCCCCTTCCACCATCACTCTTACCAGAGGTTCTGTGCCGGAAGGACGCAGCAATACCCTGCCCCTCTCACCAAGTTCATTTTCCACTTCCTTTACAGCTTCATCAATAGCGGGGAATTCATTCAAGCTGACCTTCCTCTGAAGTTTGACATTCACCAATTTCTGCGGATATTTTTTCATCCCATTCTTCAGTTCATGCAAGGATTTATTGCTCTTAACCATTGACTCCAGAACCTGTAAAGCAGAAATCGTACCATCACCGGTCGATGCGAGATTCAAATTAATTATATGTCCGGAAGACTCACCTCCCAATTTCAGTCCGCGTTCTTCCAGAAGTTCCATCACATATCGATCACCTACCGCCGAGCGAAGGAAATTCATATCAAGACTTTCAATAGCATGCTGCAGACCGAGATTACTCATCTGCGTGCCGACAACTGCACCGTTTAAGGTGTCCACTTTGGTTGATGCGATGATATAAAGTGCCTCATCTCCATCTACCACCTCACCTTTGTTATCGATCATAATTAATCTGTCACCATCGCCATCCAGAGCAATCCCGAGATCAGCCTGATTATCCGACACTGCCTGCGCCAGGTTGTCGGGTGAGGTAGCACCATAATCCTTATTGATGTTAAGCCCATCCGGACTCACTCCAATGCTAACAACTTCCGCGCCAAGCTCTTCAAACACATGAGGGGCAATATGATAGGTCGCACCATGCGCACAATCGACAACAATGCGTAGGGCGTTAAACTTTAGATCTGCGGCAACCCTGCTTTTGCAATATTCGATGTAGCGTCTTGGAGCATCTTCAATACGTTTGGCCTTACCCAGCTTATGGGAACTAACAACTTCCATGTGTTTATCAAGTTCTACCTCAATCGCAAACTCCACAGCGTCAGATAACTTTTTCCCGTCGGCACAAAAAAATTTGATGCCGTTATCCTGAAAAGGATTATGAGATGCACTGATAACTATGCCCGCCTGAGCTCGTGTATTTTGTGTTAGAAAGGCAATGCCGGGTGTAGGCATAGGCCCGATTAGACGAACATCTACACCGGCAGCTGACAGACCTGCCTCCAGTGCAGATTCAAACATATAGCCAGATATGCGTGTATCTTTCCCAATAATGACGGGCCCCTTTCCCTCTTTGGCCAGCACTCGACCGGCAGCCCAGCCCAGTCGCATAACAAACTCAGGTGTTATGGGATGCGTCCCAACCTCGCCGCGGATCCCATCGGTGCCAAAATACTTTTTCTTTTTGGTAGAAATTGGAATAGCCCTTTATATATTGAATGGATAGGGTTGCTAAAACCAGACAACAAAGCATTTACAAAAACGTACAAACATTAATTCTGCTTCAGGCTGGTTTAGTACCACTTACCGGAGGTTCTTTCCCGGTATCACCGTCTTCTTTTCTTATGGTTTCGTCCTCAGCGGGTACCTGCTGATGACGACCTGACTTATCATCGCTATCATCATCCCAACCAGACGGTGGACGAGGCACTTTACCCTCCATGATGTCAGTAATTTGATCGGAGTCGATTGTTTCATATTTCATCAAGGCGTCAGCCATTAGATGCAACTTTTCTATATTATCTTTAAGGATGTTCTCTGAACGTAGGTAACTCTCATCAAGTATCTTGCGTATTTCCCCATCGATCGCTTTAGCGGTCTCATCTGATACCGCCTTATGTTTTGACACGGAATGTCCGAGAAAAACTTCACCATCATCTTCACTGTAAGTTAATGGGCCTAATTTTTCAGAAAGACCCCACTTGGTGACCATATTTCGTGCAAGTGAAGTAGCCCTCTCAATGTCGTTACTGGCACCGGTGGTGACGGCATCTTTACCAAAGATCAATTCTTCCGCAATACGGCCGCCATACAAACTACACAACTGGCTTAGAAGAAAACTCTTGCTATAACTCAAACGATCTTCTAACGGAAGGAACATTGTCACACCAAGAGCACGACCTCGAGGGATGATGCTCACCTTGTAAACGGGATCATGCCCAGGCAAAGAACGTCCAACGATGGCGTGCCCTGCTTCGTGGTAAGCCGTCAGCTTTTTCTCGTCTTCACTCATGACCATAGAACGTCGTTCTGCGCCCATCATGATTTTATCTTTTGCCCGCTCAAAATCTTCCATCTCTACCAGCTTTTTGTTACCTCGCGCAGCGAACAGGGCAGCTTCATTGATTAAGTTTGCCAAATCTGCCCCTGAAAACCCCGGTGTCCCACGCGCAATAATATTTGGTTTAATATCGTCATCGACAGCAACTTTTCGCATGTGTACTTTCAAGATCTGCTCGCGACCGCGGATATCGGGTAGGGGAACCACAACCTGGCGATCAAATCGCCCGGGTCTCAAAAGCGCAGGATCCAGCACGTCGGGCCTGTTGGTGGCAGCAATAACAATAACGCCCTCGTTACCTTCAAAACCATCCATTTCCACCAGTAACTGATTCAACGTTTGTTCACGTTCGTCGTGCCCACCACCAAGGCCGGCGCCACGATGGCGACCCACTGCGTCAATTTCGTCAATGAAGATAATGCAGGGCGCTTGTTTCTTCGCTTGTTCAAACATATCCCTAACACGAGAAGCGCCGACACCGACGAACATTTCGACAAAGTCTGATCCAGAGATAGTAAAAAACGGTACTTTAGCTTCGCCTGCAATCGCTTTTGCCAGGAGTGTTTTGCCGGTGCCGGGGGAACCCACCATCAATACACCAGAAGGTATCTTGCCGCCGAGTTTCTGAAATTTGCCCGGGTCACGTAAAAACTCAACCAACTCGCCTACTTCTTCTTTTGCTTCTTCAACACCGGCGACATCACTAAAGGTGATCTTGATTTGATCTTCACCGATTAGGCGTGCTCGACTTTTTCCAAATGACATCGCACCGCGACCACCGCCACCACCTTGCATCTGACGCATAAAATAGATCCAGATACCCAGCAGTAGCAAGATGGGGAACCAGGAGATAAGGGCATGTGCCCAGAAGGAATTCTTGTTAGGTTCGATGCTACCGAATTTGACCCGGTTTTCATCCAGGATGCCAATCACCGCGGTATTGTCAGTTTCCGGACTGTAGGTGATGAAACTCTCACCACCCGAATATTTTCCGGTTAAGGTACTCCCGTCAAATATCACCGACTCCACCTTGCCTGTTTTCACATCAGACAGGAACTGGGAGTATTCCACCTTTCCATTATAGGTCTGTACACCAAAATTACGGAACACCATCATCAATACAACGGCGATGATGATCCAGAGCAGCATGTTTTTTGCCATGTCGTTCAAATGCGATTCCTCACTTACATAAAACTACGAAGGGGTTATAAGTTAATTGTAGCAAGCAGTTTCCCTTAAATCGCCTGCAAGTTTGTGGTTTTAGGCACAATCACCTTCAACTAGACCTGAAAGCCTCTGGCCAAAATATAAAATTCTCGGGAACTGGTCCGAGATGCCTGCGGTTTTCTTACTATAACTCTTTGAAATCTCTCTTTTAATTCTTTTTTGTATTGCTCTGTGCCTTCGCCATGAAACAACTTCACTAGAATGTCACCACCGTCCACTAGTACTTCATCAGCAAAAGCCAACACTAATTCGGCCAGATTAATACTGCGGGCCTGATCGTTGATTCTTACCCCACTTAGATTGGGGGCAATATCAGATATTACAAGGTCAGCTTTGCTTCCGGATAACGCCCTTATACAGGTCTGAACTACTTCGATATCAGTGAAATCACCTTCTATAAAGTTCACATTATCAACGGCTTTCATCGGAAGTATATCGACGGCAACAATCCTTCCTTGAGATCCTAGCTGTTCGCTAACGTATTGGGACCAACTACCTGGGCTGGCACCAATATCGACAACCGTTTGCCCTTTGTGAAAAAGTTTGTCTTTTTTGTCAATCTCGGAAAGTTTAAATGCAGCCCTGGAACGATAATGAGATCCGCGCGCCTGTTTCACGTAGATATCTTTTTCTTGCCTTTGAAGCCAAGTTTTGTTGCTTTTAGCCATTCCAGAGAAGACCCGGACTCATTCGCTGATGTATTAGCGCAATGAAATAACCCGAAAAGACACTAAATGTATTTCACATCCAGCACTTCGTACTCCTTAACACCACCAGGCGCATCGACGCCGATAACGTCACCCTCCTCTCGACCGATAAGTGCTCTTGCAATTGGCGAGGTAATGGAGATTAAATCTTGTTCTATATCCGCTTCTTCTTCGCCTACAATCTGGTAGCTTACTTTAGTATCATTTTCCAGATTCAATAGACCTACCGTTGCGCCAAAGACAACCTTGCCACGGGCATCAATTGTCGTGATATCAATAATCTGCGCATCAGCGAGCGCTGTCTCAATAGCGTTAATGCGACCTTCCGCAAAACTCTGCTGCTCGCGTGCCGCATGGTATTCGGCATTCTCACTAAGATCGCCATGTGCACGGGCTTCGGCTATTGCTTCAATAATTCGTGGTCGATCCACCGATTTTAATCGGCTTAGCTGTTCGCGCAAACGTTCTGCGCCTTTTGCTGTCATTGGTGATTTACTCATGTGCTTACTCCTCGATGCAATTGTTGCAAGCAATTAACTTTATCTGAAACCGGGCCCTGTAATGTATCAACAGTCACCCTCGCCGCTGCAATGGTCGTCATATAAAACACCTTGTGTTGTAAGGCCGTGCGTCTGATTGAATATGAATCGGCAATTGTACGTTTACCTTCAGTCGTATTGATAATTAAACTTATCTCATCGTTTTTTAACATATCGACAACATGCGGCTGACCTTCCCTCACTTTGTTTACCCCTACGCAATCCAGCCCGGCATCAAGAAACGCTTTCGCTGTGCCATGCGTGGCACATAAACTAAAGCCAAGGTCGTGCAATTGTTTGGCCAAGTGCACCGCTTCTGCTTTGTCTACATCGCGCACACTGATAAATGCCAAACCACCCCGAGGAATTATTTCCCCTGCTGCAAGTGTGGCTTTACTAAAGGCCTCTACAAAGCTTTCACCAATACCCATCACTTCACCCGTAGATTTCATCTCCGGTCCAAGTAAGGAATCCACACCTGGAAATTTGATAAAAGGAAATACCGATTCTTTAACCGAATAGTACAAAGGTTTGTCAGCCTGTTTTACATTCTGCTGTGCCAATGTTTTTCCAATCATGGTCAAGGCTGCAATACGGGCCAAAGGCATACCCGTCGCCTTGGATACGAAAGGCACCGTACGGGACGCACGTGGATTTACCTCTAGAACATATATATCGTCATCCTGAATAGCAAACTGAGTATTCATCAAGCCGATAACTTTCAATCCTTTTGCCATCTTACGTACCTGCTCTGCAAGCTCCTCCTGCACGGCGGCACTCAAACTATAAGGTGGCAGAGAACACGCCGAATCCCCAGAGTGGACACCGGCTTGTTCAATATGTTCCATGATGCCACCTATCATGACGTCCTCGCCATCAGAAATTGCATCTACGTCCACTTCAATGGCGTTGTTTAAAAAGCGATCGAGTAACACGGGGGAATCATTGGATACAGAGATGGCCTCTTTCATATAGTTACGAAGATCCGATTCGCCATAGACAATTTCCATCCCGCGACCACCCAGAACATAAGAGGGGCGGACAACCAGAGGATAGCCAATTTCATCAGCAAGTTTTACCGCCTCTTCCTCTTCTCTCGCCGTACGATTGGGTGGTTGTTTTAAACCCAGATCCTGTAACAATTTCTGAAAACGCTCTCGATCTTCGGCGAGATCAATAGAATCTGGCGAAGTACCGATAATGGGTGCACCTGCCGCTTCCAGATCCCGTGCCAACTTCAATGGTGTTTGCCCGCCGTATTGCACTATCACGCCCAGGGGTTTTTCTATTGCGATAATCTCCAGCACATCTTCGAGCGTCAAGGGTTCGAAATAAAGTCGATCCGAGGTATCGTAATCTGTTGATACTGTCTCCGGATTACAGTTCACCATAATGGTTTCGTAACCAGCCTCGCGCAGAGCTAATGCTGCCTGAACGCAACAATAGTCAAATTCAATTCCCTGACCAATGCGATTTGGGCCACCGCCGAGAATCATTATTTTTTCCCTGTCGGTGGGCAGAGATTCACATTCCTGTTCATAGCACGAATACATGTAGGCAGTTGTTGCCTCAAACTCGGCTGCTACGGAATCGACTCGTTTAAATACCGGGCGAATATTATTTTCGTAACGACGCTCGCGGATCACCTGCTCTGTTGTGTTCGTCAGATAAGCCAATCGCCTGTCGGAGAAACCTTTTCGTTTCAAGGCGTATAATTTCTCCGCGTTTAATGCGTCCAGACCTGACTTGCTTAGCGCCATTTCTTCATCAATCAGATCCTTTATCTGCGCCAAAAACCAGGGATCGATACGACTGTATTTATGAACTTCTTCAACTTGCATTCCATGCCTGAAGGCATCTCCCACATACAAGAGGCGCTCACCTCTCGGGACACGCAGTTCGCTTTTTATCGTCATGAGAACATCATCATCTTCCATTGATGTTATTTTCTCATTCAGACCATCGATACCGGTTTCCAATCCTCGCAGGGCTTTTTGTAAGGATTCCTGAAAGGTACGTCCGATAGCCATCACTTCACCCACTGATTTCATTTGTGTCGTCAGTCGATCATCAGCCCTCGGAAATTTTTCAAAAGTGAATCGTGGGATTTTCGTGACGATATAGTCAATGGTGGGTTCAAATGACGCGGGTGTTGCGCCTCCTGTAATTTCATTTTTCAACTCGTCCAGGGTGTAGCCAATCGCCAGTTTTGCTGCAACTCGCGCAATGGGAAAGCCCGTTGCTTTCGATGCCAGTGCTGACGAACGCGACACTCTCGGGTTCATTTCGATAATGATCAGATCGCCATTTTCAGGATTAACAGCGAACTGGACATTAGACCCACCCGTATCAACACCTATCTCGCGTAAAACGGCAATCGATGCATTTCGCATGATCTGATATTCCTTATCAGTTAATGTCAGCGCCGGCGCAATAGTGATGGAATCGCCGGTATGCACACCCATGGGATCGATGTTTTCAATCGAACAAATAATAATACAGTTGTCCTTACAGTCCCGGACCACTTCCATTTCATATTCTTTCCATCCCAGGACAGACTGTTCAATCAGAACTTCATGAGTGGGCGAGGCATCGATACCACCACTACAGAGTTCAACAAACTCTTCGCGGTTATAGGCTATACCACCACCCGTACCTCCCAGAGTAAAGGACGGACGAATAATGATCGGGAAGCCAATCTCTGCTGCCACCGCGTGCGCCTGTTCCATATTACGGGCGATGCCAGATCGCGGCATGGACAAGCCAATCTTTTGCATGGCATCACGGAATTTCTCACGATCTTCGGCTTTGTCTATGGCCTCTCTAGAGGCACCAATAAGTTCTACTTTATATTTCTCCAGTACTTTTTCTCGCGCAAGATCCAGTGCGCAATTCAGCGCGGTTTGTCCACCCATGGTTGGCAGCAAGGCATCTGGCCTTTCTTTTTCTATAATACGGGCGACGGTTTGCCAGTTCACCGGTTCAATATAGGTTGCATCGGCCATATCAGGATCAGTCATGATCGTCGCTGGATTAGAATTCACCAGGATCACACGGTAACCTTCTTCACGTAGTGCCTTACAGGCCTGCGCACCTGAATAATCAAATTCACAAGCCTGACCAATAACGATGGGGCCCGCACCAATGATGAGAACGCTTTTTATATCCGTCCTTTTAGGCATGAATCCTTTCCATCGGTGAGAACGCATCAGAAAAATCAAAAGTGTGTGCGTAGGCCATCATAATGTCGTCTGTTTCAATGCTCTGTTGCTTTCCATCAATTCAATGAAATGTTCAAATAAGGGCAGCACATCATGCGGCCCGGGACTCGCCTCCGGATGACCCTGGAAACCGAATGCAGGTAGTTCAGTATGGTGGAGACCCTGCAAAGTGCCGTCAAATAGAGAGCGATGTGTTTCCCGGACGTTCTCCGGCAAACTACCTTCGTCTACTGCGAATCCGTGATTCTGACTGGTTATCATGACCTGACGCGAAAGCAAGTCCTGTACCGGATGATTGGCACCATGATGTCCACACTTCATCTTCACGGTCCTGGCGCCCATCGCCAGTGCCAGGAGTTGATGTCCCAGGCAAATGCCGAAGGTTGGTATTTTTTCACGCAACAATTCCTGTATGGCAGCGATGGCATAATCGCAAGGATCGGGATCGCCGGGGCCATTGGACAGAAACACCCCATCGGGATTTTCCTTTAGCACCTCACTAGCAGGCGTGTTGGCCGGTACGATGCTGAGCCGACACCCAAGTTGCGAGAGAATTCTGAGAATGTTGCGCTTTACACCAAAATCGTAAGCGACAACATGCCACTCTTTTTTGCCAACTTGTGCGGCGTCCGGCAATCCATCCTGGAGCGTCCAGATTCCCTGATGCCAGTCATATTTTTCTTTCGTGCTCACCACTTTAGCTAAATCCATTCCCTTCAGGCCGGGAAATTCACGGGCCCGCTTTAATGCCTCTGTTTCGTCGATATTCTGACCGCCAACTATACAGCCATTTTGCGCGCCTTTGTGCCGTAGTATCCTCGTCAATCGCCGGGTATCTATATCGGCTATTGCGACGATGTTTTGTTCTTTCAGGTAAGCATCCAGCGGCTGCTCTGCACGCCAGCTACTCATGTGCAGGGGTAGATCGCGAATCACCAATCCAGCAACATTGATCTTTGATGATTCTTCATCTTCACTGTTTGTGCCAACAACGCCAATATGTGGTTGCGTCAAGGTGACTATTTGCTGGCAGTAAGATGGGTCCGTGAGAATTTCCTGATAACCGCTAATAGCGGTATTGAAGACAACTTCACCCGAAGTGTAGCCATCAACCCCAATGCTACGTCCATGGAACACGCTACCATCTTCCAGAGCAAGTAATGCGGTGTGCTTCAATAAAGTCTCCAATTTCAAGGCTTACACATAATAAAACGGGAGTAATCTCTCGATCACTCCCGTTTCAGCGATTTCAACAAACCTACTCCTAACGAGAACTGATGTATCTGCGGGCAGGTAATTCGGATCATTATAGAGGGTTAGCTCACATCTATAAATAGCCGCTCTGAATTTTTTACGTCAATATTGCCCAATACCATCTACGCGCTCAGAGTTTGGCAAATTTTGTCATGCCAAAGTGGCAATTATTTTGTAGTCTGAGCGCTTTGGTCGAGCCAGAAAGTTGGCTCATATAAGGGATTGGCCCCATACGGCCGAAATCAAATCGACATGAATGACAAATCTGGAATCCTGAAATAAATGAAACTACACCGTATCTCATCGATACCTGACCAGGGCAGCAAAGGTTTGAGCGTCAAATTCGGCGATACCGAGATCAAGGTTGTTGTTGTGCGCCTCGGCCGTGAGATTTATTGTTATCAAAATGCCTGTCCGCATACCGGTGTGAATCTGGACTGGACTCCCGATCAATTCCTCGATGTGAGTGGCAAATTGATTCAATGCGCTACCCACGGCGCTTTATTTCAAATTAGGGACGGCTATTGCCTATCTGGACCCTGTTCGGGCGCTTATCTGAAAGCGCTGAAAGTCAATATTGAAGGTGAATCGTTTGAAATATTGGCCAAATAATAGTGGGATATAACCCCAGATCATTGTGATATAGCCCTCTTTTAATGGATTTGGGCACCTTTGAGACGTAAATTATTGCAATTAGGGCATTTTTACTGTTGTATATTGTGAAATTGTTAGGTTTCCTGACGCCGAGAATAAGCTATGTCGCGATTTATAACCCTGTGGTTGATCCACCAGATTTAACACTGACGTGAGCAAACAAAGTAAAAAACGCCACCTGAATTCCCTACAACCGGGATCTGAGCTGCATTGGTACGAAATTCGCGAAATTCTCGGCCAGGGCGGTTTTGGCATCACCTATCTGGCGGATGACAAAAATCTCGCCCATGAGGTCGCGATCAAGGAATATATGCCGATTGATCTGGCTGCGCGTGCACCTGATGGATCGGTAGAGGCGCTCTCACAGGACCATCTCAAGCGCTATCTGTGGGGACTTGAACGCTTTATCGAAGAAGCCAGGACTCTGGGTCTTTTTAATCACCCAAACATTGTCCGCGTAAGAAATGTGTTTCAGACTAATAACACAGCCTACATGGTCATGGACTATGAGCTAGGTGAAAGTCTTCAAGATATTCTCAATCGACGCAAAATCCTGGATGAAGATGACATCGGCACTGTCATATTTCCCATTATTGATGGCATGAAACAAGTACACGCCCATGGCTTTATCCATCGGGATATTAAGCCCGCAAATATTTTTATTCGTGTGGATGGTGATCCTGTGCTGCTCGACTTTGGCTCTGCAAGGCAGGCGCTCAGCGGGCAAGATCAATCGCTTACCAGTATTTTTTCCAAGGGCTACGCCCCTATCGAACAATACAGCACAGAGGACGAACAACAGGGTGCATGGACGGATATCTATGCCTTTGGCGCCACCATGTATCGCGCGGTGGCTGGCGTGCCGCCCTCTGATGCAATTAATCGTAGTTCGGCACTTAGCCTGGCCTCTCGTGATACCTACGTGTCGGCGGTAGAGATCGGAGCCGGTCGCTATTCCTCTACTTTGCTGGAAGCGATAGACGCCGCCATGCAATTTAAACATCAAGATCGCCCGCAAACTATTTCTGAGTGGCAAACAACATTTATTGCCGCGAGATCAGCAGCACCGGCGGCGCAACCTGTCCCGCTTATAAAAGAAATACTCGATCCCCTGACAGAGAAGATTCGAGCAGCTGAAGCGGGCGATGTCTCGGCACAATCTGCGCTGGCATTTATTTATGCAAAGGGCGAAGGCACCGAAATAAACGATGACGAAGCGTTCAACTGGTTTACCAAAGCCGCTTTACAGGGCGATGCGGTATCGCAATTTAATCTTGGCGTTATGTATGCCAAGGGCCGTAGTGTAAGCCAGGACTATCACCTGGCATTTGAGTGGTATAAAAAAGCGGCTGAACAAGGCGACATTAATTCGCAAGCCACAATAGCCATGATGTACATGAAAGGCATAGGGTCAGAAAAGGATCAAAAAGCCGCGTTTGACTGGACATTGCGTGCCGCCAAACGAGGACACCTGAATTCAATCTTTAATCTCGGTGAGTTTTACGCCAATGGCTTTGCTGTTGAAAAAAATCTAATCGAATCTTTTAGATGGAACAAAAAGGCCGCCTTAAAAGGTCACATCAATGCGCAACTTAATCTCGGCTATATGTATGGCAAGGGTGAAGGCGTGGAGCGCGATGATACAGAAGCTTATCACTGGTATAGAAAAGCCGCGGAATCAGGTCACCCGAACGCCCAATTTAACCTTGGGGTGATTTACGCAAAAGGCAGAGGCGTTGCGAGCAATGTTGAAGAAGCAAAAATCTGGTACAAACTCGCCGACGAACAGGGTGTGGAACAGGCTGGTCGTGCATTGGCACGATTAAACAAATAGTCAAAATCCATCAGGGCTCAGCTACCGCTCAACAACGATTATTCTCTTCCAGCCATTGCTGTGCGTGGATAACCCATTCCAATTCGCCCGCGCGACACCGGCTACCAGCCTTACATAGTTGTAGATATTTTTCGAGGGGCTCGACAATTTCGCAATTCAAATTGAAATGTAGCACTGCTGCATATTCATACCAATACCTCGAATTATCTGGATCAAGCTCAGTCGCACGTTTCAGGTCACGTGCTGCAGCTTCAAAATTTACCAACTCATGGGAATAATGCATACCCCTGTCAAACCAGATGTCTGCGTCTAGTGGATTATAAAATAAGGCGTTTTTGTAGAGTTTTAGAACCTGTTCATAACGTTTCATCTTCCTCGACAGGTAGGCGTGGGCCATCAGCGTATATCGTTCAAGAGGCGCAAGTCGTACAGCTAATTCAAGATCAAGCATTGCTGCCTCATCTTTACTCAAGCGTTGTAGTGTATGGGCGCGCCATCTCAGCACTTTTGGATCCTGTGGCCAGAGCGACAAGGATTGATTAAAGTCCTGCAGTGCCAATTCGTATTCCTTCAGTTGATAGTAATTTATGCCTCTCTCGCGATAGATTATATGGTCCGCTCCTTTATCTATCGCGAAATCGAAATGCACATCTGCCTCTTCAAAACGTTTTTGCTCAGTCAATGAGTCAGCAAAAATATAATCCGCATAACCCAGCAACTGGTTAAGCTGTGGGTATTTTTCCGTCAATTCTCCCGTTTCTTTTATAAACAACATTAGATCGTCGGGCTGTCCATTCCATTCCGGTTTCAGGCTCCATAAATAACTGGCACGCACCAAATACGTATCCGGACTAATCTCCAAAGCCTCTTTAACGATTTTCTTTTTATAATCATCATTACCGAGCATCATCAACACCCTGACCGCAAGTGCATCCGCAACAGATAATTGAGGTTTAATTAGTATCGCCTGGCTGAGGTCATCTGCCACCAATTCCAAAACATCTTTCATTCTGTCAAGACGATCCGCTGAAGTTTCCTCATCACGGCGGTTACCTCTCCATGACCAGGCCACGCCATAAAAATAATAAGCACGAGCCAGATAGGGGACATAACTTTCGGCTTGCGATGCCACCCACTCATTCAAGAGCACTTCGAAATCGGGATTAGAATTGGCTAATGTTTCAAGAACAAATGCGATCAGTTTTTCATCACCCTTACCCTGTTCATAATTACTTTGAAATCTCTGCAGCAAAGTTTGCAAATCGTCGAATTGACGATTTTCAAGCAAGCTCAATATTTCTACTCTATCTGGATAGCTCGGCGCGGAAATACCGACAATGGAATACATAGCAAGTCCCACCAATACGATGGACTGCTTCAAATATGTGAATTGTATTTTTACCATTGTAATAATCGAAATAAGAAAATTTGGCTCTTCCGCAGAATCTGTAGGTGAAAACACAACAGTCCTCTTGAGAATCAAAAAAATAAATTCCCGTCATTCCCGCGTGCTTTTGGCGGAGTAGTGGCACACGGATGTGCCATTAACGGAGCTAAGGATGCAAATCCAGTAAACAATCTGTCCTATCAATGGTTTACCGATAGACAACCAAGGATATTATCGGATGATGTGTCGTAGACTCTCATAATATACCGTTGTCGATCTTTTGAATGGCACATTGTAAAGTAGCTTACTAAATTGTTTCACTGGGTTTGCATCCTTAGCTCCGTAAACGGTGCTTCCATGCACCACTTCTCCGCAAAAGCACGCGGGAATGACGATTTTTGTTAGTTTGCCATTCTTATTAATCCACAGATTCTGCGGAAGAGCCGTAAATTTTTTATTTCGCTCTTAGATTCATTTCGAACGTGGTTAATAAAACTGAAACAGCCAGCGGCCAGGATTCCGTGATTTAAAACGTCTGCCTACTGCTGATAGCTGGTGATTACTGAAGAAACTGCATTCATTTGGCTGAGGGTGCTGCTAAGACTATTTAATGTGCTCAGTTTATCTTGATCAATACACGTTCAAGTTTGCTTTTTGCCTCTTTCCACTCCGGTGCTAATTCGATGGCCTGTCGATAGTCTGTCTCGGCTTCATCCAGTCGCCCGAGTTTTTCATAAGCCATACCTCGATTGAGATGTGCCACATAATCCTGATTTAGCCCAAGATCCAGCGCCTTGCTATACTCCGAGATTGCGCTGTCGTAGGATTCGCCTATGAAGAACAAATTGCCACGATTAACATAAATCGCACCGAATTTCGGATAAAGATTCTTCGCAACGGCGTAATCTTCTATCGCGTCTTGATACTCCCCCATTGCCACATACAAAATTCCCCGATTAATATAGGTCGCCGCCCTGTCCCGCAGCTTCATGTTGTCACCATTTAAGGCATCGTTACAAGACTCGATTTCTGACATGGACGCGCTTTGCATTTGAGTCGCGAGTCCTGCAGACATATAACACTCACGCGCATTAGCACTATCCCCAATGACAGTCACTGACTGAGCAAATGAATTAGAGAATACGCACAGAAGGAAAACCGCAAATAAGAATAGCCGTGTATTGGCAGAAATTATCATCTTTAACATCTCGCTTCTTCACAAAGTTACATAAAGTGTAGGAAAAATCACGGATATAATCCAATTTATTACCTGCTCACGGAGCTGAACGTAACCCATTCAGTCTCGTGCCCTGGTACCAGGCAATACTCTTCGGATTGCCAGAGCCTATTTTTATCCCACCAGATCTGAAAACACTTATGCGCCGCTCTGCTAATTAAGCGCTCGATTATCCAATGTCCATCTTGCATTGGCAGATTCCGGTTGGTAACACCTGACCTTGATCCCATCGACCACCGCTGTCTCTCCAGTCAGGTAACCGTTACTATCTACGGCAGCACATTGTTTGTCTTCTGCAACACAATAGTTGACCTCATTCAACGGCGCTCCAGGTCGACAGGTCAAGCTCCTGCACTGGGAGTCATTCGCGCAAAGATCGCCACTGGTTAGTGGCGGATCAACAAGTTTAGTCAAGCCGATGGACGACACATCAATGAAAGCATGAATAGATTCCGGCAATATCTGCTTAAGCAGGTAGGGATCAGTGGATCGTTTATGTTTATACCATTCATCATACGAAACATAGGCATCTACATTACGTTCCAGTTTTGCTGCAGCAATGCCTCTAATTAACCAGTTCCAACTATGTTGGATATCGAGCTTGTTCACTTCGTTTGCGTGCTCAAACGCCAACTCCCATTGTTGTTCGCGCAAATGAATCAAACCGATGTTTTCAAGTGCGCTTGCCTGATCAGCTTTATTTGGCCCGGCTAATCGGGTCGCCTGTCGATAGTCCTCAATCGCCTGTTCATTGTCACCATTCATCAAATACGCCGTTGCGCGACTGTTGTAATGCAGCCATTGTTCTGGCTCGATGCTTATCGCGGTATTGTAGGCGGCTATCTGTTCAGGTAGTTGGCCCAAACGCTGATGCGCATTTGCCAGACCGATTGCAGCCTCTACCGAATCAGGTTCCAGCTTAAGTACATTGGCGAACTCATCTACGGCCTTATCGAACTGATGCGAGTAAAAATAAGCATTAGCCGCTCCCATGCGAGCATTAATGTAGTCGGCCGCATCCGCCTCCACTTTTGTATAATTTTCAATAGCATTGTTGTAATTCAATGTTAACAGCGCCCGGTTGCCTTCAATGACCCCACTGGACTCCTGATTCGGTTGCGCCATATCATCCAGCATGCCTTCCTGGCTTATACCTGTTTGAATAGAAGTTGAAGCTGTCTTTTCCAATTCTGCTTGACGATCTTCACTATTTTTTTCGACATTGGAAGCGGGTTCAGACAATGACCCGGTGAGAGGCTCTATGGGCTCGATTATTCTTATCGTCGCTGAGCTTTCAATCTTTGCGTCGAGGATCCTTTGATGCAATGCGGCTACTTCCTTGCTCAGCTCTTCAATGCGCGCTTTCGAGATAATCGTTTCAACCTTGAGGCCAGCAGTTTGATTCACAGACCAGATCAAAAGCCCAGTCACGAATAATACGCAACAAATCAAAACAGTAGTTGTGGTTGTTGGCTGATTTAATTTCATTATTAAGCTAATGTAATGATGTTGAAGAAGAATATTTCTTTCAGGGCTCAATCCTCTTCCCTTAATTGCTAAACGCTACCTTAGCGCCAAACTATCCTTGAATAAAGCGATAAAGGCGCTACAGTGGGTTAAGATTATCTCTAAATGTGATCAATAGTCATCTGGAGTTTAGTTTTGACAAATCTATTTTTACACAAATTTTATGCGGCCAGCGTGAGCGTGGCGCTTGATGGCTCGATGCTTGTCGAAAGCACCCAAGATCGAATTCTCACCTGGGGAATAACATTTTTCCTTATCGCAACGCTTAGTTTGATAAGTTTTCTGGTTTTATCCAAATCGCTCATTCGAAAAGCTTCGATAGCCATCTTTATTCTATCCTTGAGTATTCCCCTGTTTATTATTCCATCTTCCAGTGAAGAATTTATTCATGTCAACAGAGATCAAATTACGATTCATACAGGCTCCTGGCAGACACCCTCTACAACCGTTGTCGCGCTTGCCAATTTACAAAGAATAAGCCGGGACAGCAGCAATTTCAGAATAAGCAATTTTATCGGTGATGCCTATGTTACCTGGCACTTTGAACGGCAGGATGGCAGCGTACAAAATCTGGTATTGAACGACTTCTTCAGCGCGCACAGCATGACCATTGCTCATTACATTCGCGACAGGGGCTACCGGGTGGACTGGTTATAATTTTATTCCGGTTGTATTGCAGATTGTAATTGCTCTAATTCTGCAATCACTTCGCCGGCATGCACCTTCGGCTTCACATCGCGATATATTTTCGCCAGCTTGCCCTGAGGATCAATAATGAATGTATGACGCCTGGCATACTTAATCGGCCCCATCGATGTCAGGCATCCGTACTTTTTTGCTAGCGTGGCCTCTGCATCCGACAACAATGGAAACGGTAAGCCATGCTTTTCTGCAAATTTGGCATGACTCTCGGCGCTATCGAGACTAACACCCAAAACCTCTGCGCCAAGTTCATGTATCTTGAATATATCATCGCGAAAGTTACAGGCCTCTGTAGTACAACCTGGCGTATCGTCTTTCGGATAAAAATACAGTACCACCCATTTGCCAGCATAATCGTCAAGAGTATGCGTTTTTTTGAATTGGTCGATGAGTTCAAAATCAGGTGCCGCATCACCAATAACAAGTTCATTTTCTGCAGAGGAACTAAACGGCCACATAAGCGATAACAGGATAATTGAGAGAGCGTAGGTTGGAGCCTTACATTTTTTCATTGATGTCACCTTTATAGCTGATAACTTTAAGCTTGTAAATTTTCGGGATATGACAATCCTACCCCTGATTCCGTATTATTGATAATTAGTCGTCGATGAGGCCTTAAAGGCTCTTCCCATCCCGGCAGGAGCGTCAGCGAAATAGACGCCTACATGTGGTAGAAACGCGTCGGGACGCTCACATGGAAGTGAGTGGTAGAGTCGAGTCTGGACACTCACATGGAAGTGAGTGGTAGAGTCGAGTCTGGACACTCACATGGAAGTGAGTGGTA
>JBLIML010000022.1:0-32243 GCA_047638675.1 Planctomycetota bacterium | reverse complement strand
ATCTGACGGAAGAACCCCCAGAAGGTGTTTTCTTTGCTGAACAATCTGCATCGACTCTGGGCACCGGATTGATGGCGTTGAAGGGTTTGTGTTGGAATGAACTAGTTAAAGCATTTCGCTAGTTGGCTGATAGATTTTCGGCGTATCTCGGCCAAGTGATCCGCATATTTCTGACTATCTGATCGGGGTCTGCGACGCAGAGTGGGCAGGTCAAAACCAGGTAGATATAAGTTGGGATTTTTCATGCCCAATTATCTCATTTAAGCCCGTTTCTTTCACCTATTTTGCTACGCTAAAGCGGCTTAACTTAGTGCCATTCTATTGTGTCCCCGGATTAATCCTGGATTAGTTGATGATGCGATAAGGCGTATTGAACTTTATCAAGCTTACTTGAAGCAAGATGTACCGGAAGTACCGTACAAGGAAATTGAAATACGAATTGGACGACGGATAGAATACCGAACCAGAGGAAGACCCAGTAAACAGGGATAATAATTTGTATGTATAAAATTATAAAATAGTTACGTCCCCTTTTTCTTTTTTCGCAGCAACTTTGCTAGGCTAAACAGCCTTAACTTAGTGCCATTCGGGCCAGTTCAGAAAAGATCGCACATCACAAGTATCACTTTAGGTGGAAATATTCAGGCCAAATGGCAAGCAACCCAATGGCTAGGAAGGATTTCCCGCAAAACCGGAATTTCTTTCCGGCAACGTTCCTCCGCCAAGGGACACCGAGTATGGAAATGGCAACCGGAGGGGGGATTTATGGGACTTGGCACATCGCCTTTTAGCACAGCGGACCGTCGGTTAATTACCCGGTCAGTGGTAGGCACAGCTGACAGCAAGGCTTGGGTATATGGATGTTTTACATTTAGAAAAAGTGATCGACGATCGGCCTTTTCCACTATCCTGCCCAGATACATGACGGCAATTTCGTCACATATGTGTTGAACAACTGCCATGTCATGAGAAATAAACAGGTAGGTTATGCCAAATTCGCGTTGTAGCCTGACGAGTAGATTGAGAATTTGAGACTGAATGGCTACGTCCAGGGCAGAAACTGGCTCATCGCAGACAATAAAATCAGGATTTGTAGCCAGCGCACGGGCAACACAAACGCGCTGACGTTGACCGCCCGAAAACTGGTGCGGGTACAGATTCCGCTGTTCTGGTCGTAACCCCACCAAACTGAGTAGTTCCCCCACTTTCTCGTGCTGTTCTTTTGGCGTGCCGATGTTCAGGATTCTCAGTGGCGATCTTATTATTTCTCCTGCTGTTGTTCGGGGGTTCATCGACGTGTAAGGATCCTGGAAAATGATCTGCATATGGCGGCGATAACCGCGTAGGTCTTTCGGATTCAGTTGACAGATATCGGTTCCCTTCAGCATCACCGAACCGGAAGTCGGTTCGACCAGACGCAGAACAGAAAGGGCAGTCGTTGACTTACCACAACCGCTTTCCCCTACCAGACCTAAGGTCTTGCCTGCCGGTATTTCAAAGCTCACACCATCCACTGCATAGACTGTAGGCTGCTCCGCGAATGGGTGAGGCCTGCGAACCTTGAAATGGGTCCGGAGATTTTCAACCTTTAATGCCGGTTGACGATTCATGCGACCTCCTCTACACACCAGCAACAAGCATGGTGATTTTCGCTAACCTGTACCCTCGGTGGAGTTTCATCATAACAACGGTCTATGGCTTTGTAACAACGCGGCGCAAATGAACAACCAGTTCCCAATTGCGCCATGTTAGGAACGACACCGGGGATCTCATTGAGTTCTATACGCTCGACGCCGGGATCCTTTTTGAGAACCGGGATACAGCTGATAAGGCCTTGGGTATAAGGATGCCTTGAATTATCGATAATATCCCTTACCATCCCTTCCTCTACTTTGCGACCCGCGTACATAACTACCACGCGGTCGGCAAATTCGGCGATAACGCTCATATCGTGAGTAATTAATATTACCGACGTTTTCATTTCTGTTTGAATCTGTCTGAGCAGATCAAAAATCTGCGCTTGAATCGTGACATCCAGCGCAGTTGTTGGTTCATCGGCAATTAGTACGCGGGGCTGACAGGACAGCGCCATGGCGATCATGACACGTTGACGCATGCCACCGGAAAACTCATGGGGATATTGATGGATCCGAAGTTCTGGAGCCGGGATACCGACGGCTTCAAGTATTTGTATGGTTTTTTCTTTCGTCTGGGCAGAGGTTGTCGACTGATGTCGTCGAATATTTTCAGATACCTGAGAGCCAATTGTGAAAACCGGATTCAGCGATGTCATCGGCTCCTGGAAGATCATGGATACGTCGTTGCCCCTGATATCCTGCATCTGGTTCTCTGTCAGTTGCAGGATATCGGTGCCGTTCAGCAGTATTTGGCCGCTGGAAATATTACCGGGTGGCACAGGCACTAGACGCATGATAGAAAGTGCCGTCATACTTTTTCCACAACCGCTTTCACCGACAATTCCCAGTGCCTCAC
Organism: Planctomycetota bacterium; assembly: GCA_047638675.1. Lineage (GTDB taxonomy): Bacteria > Pseudomonadota > Gammaproteobacteria > Eutrophobiales > Eutrophobiaceae > WLWS01. The sequence goes on along the minus strand of JBLIML010000022.1, from coordinate 29,750 downwards.
CTGCAGCGAGATGGAGGTCAAGACTATCCAGTACTCGAACAACTCCATTTTTAGTGGAAAATTCCACACACAATCCCTTTACCTGTAGTAATGGCTCGTTGCTCATAACTCCCTCAATTTCGGATTTAACGCGTCATTCAAGCCGTCTCCAATTAAACTGAAACCCAGAACGGTCAGAAATATGGCTAAACCCGGAAAAGTAATTGTCCACCAGGAGTCCCAGATATATTCCCTGGAAGAACCGATCATGTATCCCCAACTGTAGGCATTAGGGTCTCCCAGGCCGAGAAAGCTCAAAGCAGCCTCAAATAAAATGGCTGTGCCGACATTCAACGCAATCGCGACAATAAGCGGGGGCAGTGCGTTTGGTACGATTACTTTGAACATAATACTCAAGTTCGCCGCCCCCATGGCCCGCTCCGCCATCACATACTCCAGCTCCTTTATTCTCAAAAACTCAGCCCGAGTCAGACGCGCGATTCCCGGCCAGCTTACGATAGCGATAGCCAGAACGATAACGTAAATACTGGGGGTAAACAGAGAAATCAGTACCATGACAAACAATATCGGTGGCAAGACCTGAAAGAACTCCGTCACTCGCATCAGCAGGTTATCGACCCAGCCACCGTAGAAGCCAGACAGAACACCGATGATAACGCCGATAATCGCCGTACAGATTGTTGCTGAAAAACCGATGGCCAAGGTGACCGCAGCGCCATGTATGACCCCGGTCAAAACGTCACGACCGAGATAATCTGTTCCCAGCCAAAACTCTTCGCCGGGCGCGGTCATCGGAGCACCGACCATTTCAAAAGGATCGTTCGGATAGATTGTCAAACCGAAGATCGCCATTAAAATAACTAACAGCCATAACGCTAAGCCAAAAATCGCCGCCTTGTTAGCGTAAAACATACTCCACAATTCAACCAAGGGCCGATCCGGTAGAACTTGAGCGTTTGATATCGGACGGTTATTCATAAAGCTACTTGATTCGAGGATCCAAAATTCGATAGGAGAAGTCGGTAATTAGATTGGCTATGACCACCACAAGTGTAGAAAGAAACAGTATCCCCAGTAGCACTGGATGATCGCGCCGCAGGATTGCGTTAAAAGCCAGTTGCCCAATACCCGGCCAGCCGAATACGGTTTCCACTACAACCGCTCCGGCAATCAGTTGGGAAAATTGAAGGCCAGCCATAGTAACCACGGGCAAGATTCCATTCTTCAATGCATGCTTGTAAACCACTACCCGCTGAGTCAGGCCTTTTGAACGAGCGGTTCTGATGTAATCAGATCCAAGTACATCCAGCATACTGGCCCTGGCCAGCCGACTGTAGACTGCTACGTAAACGCTGGCCAGGGTTACCGCCGGCAGTACTAGATGTTTTAAAACATCGAAAAATGCCTCCAGGGCAGTACCGATAAATCCGGGGGTTGTCATTCCAAAAGCTGGAAATATCGGGAAATAGTAGGCAAAGGCGATCAACATCATCAACCCGGTCCAAAAGATCGGTGCGGCAAAACCTGACAGGGAGAGAACTGTTATAACGTGGTTAAACAAACTTTTCGGTTTTTGCGCAGCAATGATACCCAGCACCGTACCGAGAACGATGGCAAGCAAAAATGCTGTCATTACCAGCAAAATAGTAGCCGGCAGGTGGTCCAGAACAAGGTCCATCACCGGCACACCGTGGGTGAACGACATACCAAGGTCACCCTGAATCATTTTTGAGATATAGGTGTAAAGCTGAGTAAAAAGACTCTGGTCGAGTCCATAATCAGCCCGAAGTTTGGCAACTAGTTCAGGTGTGGCGCCACCCATATCGCCAATCATTGCCGTCACCGCATCACCGGGGGCGATGTGAACCAAAATAAAATTTAGGATGATGACCGCCACCAACAACATCAAAGAGTAGAAAATCCGATTCAGGCACATAAGGATTGTTGTCATTATTTTTCTACGCCTTTGGGCAACCCGGAACGGACAGACAAAATATCTCTTGGCGCCAGGTAAATTTCAAAATGACCCAATGTAAAAATCCACACTGCAGTCCACGCAACCCCCATAAGAAAAGTTCAATAGTATCAAAGACCGGCGGGATCCGAACCAATCCGAGTCGTCCACAACGGTGCAGGCTCCGAGTTAAGGACCACGGCATCTGCGTGAACGTGCTAGCCGATCAAATCTGCAGAAAACACCGACATAACTACTTGGTTTTATCGCTGAAATGCATGTGTAATACGGCGCACACCGCTCACCTAGCGATCGCCACTGGGCGGACGAGAAATCGGCCGACGGCACAATATATGCATCTCTTCGATACATATACCGCCGTCGGACACGTAGCGCCGCGACTTAAGAGTTCGCGGCTAACAATGGACGTAACCTATTCCTTTTAGCGTCCGCTTTTTTGGTTCGATTAAATTTCCGAAACCGAAGATTCAGATTTCTACCCTCTATGGAGCCTTGCCATTTTTCCAGTAAACACTGTGCAGGGCGCCTATTGAACCGTAAATTCCAGTGGGAATATTCATCAACTCCTCATTATAGGCACTGTGAAAATTACTTTGCACGGTAAAATAGACCGGCAGATCTTCTGCCAGAATTTTCTGGAATTCAACATACAAATCCCGGCGTTTGTTCATATCAGTTTCCACTGCTGCAGCGTTGAGTAGCCTGTCGACCTCTTCATTTACATAGCCGGACGTGTTTGTCCAAACCCGGTGTTTGATATTGGTGGACATAACCATACGGTAAACGCCTATAACCGGATCACTCCAGCTAAAGTTGTTATTTACCGTCATGTCATGATCCCAGGCTGCAATATTCTTATACCAGCTTCCAAAATCCGCCGGTGGTATTAAATTAATATCGATGCCAATTTTCTTCAGTTGAGGTTTCATGTACTCGGCGACATTTTTTTGTTCCCAATCTACTCCTGGCTGGTATGTCAGATCGAGAGTAAATCGCATCCCGTCAGCCCCAGGCGCATACCCGGCCTCGTCCAGAAGCTGATTAGCTTTCTCCAGGTTGACACTATGCTGATTGACCTCATCGGTATAAAACGGACTCGATGAATGGATCGGACCGGTAGCATTGCTTGTTACTCCACGATGCATTTTCTGAGTAATAAAATCCCGGTCGATGGCATACGCGATCGCCTGCCGGACATTTTTGTCACCGGTATATTTTTTACGCAGGTTAAATTCGACGAAGGAGGTTTCGCCAATTCCCTGATACCCCTGTGAAGTGACGTTAAGATTCTCCTCCTCTCTCAACTTATCTACCATATGGGGGTCGCCAACAAATGACCAGGCATGCGCCTGTGCCTGGCTTAAGGCTATCAGGCTACCACTTGGACTATTGTTTTTTATACCAATGTAGCGATCGAGATAAGGTTGTCCTGGACGCATGAATTTGTCGAAGCGTTCGAGGATATAACTCTCGCCAGGTTTGTATTCAGCCACCTTGAATGGCCCTGACCCAATCGCTTGAATATTGGCAGGATTTTCTCGAATTGGGCCGTTGCTTTCACCGTAAATATGCTCCGGAATGATCGGCAACAGTGGTATGCACAACGAGTACAGCAGGGCTGGATGCGGCTGTTTGAGTTTTATTACAGCGGTATATTTATCCGGCGTTTCGACTCGGTCAACCACTCCAAACATAGATGGTCCAAAGGGATGATTTTCCTTTGACACGCCCAGAGAAAAAGCCACGTCCTTTGAGGTAACCGGTGTACCGTCGTGGAAAACGGTACCTTCTTCCAGGTGGAATGTGTAGGTTAATCCGTCAGGAGAAATTTCCCAGCTTTTTGCAAGATAGGGCTCCGCTTCAAAGTTTTCATTAATTTCAACCAAACCCACAAAAATGTTTGAAGCCGCTGCGTAAAGTGTCGCGCCCGATTTGATGGCGGCATTAAAATGTGGTGGAAACTGGGAATAAATGGCAATTAGATCGCCGCCTTTTTTTGGTTCGGCAAACCCAGGGGTTAACGCGAACATGGTGGTAGTGATAGCTACAATAAATATTAAAATTTTCTTCATGATACTCTCCACTAGCTTGAGCGTACTTTATATAGCACTCGTCGAATTTAGATATATTTGCAAAAATTTTTACATCAAAGCTAATGCTATGCCAGGTGTAATTCGAAGTCAAGAATAGTTGAGAAGTCAACAATGCTTGATTTTTTACTCAATTGGCTGAATACTTAACCTGCCCAATTACCGTTATGGAGTCCTGAAAACCATGCTCGATACAGTCCTCGAAGGTGGAACAATTTACGACGGAACCGGACGCGCACCTTATGTGGGTGATATTGGCGTAGCCGGAGACACCATTCAGGCGATAGGAAACCTTGCAGACGCAACGGCTACCGAAAGACTAAACGTTTCAGGGCTAGCGGTCGCGCCGGGGTTTATCGACCTGCACACTCATTCAGACTTCACGCTACTTGTTAATGGCCAGGCCGAGAGTCAAGTGCACCAGGGGGTTACTACCGAGGTAGTGGGTCAATGTGGCTTCAGCTGCGCTCCAGTGGTGAGTGATTCAGATATCGAAACAGGGGCCATTGGCTACCTCGAAGGCTGCGTCGAGCTGGGATGGCGTAGCTTCGGTGACTATCTGAACCGCCTTGAGTCGACGTCCCTTGGGGTGAATGTTGCTGCGTGTGTCGGTCATGGTACGGTGCAACAAGCAGTTCTCGGAGACGCCCTGCGTGCCCCCAACATCGAGGAACTGACGCAAATGTCTCGACTCGTGGACGATGCCTTCGAACAAGGTGCGATCGGCTTATCGACGGGGCTGGAGTACTGGCCGGGAATACTTTCAAACATCGAACATCTGGTACCGATCTGTGAAGTGGCCGCACGCTACGATGGACTTTACGCGACCCATGTGCGCAACCGGGACGTCTATTATGACCTCGCCTTTAGTGAGGCGATTGCCACAGCCCGGGCATCCGGAGCAAGGCTTCAGATATCACACATACAACCGAAGTTTGGCGCGCCTAAATACGCAATGGAGCACACCTTGGAGCTAATCGAGTCGGCACGTTTGCATGGTGTTGATATCGGGTTTGACGTTATCCCGCACGACTGGGCCCACGCAAGAGTCTCCTCAATTCTGCCACGATGGGCCCAGGAAGGAGGCGTATCGGCGATTTTGGATCGCCTCGCCAATGCTGTGCAACGAGAAGGCATGAAGCGCAATCCAACTCCCCACTGGCGTTTGGTAACTGCTGGACACTGGCAGGATATTCGGATTTTGCATTCCGAGGTCAATCGAGATCTGGTCGGTGCGACGCTCGCCGAGATCGGACGCAGCCGCGGCATTGACCCCTACGACGCCGTGTTGGATCTTTTGCGCGAAGAAGGTGAGGGACTGCATCACTTGCTGTGGACTTCACACAGCTTTTCTGACACCGATATACGGCTGTGCTTGCAACAACCAGAGTGCGCTGTTATCTCCGACACGCTGGCGCTCTCGCCGTACGGTGCACTGGAAAACCTGATCGGATCGTTGAGCGGCTACGGTTGGGCGGCGCGATTTCTTGGCGCCTACGTTCGCGATCAGGGCGTCATTTCGTTGAGTGAAGCAATTCGAAAACTCACTTCGGTGCCGGCTAGTCGTCTCAAGATTTCTGATCGCGGCATCCTGAAAAAGGGAACTTGTGCCGATATCGTGGTATTTGACGCGGAGCAGATTGCCAGCAAATTTACCGTGAAAGAACCGCGCAATTATGCGACCGGGATTGCCCATGTGCTGGTCAATGGGCAGCCTGTGATTAAACAAGGCGCTCGAACAAACGAAAACCCTGGACGCGTTCTACGCGGCGGAACATAAGGATGATCATAGGGGATTTATAGGGGACGAGGGATTTATGGATTATAGGGGACGTAACTATTTATAGAATAGCCGTTAAATGCATATTATGACAGGGAAGCATTATGCCAAGGAAAGCACGCCTATTGGTGCCAGGTTACCCGCACCACATAGTACAGAGCGGACACAATCGAAAAGTAGTATTTCTAGCAGATGAAGATTACCAGTTTTATATTGAAAATCTAAAGGAATGGAAGCTTAAGCTGGGCATCAAGCTCCATGCCTGGTGTCTGATGACTAATCACATCCATTTGATAGTTGAGCCAGGCGAAGATACAAAGACAGTATCTGAGCTAATGAAACGGATGGCTGGTAGGCAGGCTGCATTTGTGAACAAGCAGGAATATCGCAGTGGTGCTTTATGGGAAGGTCGATTCAAGGCCAGCCCGATACAGTGAGAGAACTATCTGCTAGCTTGTTGTCGTTATGTCAAAATGAATCCCGTGCGAGCACGGTATGGTAGCTGGACCGAGGCAGTATCGCTGGTCAAGTTACCGTGAGCGTATCGGTCTGGTGGAATCAAATTTACTGGATTTAGATGCCGTTTATCTTGGACTAGCTGATGATGCGATAAGGCGTATTGAACTTTATCAAGCCTACTTGAAGCAAGATGTACCGGACAAAGAGATTGAAAAACTTCGTAGTGCCTGGGTAAGGGATCAGTTAACAGGAAATAATCGTTTTATTGATGAGATTGAAAGCCGAATTGGGCGACGGATAGAATATCGAACCAGAGGAAGACCCAATAAACAAGGATGATGATTGATATGTATAAAATTATAAATTAGTTACGTCCCCTTTTTCATTCCTTTTTCATTTCAAAGCCTGGAGCTGTCGTTTTACTTCAGCCTGTCTATCCTCGAAGCCTAACGGCATTGTCGACACCAATATTTTTGCGAGCTGGCGACCAAATTCCGTTTGCTGTTGCTGTTCCCGACCGCTATCACGAGGTATCTTTACGACAAAATCACCGGTGAATGTGGAGATCTTTCCATCCGCATTTAGTGAAACTTCGGCTATTGAATCACCGTTTGCAACCGCACGAATCTGACGTCGTAGTAAACCCCGCAACATGCCGACACCGGTATCGGTACGCCCGAGTCGTTCTTCGGCGTGCACGGTTATTTCGCCTTGGCCAACTTGTGCCTCGTAGTCGCCCGGCTCTCGTTGTCGTTGTTCCGCGGTGCGCTCACTGCCAGTTTGACCGACAAAGTCGATCTTGTTTACACCGATTTTCTCGCGATCCGGTGTACCACCTATCATTTCATTAAAATGGCGCCAGGCGATCAGTTTACAATGGGTGTTATCCACCGGCACGATCCATTTACTGGCACAGGCACGGGCAAAGTATGTCTCGCTACTTGCGTCCTGATTAAAATCGCTGGGCTGGGCAAAGTTTGGTGGAAACAGCTCCGCCGTACGCGCCCACAAATATTCATTACAGCGTCGTGTATCGGTTAGAAATATGCCTACGCGGTGAGGCATCCAATGCCATTCTACAACCCCTTCGGAATTCCAGGAATCGGTAAACTGCACACCAGTGGCACGACTATGAAGATATACAGCATGATACGGATCCATCGGATTTTCATTGACCTGTAACCAATTACAAGGCATGTCAATTACATATGGCACCATTTCATTAGCCGGCATCTCCAGGCTATCGTAGATTGGAAAGACCGGTTTTTGATCCGCTGGACCCATATAGGCAAACACCACTTCATTGTATTCAAGAACTGGATAAGCACCATGACACAGTGTATGCCGAATGGGGCTATTCTCAGCTTCCCCGGGTGTTTCCAGGATCGTGCCATCGACATCATAGAGCCAACCATGGTAGCAACAACGTATACCATGCTCGGCGATTACGCCATATTCAAGAGAGGCTCGACGATGACTGCAATGACGATGCAACAGACCGACATCGCCAGACAAATCGCGAAACACCACCAAATCTTCACCGAGGATTCTGATGCCGAGTGGCAAATCTCCCAGTTGTTCAGAAATGCAGACCGGCTGCCAAAAACGACGTAAATAGTCACCACAAGATGTACCCGGCCCAACATGAGTGAGTTCGGCATCTTCGGCCTGCGGCACCGCACGATAATAGCCGTTGTAGCGAGAACTGATTTTAGTGTTATCTTTCATTTATAATTTTGGTGGGAAACCAATTACTGGTGTGAGTCAATCGTGCGATTATTGCACACCCGTCGGGGCAATTTGGGATTAAGAGGGAATTAATGAACCATCCCCACCTAAGCGGGTAAGCGTTAGCGTTTTTTCAGGCGAAGGTCCAAGTTAGCATTATTGGACTTTGGATTGGAGATTGAGAGGAGTGCTAGCTCTTTGGGTATAGATATAGCGAAGCATGTTCTTCAGCTTGATGGAGTGGATAAGTTTGGCAAAGTCGTTTGTCAGGACAAACAATAATGATGCCGAAGCGATTGTAGAGATAAGCAACAGACCCTCGATGAATATCGTTCCGATTAAACAAGTTGAGCAACAAGACATACAATCGATCCATAGGGTTCGTAGTTGAGTGGTCAAAAACAAAACTTTCTTGATTAACCAGATTATAGGATTAAATTTGGAGTATGTAATTACTATTGCGCTGGGTGCGAAAGATCAACGAAAGCCTGTTCGCTATTATTGCTGATCAGGCCAATAAACTTACTCCGTTGTCACAGGAATGTGTGCAGGGTCGTTATGATGAACTTGTTGAGGTTGAAGCCCGGTTGAAACAGTCTTACCTTCAAAAGATGCGCTGCATATGTCCGAATATGTGGTTATTTAATTAGTGCGGCTTTTCTTAGTCACTAGAATTTTAAGAAACTAAAATGTGCTTAGCGATGAATTCGCCAAGTTCAACGGACAGTCATTAGCATATGGTTATTACTATAAGTATTTTCGCACGATTTGGGTAAACAATGACTGGAACCGCCGTGGGTAATTAACGCGACACAAGCAAGCCGATATTTATATTTACATACACGTTACTTTGTGTTACACGTAAATGTGCATTGGGTTTTTTTGGCTGGTTAAAGAATGGTCGAGGACCAAGATGAAAATTTCGTCCGAAGAAAGTTTTAGGAGCTACCGCCCTGCCGTCGCTGGCACTCGACATATGGTTGTGGCGGGTCACTACCTTGCCGCTCACGCAGGCTTTGAAATACTTGAATCTGGCGGCAATGCTGTCGATGCGGGATGTGCAGCAGGAATTGCCTTAGGGGTTCTTCAAAGTGATCTGGTTAACGTAGCCGGTGTCGCCCCAATTATGATCTATCATGCAAAGTCTAATAAGGTAATTACGATAAGCGGTCTAGGACCCTGGCCAAAGCGTATCGATGCTTCTATTTTTAGTTCCAAATATTCTGGGCAAATACCAGAGAATATTTTACGCACCGTGGTCCCGGCAGCTCCCGATGCCTGGATAACCGCCCTTGATCGATTCGGCTCAATGACCTTTTCCGAAGTGGCGGCAGCGGCAATCAGGTTTGCTTCTGAAGGGTTCACCATGTATCCGTTGATGGCGTCATTAATCGCGGACAACAAATCAAGTTTTGAACGATGGAAAAGTACAGCTGATATATACCTACCAGGCGGCAATGCACCTGAAGTTGGTCGTCTTTTTATCCAGTCAGATCTTGCCAAGACGCTACAATATATGGCAGACGAGGAACGCAGTGCGCAAGGCGACCGTAGTGCCGGATTGAATGCTGCTCGCGATGCGTTTTATAGAGGCGATATTGCCAAGACGATCGTCGATTATCACAAGGCCAATGGTGGTTTCCTCCGAGAAGATGATTTATCAGAATTTCGAGTCGGAATCGAGGAGCCTATTACTACTGAGTACAAAGGCACAACGATTTATACCTGCGGCCCCTGGTGTCAGGGACCAGCACTGCAGCAGATTTTAAAATTGCTAGAAACCTATGATCTCCAGTCACTTGGGCATAACTCTACCAATTACATTCATACGCTTGTCGAAGCTACAAAACTCGCATTTGCAGACAGACATTTTTACTACGGAGATCCTAAGTTCATAGACGTACCGATCAAAGCATTGTTGAGTGAGGCATATAACGACCAAAGGAGACAGCTCATTCGGAAAGACAAAGCCTGGCCGACTATGCCCCCTGCAGGTGATCCTTATCAGGTTTTGCCATACGGCCCGACTCTCGAGGGTCAAACTATTCAGGAGAATATGCCAGCCGCCAGTTTAGATACTTCCTATGTATGCGTAACAGATCGAGATGGTAATATTTTTTCGAGTACACCAAGTGATGTAGCGAAAGATTCCCCCGTGATCCCTGGAACAGGCTTATGTCCATCGTCACGAGGCTCACAAAGTTGGGCTGATCCGACTCATCCTTGTTCAGTAGCGCCTGGAAAACGTCCTAGACTTACGCCAAATCCAGCATTAGCTATTCGTAAAGGCGAATTCGCCATACCCTTTGGCACACCTGGTGGTGATGTTCAGGTTCAGGCTATGCTTCAATGTCTACTCAATCTAATTGAATGGGGTATGGACCCTCAGCAATCCGTTGAAGCGCCGCGTTTTGGCTCTTATAGTTTTCCAGATTCCTTTGAACCACACACATACTACCCTGGTCGACTTATGATCGAATCCAGGGCAGATGCTAGCACTATTTCAGAACTAAACAATCTTGGGCATATAGCCGAACCCTGGCCTGAATGGACGTGGAGAGCAGGGGCAGTTTGTATGATTCACTCAAACCTAAATACCGGCATACAAACAGCTGGCGCCGATCCAAGGCGACCTGCTTATGCAGTTGGCTGGTAATTAGACTTACTTAGGAGAACGACTCGTGGCAATAAATATGAAAACCGGAAAGCTTGCGGATATCGCATCGCTTGATCATGTAAATATCCTGACACCAGATATCGAACAGTGTAGAAAATTCTATATTGACGCTCTGGGCTTCGAAGAAGGGTTTAGACCAGACTTTGGATTTCCCGGCCTGTGGTTATACCTTGAAGGTGCACCCGTCCTTCACTTTATACAGACTGACGACGCCTTACCTAGCAACAGCGGCACCATTGATCACATAGCGTTTCGTGCGCACAACTTTGATAAGTTCACGGCCCGACTTACCGCGAATGGCATCAAATACGAAGATCGTGAAATTCCAGACATGGATTTACACCAACTCTTCTGTTTTGATCCTCACGGAGTAAAGGTTGAATTCAACTTTGAAGGACAAGACAGACCATGGAAGACGTTAGAGGAAGTGCACAACGCATTATAGAAACCTACCTATGAATAAACGTGGATATCTTGATTCCAAGTTGATACAAGTAATGTGCCCAGGCCAACCTGTGCATTAAACCGACTAGCTAATGAGGGTGTTAAATGGGCGTGATGCTAATAGTGTCGATCACCGCAAAACCTGGACGTGGGGTGGTACTAGCAGAGCTACTCCAGCCCGTGCCTAAAGACAATGAAATCGGTGGTTGTTTTGGAATAGATATATTCACGAACAATGCTGTAAACGACGAAATTCTAATCATCGAACATTGGGATTCGATAGATACCCATAAAGAGTTCCTATCTGCCCTCCATGACAGCGGTGGCCTGGATAAAATGCTCGAACTAAGTGCCAGTGTTAGCCGTAATTACTATGCCAAGGTAGATGATTAGGTTAGCGTCGGTGTGTGGATATTGAGCGAATTGCAAGAGCTATGACCGCCCCTAGAACTAATGTGCCGCCTATTAAAGTATAGAACTCTGGCATTTCTGCAAATAATAGCCAAACCCAAATTGGGCCGATTATTACCTCTACTAGTCCTAGCAACGATAGCTCGGCTGCTTGTAAATGCCGAGCAGCCATGGTGTATAGCACAAATCCCGGACCATTTTGACAAGCACCTGCAGCAATACACCACATAAGATCATTGTTAGTGACGGCGATGTTGCCACCTTCTATTATCAAGGCAATTAGTGCTGCAACTATTCCAGCGAAGCACACCACAGGTACCATGTCGATTTGCCGACCGCCTATGGCCCCCCATCGAATACAAATCACATATAGAGCAGTCGCGACTGCGCACAATATGCCCATCGCATTGCCAAATAACTTGCCAACCGCCAGTGCCTGACTAACCATGACGAGAACGCCAGCTGAAGCTATCAGAATGGCAAGCCAGGTAGTGCTGTTTACCCTTTCCTTCAATAAGGGCCAGGCGAGTAGAGCCGTAAATAATGGCACCGTTGAGATGAGGAACATGGTATTTGCGACCGTCGTATTGGTGATCGAAAAAACATATCCAAAAAACGCGAGCCCGAGAAAAGTACTTGCGAACACTCCCCGACTGCCTATATTTATAAACAAGTTGACGGTATGTTGTCGATCCCGTAGCAATAGAAAAATCAACACAACGACTGACTGCGCGATCGACCTCCAAAACACAATTTGAAAACCTGATGCTGACTCGATTTGTCGAATAATTGGCCCGCCAGAAGAGAGAACCAGGCCAGCCACTAACATGATTGCTAAGCCTTTAATGACAGATGCGCTGACTACTGTATTCTGACCATTCATGGTCAATACGCCAGCGGCCTATCGATCGATGAAAACACAACAGGCGCTACCAACAGGTAGTGTTTTAGTCGACAGGAAGATTGATTTTTCTGACTATGAATTTCCCAATGCAGCGGCTTTACTCGCAGGGCAGGCAAACTGGTACGCAAACCACTACCAGCCTAGCGCGTAGCAAGATCGTCTAGGATCGGCGCCAGTTGCCAGCACTCCATTATCCAGGTTTTTCGTCGTGACGGTACCACCCATTCCACAAGTTGCAGCTCGAACAATCTGATGCCCCATAAGCTCGAGCTCATCAGCAACAGTTTGCGATAACTCATCTTCCAGTGCCAATTGCCCTCGTAAATATGAGTGTGGATAAAATGAATTTGGCACGCTTAAGGTAGAAAATCTTGGCACTTCAACTGCTTCCTGTACGTTCATCCCCCACAAAATTGCATTTAGCAAGAGTTGCAGATTTGCCTGGGCTTGTGCATCGCCACCTGGGCACCCAACGGTCATAATTGGATTGCCGCTCTTTGAGACCATGTAATTTATGATCGTTGTTCTTGGACGTTTACCTGGTGCAAGACAGTTAGGATGACCAGCTACCAGGTTAAACATCTCGCTTCGCGTACTTAACGCGAATCCTAATTCCGCAAAGAACACCGATTTGTTGAACGCACCCCCGCTTGGTGTCGCGCAGGTCATATTACCAAATTTGTCAATTACAGAAATGTGTGTAGTTCCGGCTTCATACTGTGTGTCGGCTTCAGCGTCTACAGCAAAATACGGCTGCTCTGCAACAACCCCATCAGTACTTGAATAGTCCCATGGATTACCGTGTGTCGGAAGACCAGGACATGCCTTTGTAGCGTCAATTTGTTTAGCTCTTTGTTTTGCATACTCCTTCGAGAGCAAACCATCTATTGGAACAGAAGCGTGCTCGGGATCACCATAAAATGCTTCTCGGTCGGCAAATGCTAACTTAAGCGCCTCGGTAACTATGTGAATGTATTGAGAACTGTTGTGGCCAAGACTTCGAAGATCGAAATTCTCTAATATATTCAGAGCTTGAAGACACACGGGGCCTTGGGTCCAGCTTGACTGACCGTGAACCATATATCCTTGATAGGATATCGAAACCGGATGGGCATATTCTTCTTTATAATTTGACAGGTCTGATGCATCTAAAATACCACCTACAGACTTGACTTCCGACACAATAGCTTTAGCTATATCGCCGTTATAGAAACAGTCACGGGCTGCTGCAATTCCACTGACTCTATCATTTCCTGCAGATCTCGCTGCAACGACCATCTTATTGAGCGTGGATCCAAGCGCTGCCTGAACCAGTAATGATCCCGGTTCAGGAACTCGACCGTTCTCAAAAAATATATCGATACCACCTGGTGGGAATAACTGGAACTGCTGCATGGTTTCTTCGGACTTAATTCTACTCAACATGTATTCGTAATTGGGAATACCGTCCCGGGCATATTCGATTGCCGGTGCAAGCACATCGTCTATTGTACAGGTCCCATATTTTTCTAGCATGGACAAAGTGGCACCAACCACACCGGGAACGGTAAACGAAAATGGTGCTTCCACGCCTGGCCCCGTTGGTATCGCATCAAGTCCGTTGGCTTGAAAGAGATCAAGCGTGGCATTGGCGGATGCTGGCCCCTGTCCGCTTAACGACAGAAAATCACCTGAAGGCACATCGTAAAACATGAAAACACAATCTGCACCTATAGAGTAAGACGCCGTTGGCTCAATTACTGCTGCGGCGAATACTGACGCCGCCAGGGCGTCAAATGCGTTTCCTCCATCAAGCAGGATTCTCATGCCGACCATCGACGTCAAGTAGTGTCCACTCGAAATGACACCGTTTTTCCCGTATATAACCGGTCTACCGGTTTTAGGCCTTTCAAGATCACCTTGTTCTAGTGCATAACTCTTCGCTGCCACATTAATCTCCAATTCAAATTAGTACTTAAGGATGCTCTGATCAATTCATCGAAGAATTACCAGAGAAGAGTAAATAATAATTGTGATTTTTCATTTACTCCCATTATCAATCACTTACAGTGATTGATAATGACGGTGCATCCCTGCACCTAAGGAAGCCCTGAATTTATCGGCGCTTCCTTAGGTTTATTCGGTCACTTATTGCGATTCACTCAGCCACTTGGCACCTGCTCTCAGAGAGTGCGCAATGATTGTTAAGGCGGGATTTACTGCCGCCGAAGTCGGAAGCATACTTGCATCTACGACCAGCAGATTTGGGTGATCATAGCTTCGACAAAATTGATCGATTGGAGATGTAGCTGAATTATTGCCCATTCGAATCGTTCCACATTGGTGGGTTGGGTAGTTAATTCCGAATGGTTTAGACAAAACCCAACGATAACCCGCCTGTTTAAACTTATCCTTCATTTTCTGAGCCAATTGTACGTGAGACGAATAGTTAGGACGCTGTAGATTAAAATTAATTCTGTCCATTGAATCGACGGTCAGTCGATTTTCTGGAATGGGTAAATCTTCGGTAACCAAAAACCAGTCGACAGAATGCGAGCATAACCAACGAAGCGGGTACTTAGGTAACCAACGATACATGCCCTGGATCATGGATGGAGTAATTTTTCCGCACATCTGTACATGACCCAATGGTAGGTCACGATCGCCACCGCCCAGATAGAACTCATTGATACTTACGGTTTTCTGATAGACCGCATCGTTAATTTCATGGGGATCTACAGCCATCATAAAAGTACAGTGATGACTCATATAGTTCCCTCCTACCATCCCTGAACTATTCGAGATTCCTTGAGGATTTTGGTTATTTGCGGATTTTAGTAACAAAGCAGCAGAATTTACCGCCCCAGCCGAAAGGATGACCCACTTCGGTGTAAGGGTAATTTGCTCATCGCGATGAGTAACGTCTAAGGAAATTATATCTTTACCATTAGCACCGGTATTTAAGCGTACCACTTTTGCGTTGCTGACTAACCTGACATTTTCGTAGGCTAACGCATCTTGCAATAGTGCGTTTTCTGCGTCAGCTTTTTTATCACCGGTATTTGGGTAGGCATCCCAGGTAATGGGTGCATAGTCTAACCAGGTTTCATCAGCACATAATGGGGTTGGGTGAGTCTTCGTGCCAATCTTTTCGAGTCGATCCCGAACATTGGAAATAGTCGGTTCATCCGGAACTTGTGCATGTGGATAGGGCTTTGATCTCCATGGATCACAGGGATCGGCGTCATTGCGCCCGTGCACGCGAAACAGTGACTCAGCCTGACAATAATACGGCTCCAACTCAGCATAAGAAAACGGCCAGGCTGGAGAAACTCCACCGGCGTGTTCAGTTTCTTCAAAATCCATCTCTCTATAACGTGGTGTGACTGCGCCGAAAAATTTTGTATTCCCACCAACACAATAATAAATCCACGGACTAAAAGGCTTGCTGTTGTCATACCAAGTCTCAGGAGCCATGTATTTTCCGTCTCGATGGATATCGTCCGGGTCTAAAACGCCATCCGGTGTCGACAAATGCTCGCCTCTTTCGAGGATCAAGATGCTGGCATTGCTTGGTGCAATAGTCCTGGCAAAAGTAGCCCCACCGACACCAGAACCAATGATGACTACATCTGGAGACCACTCATTTTCAAGCATGGCAGATCACAGATCGTCGCCAAACTTTAAGATTTTCGCACTATGCTGACCTGCCTTTTTCTCCATCAAAATATATTCTCGACTATTACACCCTCGTGCCACTGTTTCATACCCAGACATTTTACTATACGGATTTATCATTATCAATTTCGTCAAAAATTTCTTGTGCCAACTTACAGGCATGCGTAGACCTCGCAAACCCGGCGAAAGTGCTGGTCTGAATTAGTGCCTCTCGTATCTGAATCCGGGAACAACCAAGATTTAGCGCGGCACGAATATGCAAAGACAATACTCGGTATTCTCCTTGTACGACCAGCATCACTAGATTCAGCAATATTCTGGTTTTTTGATCTAGCCCTCGCCGAGTAAATATCTCACCCCACGCGAATTCGGTTACATATTCCTGTAAGGGCCGTGTTACGTCGTCTAGTTCATCCCAGATTGGATCAATCGTATTTTTGCCAATAACTTTCCGTCTAAGTTTCTTCCCTTTCAGATAGGTTTTATTATTAAGAACCATTGATATCTCCAGCGGTATTTACACAATAGATCGGGTTGAAAATCTTTGACCACTATTTGAGCCTGTTTATTGACTGACCGGTTTTAGTATCAAAATAGTTGACACGTTCCTCTCGAAACTGGATACCAACATTCGAACCGATGTTTATAGGTAAATGAACATCCATGCCCACGACAAGATAATCTCTGTTCTTCAGGATATGCTCAGATCTTTCGAGTTTTATAAATGCATGGACGACTCCTCCCTGGGGTTCAGTAAACTCGATTTGGCCTTTTAGAGTGCCTGATTCAAGATCGGTGAGAATTATGTCTTCAGGGCGAACACCGAGGGTTATTGATCGATCCTCTGTCTCGACACTATGCTTGCCGATCGGATGGCCGTCGATAACGGTTTTACCTCTAACGATCACTGCCTTGATGAGATTTATGCTGGGACTGCCAATAAACTCCGCGACAAATTCATTCGCTGGATTACTATATATTTCGACAGGGTCACCGACTTGCTGTATTTCACCGTTATTCATAACAGTCACTCGGTCGGAAAGAATTAAAGCCTCTGCCTGATCATGCGTCACATAAACAGTCGTCACTTTATCTTTAAAGTGAATACGCTTAAGTTCAGTACGCATTAACTCTCTAAGTTTTAAATCCAGATTAGAAAGCGGCTCGTCCATTAAATAGCACACGGGATCTCTTACCATGGCTCTGCCAAGTGCAACACGCTGGCGTTGACCACCAGACAACTTACCGGGCTTTTTATCCAGGAGGTCTACAATATCAAGCATTTTGGCTGTTTCAAGGGCTTTCTTATTCGCTTCTTCTTTCGAAAGGCCCGCAACTGTCAGATTTAATGTCATGTTCTGCCGAGCAGTCATATGTGGATATAACGCATAGCTTTGGAATACCATCGCGATATTTCGATTTCCTGGATCAACATCGTTTACCGGTCGACCATTGATATATATTTCCCCAGAAGTAGGTTCCTCTAAACCTGCTATCAATCGCAGCGTAGTAGTTTTCCCACATCCGGATGGACCGAGCAAGGTAATAAATTCACCTTCTTCTATATCAAGATTAATGTTCCTGACGGCTTCAGTGCCATCTGAAAATGTCTTACGAAGATTTTTTAACGAGACTGTCATAGTTCTACTCTAAACGTACTTTTACGATTACTTGCTAAATAAATTATTTGACCGCACCTAGCGCCAAACCACGAATCATATGACGCTGCAAAAGAAACACCACGATAACCATAGGAATCAGTTGCATTACAACACTTGCACTAATCGTACCCCAGAGAACCGTATAGGCATCGACCATTTTCGCGATTTGGATAGGTAAAGTTACCGCGTCGGCCTGGGTCAGATAAAGTGCAAATAAATACTCGTTCCAGTTAAAAACAAACGTAAAAATTGCCGTTACTGCGATGCCTGGTCCAGAAAGTGGCAGAATAATTCGCCGAATAATTGCCATCCATCCTAACCCATCCAGGCGTGCTGCTTCCTCAATTTCCTTCGGCAAATCAAGCATAAACCCACGCATTAGCCAAACAGCGAACGGCAGTCCAAATCCGACGTACACAATGATCATTCCTATATGGGTATCAATTAATCCAGCTTTTTGAGACATCAGGTAGTACGGCATAGCAATAACCACAGCTGGCATAAAACGCAGAGACAGGATAAATAATGCAAGCACGTCAGCCCCTCTCAGTTTCATTCGAGCAAGAGCGTAGGCGGCAAAAAGGGCTAGAATCATTGTAATAATCGTTGCGCTGAAAACTATAATCGAACTATTAATCAATGCCTTACCAAATTCGAATCTATCAAAGGCTTCAATGTAATGCGCGAAGGTTGGTTCAAATGACCACACAGGCACCTTAGAATTAATCTCATTCATCGGCTTGATAGACGTAAGCGAGATCCAGTAAATTGGTGCGAGATAAATTGCGACAACAAATACAGCAACTACGTCAAACGTTTTTCGGATAGGACTTCTCATCAGGCTCTCTGCTCCGCCCGTGCTTCTTTTTCCTGTCGGTATAAGACTCGTAAGAAAAATATGACTACCACATTTATTACGATGAGTATTAGAAACCCATAAGCCGCCATAACGCCTAGACGCCCGGCTTGAAATATTGTGAAGTCGTAAACACTGGCAACCAGGGTTGCCGTACCTGGCCCTCCTCTTGTGATGATATAAATTAGGTCAAATACTCGAATTGAATCGACTAAGCGCAGGAGTAATACCACCATCACGACAGGCCAAATTAATGGGATAACAATCTTCGTAATGTACTTCCAGCCTCGTACACGATCGAGCCGAGCCGCTTCAATCACCTCAGGTGAAATTCCCTGCATTCCAGCCAGAAGAATCAATGTAACAAAAGGTGTCCACTGCCATATATCTGCGATCATCACAGCAATCAATGCGGTGTCTATCGAGGTATGCCAGGTACCCTCTGGCAACCCTAGCGTTGCAAGGACATAATTGATAACTCCTGTAACCGGTTCGAACATGAATTGCCATGTTAAACCCATCGCAATCGGAGAAATAAACACCGGAATTACAATTAGCGTGCGCAGTATACCAACCACTCGCGCTCGCGTGTCCAGCATCATAGCGAACAAAAATCCGAGCACCATCTGAATGGATACAACACTTAGACACCAGATCAAGGTGAGCCGCATGCTTTTCCAGAAAGTGTCCTCGGTCAGGAGATATTCAAAGTTTCTAAATCCAACCCATCTACCAATATCGGGGCGAAATAAATTTTCAACGCGAAAGGCATAGGCACTAGCCCATCCCAATGGATAAATAGCCAGCCCGACTAAGATAATGAGGGTCGGAAGCACTAAAAAGAATGCTATCCGACCCTCACTAAGTCGCAATATTGACCTAGTGTTCAATGTGAAACAGTCAAATTATTAGTAATAATTTATCCGTAATAACCCGAGTCCATCATGACCCCTTCGACCCCTTTATCCATGGCCTTCAGTGCGTCGTCGATAGATTTCTCCCCAGTAATCACGGATGTCACTTCGTTGCCCAATATGTCAGACAGCGTGAATGCTTCAGGGATAAGCGGAACAAAGGGAACTGCGACTGGAAATGACTTCTTTAGACCTGCAAAATGAGGACGAATATTTTCATACTTACTCAACATGGATATTCGCGCGGGCTGACCTGTATTATTGACATATGCATCACTAATTCTGGAATCGGTATAGTCACCCGAATTCAGGTGTTTAATCCATTCCCACGAAGCTTCTTTATTTTCCGAGTGGGCAGAAACATATTGACCCAGTCCACCCATTAGAGGGCGATGAGCACTTTCTGCGGTTTCCCCGCGCGGCACTAGACCGGTCGCTATATCATTAGGAAATTTACTGAATTCCGGATCTTGCAGTACTGCAGTGCCCCATTGAATTGGTGCATAGACTGCTGTGCCATTAGCAAGGGCTGTGTTGCACTCGTTATCTGTCGCATTTAAGGTGACGGGATGGCGAAATTTCATCAGTTTCGTGAGTGTCTCAAGAGCCTGATGGCCCTTGTCGTTATTGAACGTTGGATGCCACCCACCTTCTGCCTGTTTGTCAAACCATTCACCACCGTAAGAGGCCAACATACCCCAGAATACCCAGCCGGCAAAACCGCCTCTACGAGCAGTCGTGATAAATCCGTATTGATCTTTATCAGGATTATGAAGCGCCTCACACACCTCCAGCGCCTCTTCCCAGGTTTCAGGTACTTTGTCGATTCCAGCTGCCTTCATTAAATCCTGTCTGTAAAAATGAAGTTTTGCGTTTCCATCACCGGTTAATCCGAAAAGTTTACCATCAGTATTCGCAGGAACGCGATATAGCGCTCCGGTCGGTGCATCCTCATTGTAATCAGCATACCAACCGGGATCTTTAGAGGCATACTTTTCCAGATCTTCCATTGCGCCTACGGCGTGGAATGCTGGCCATTGACCGAAGTCGGTATACAATACATCCATTGCACTACTCTTCGACGTTGCCAACATCATAGATTTTGTCACCATGTCACCATGGGGCCCTGCCTGAATATCTACTTCTACATTTGGAAACCGCTCATTAAAAAGCGGCAACACGGCTCGGGCAGGTAGCTCCCAGCGCTGACCTGCTGATACAAACATTGTAACCTTACCCTTTAGTTTGTTGTCTGTGTACCAACCCGGTCCTTTTGTCTCCGCAGCCGAGAGCGTAGATCCTAGCCCCATCGATGCAGTGGCAGCCGTTCCTGCCATAAGCTTCATTATTTGGCGACGAGAGATCTTCTCTTTCATAATTCGAGATTGCTCAATCGTCTGTCTGTATAAAAGGTCTTTGTTAGAAGGCATAATAAACTCCTCATTTGGTTTTATTAAATTAGCGCTTTCCCGTAACTCCGATTAATTTAGCGCGCAAAACAACGCAGGTTTTTAATATTAGTTGACTTATCAACCTATACACCTCTCATTATAAAATGTCAATTGAAGTCTTTTTTTCTGTCGTAATTACCTCATAATCACAATGAGTATTGAGCCAACCAGAGTACTGACTGCTGGATGATATTAGTTATTATGAGCTACTTAACGGCGCCTAGTGCTAGCCCTCTGGCGATATGTTTTTGTAGAAGGAAAACCACCAGTATCATGGGCAGTAATTGCATTACTGCACCGGCACTTAAAGACCCCCATAACACGTTGTAGAGATCAATAGTTTTCTGCAATGTGACAGGCATAGTCGAGCCTTTGTCAAACGTTAGGAACAAGGCAAATAGAAATTCATTCCAGCTAAATACAAAGGTAAATATCGCCGTGACAGCGATACCGGGCGCAGCTATTGGCACGATCAGGCGAAATAGTATCTGTAGCCAACTTAAGCCATCCAGGCGGCCTGCCTCCTCAATTTCTTTAGGTAAATCGAGCAAAAATCCTCGCAGAAGCCATACAGCAAATGGTAGACCAAATGCGACATAGACAACGATTAGTACAATCTGGGTATCTATAACGTTAAAAAAAGTTGCCATTTTGAAATAAGGCAAGACAATAACCATACCTGGCATAAACCTTAAGGAAAGGATTACGAGCGCCCAGGTATCGCCATGCTTCAAATTCATTCGAGCCACCGCATAGGCAGCTGGCAAGGCAATCACCATGACAATTATAGTCGAGACTCCGACCGTGACAACACTATTAAACATAGCTCTGCCAAATCGAAACCGCCCGAATATCTCGATATAATGGTCCCAGGTCGGATTAAAGTTGAAGAATGTTGGGACAGCAGAATTTATCACGTTGGTGGGCTTTATTGATGTCAAAACAACCCATATCACTGGTATCAGCCAGATAAACACGAGTAAAATAGCCAGGCCGAACAAAGCTCTTGAATACAGTGTCGTACGCATTAGCCAGTATCCTCTTGCCTGGCTGCTTTTTCAGAACGATAAAGAGTATTCAAAAATACCCCTACAACTAAATTAATCAAAATTAGAATAAGGAATCCATATGCCGCCATCAGTCCCAGGTGGCCGTGCTTGAAAATTGTATAGTCGTATGTACTAGCTAACAATGTAGCTGATCCAGGACCACCCTGCGTCATAATAAAATTTAGATCGAACATCCTAATTTCATCGACCAGACGTATTAAAATTACCACCATGATTACGGGGCGCATTAGTGGTAATACAATACGCGTATATAACGAAATTCCTCGAATACGATCAAGTCTGGCTGCTTCTAGAATATCCGGAGAAATACTTTGCATCCCAGCAAGTAGTATTAGTGCAACAAATGGCACCCACTGCCAACAATCAACAATCATAAGCGTCATCAGCGCAGTATCGGCGTGAGAGAGCCAGGAAAACTTTTCGAGTCCCAAGCCGTTACTCAGCACCCAATTAGCTAAACCGGAGACTGGTTCAAAAATAAAACGCCAGTTCAATCCCATGGCTATTGGGGAGACAAACACCGGGATAATGATCAATGATCGAAGTAACCCCGCGCCTTTAAGCTTGCTGTCCAAAACAATTGCCAAAAGAAACCCTAGAACCATTTGAATCGTGACAACTGTAATAGCCCAAAATAGAGTGAGCCGAATACTCGCCCAAAACCGAGTATTCTCAAACAAGTCAGAATAATTTCGCCAGCCGATAAAACGAGCAACATTGGGGTTATATAAAGGATCTACTCTGAATGACAGAGTTGCGGCAAATACTAGAGGGTATATAGCAAATGCCAACAAAATAATGACAGCAGGCGCAAGTAACAGGTATGCGATATTGCGTTGCTGTCTAGCAAGTTTTGTAGTGCCTAAATTAACAGGGCGCATGGTTACATTCATTAGCGAGCACCCTGTTTAACGAAACATAAAACGCTAATAATCGATACAAAAATATTTATTATTAGCTGAATTAACTATAATACCCACCATCCTCCATGATTCTTTGAACTCGTTTGTCGCAGGCTGCAAGAGCAGCTTCTATGCTAATTTGTTGATTGACCGCGTCAGCGACTTCCTCACCTACCGCACCCATAATTGCATATGCCTCAGGGACAATTGGTGAGCTGTTTACGGTGACTGGGAATGACTCCAGAAGACCATTGAAGAAGGGCTTCCTATCAGACCAGCGCTTTAAAGTCGACAGTCGACTCAGTTGGCCTCCAGCACCCACAATAGCATCGGCAATTAGTGGACTACCACCCAGGTCTTCACGATCGCCAGAGGTCATAAACTTGGACCAGGCAAACGCGGTTTCCTTATTTCCACCCCAGGTCGGCAGGAAAAAACCAAAACCACCAGTTAACGCGCGATGGCCAGACTTTGGCGTTGTGCCTTTAGGTGATACGGCCATATGCCAGTTCTCGTGATGTTCTGTATAAGATGCATCATTGAGAACAGCAGTGCCCCAGGATAGTGGACTAAACAGAGCAGTACCATTTGCAAACACTCGGTTTACTTCATCTTCGCCTGCATTTGCAGTAACTGGATGGGCGTATTTTTGCAGTTCAACAAGATACTTCAGCGCTTGATAGCCCTCTTCAGTATTCATTGCTGGCAGAAAATTACCGCCTGCCTCATCAACAAATGTATGACCACCCCAACTCACTAGCGCCCCGAAGTATTGGTAACCCGCCCAGAAACTCCTTTGCATAGCTGCACAGTAAGCATATCTCTCACGCGCGGGGTCGTGAATTTCCTTGGCTACTTCAAGAACCTCATCCCATGTTTTGGGAACTTCGAGACCGGCTTTGTCAAATACATCCTTGCGATAAAAAGTCATCATCGCATTACCATCTGGCGTTAGCCCTGCAATATATCCAGGTGGTGTAGGACCCTTAGGAATATTCCACATCGCACGATACTTCGCGGGAACATCTTGTTCGTAGTCTGCAAGCCAATCACTACTATCTTTCAAATACGGGCCGAGGTCGGTTAAAGCACCCATCGCATTAAGAGCTGCAAATTGAGCATGATCCTGAGTTACAACATCGAATGCACTACTCTTAGAACCCATATAGGTATTAATTTGAGTCAAGGCTTCCGTAACAGGTTTGGAAACCACCTCCAATGTTACGTTTGGAAACACCTTATCGAACAGAGGTTTTACAGCGGTAAGTGTATTGGACAAGCGCTTCCCGGATGCAGCGAAATGAACAATAGTGCCGCTCACGTCCGCATAAACAGTGCTTGGAGTAAACTGCGCTGCTAAAGTTGCTCCCACAGCTAGTGCGGAAGTCTTGAGCATTTGGCGTCGCGTGACCTCACCTTTGCGACCTATTTCTATTTGTTTAACAGCATTATCGTACGCACGAATATCTTTATCGCTAAATTTCATAGTTTATTTCCCAATAAGTGAGTGTCAAGAACGTGTCCCAATATCTTAAAATACTATAAGTATTAATTGACATATCAACTAACCTAAAAACGCTACTATAGTATATAATTTCTGGATACACAAGATTTTCTAGATTTGGAGTAAAGCTGTGTTGTTTGTAGCCTTTATCCTGGAATCTAGGAATTACTTATAAGATTTCGACTCAACTTAACCTGGGACTTGTTATGGACTATGACTATATTATTGTAGGTGCTGGTTCTTCAGGAAGTGTTCTGGCATCGCGCCTGTCGGAGGATAGCAAGACAACTGTACTACTGCTAGAAGCTGGAGGTACGGATAGGCGGGCTAATGTATTGATACCTGGTTATAGCATGCTTAAAGCCTATGGCCATCCTGAAATAGACTGGCGTTACACATCGGAACCAGACCCCACAAGAGAGGGTAGGACTGACTACATGCCCCGCGGAAAGGTGCTAGGTGGAACTACATCTATTAACGCGATGTCTTTTGTCCGGGGTAGTCCCGAGGATTTTGACGGCTGGGCTGCTCTTGGTTGTCAAGGTTGGGACTTCAACAGTGTAGTACCTTACTTTAAGAAGTCAGAAAATTACGAAGCAGGTGGTAGCGAATTTCGAGGTGTTGGAGGACCACTCAATGTGGCCCCTCTGCGCGCCCCGCATCCGCTCACGGAGATATTTCTACAGGCCTGCTCAAACGCGGGCATGAAGCGAGTAGAAGACTACAATTCGCCCCCACAGGAAGGTATAGGGCTAGTGCAGGGCTCGATTAAGCGCGGCTGGCGATTTAGCGCGTCGCGGGCTTACCTTTGGCCTGTCAAGAATAGATCGAATTTACATATAGCCACAAAATCGCATGTAACGCGGATTATTTTTGATGGAAAACGGGCAGTTGGTGTGGCATACGAAAGTGGCGAAAATCGTCAGATATCCCGCGCCTCTAAAGGCGTTATTGTGTCAGCCGGCGCATTTGGATCTCCTCAGCTCTTGATGCTCTCTGGAATTGGGCCTGCAACACATCTTAATGAGCATGGAATCGATATCGTACAGGATTTACCTGGCGTAGGTCAAAATTTGCAAGACCATGCGGGCATTGAGCAATCAATTCGAGTAAACATACCTACCTACAATGTACAGACCAGCTTTCTGAATTACCTGTCCTTTGGACTCAAGTGGTTAATTTCCGGGACAGGGCCACTTTCAAACCCTATGGCTGAAGTAGTAGGCGTTCTAAACTCTGATACAAAAGACCAGTATTCGCGTGTTCAATATCTTTATACACCTGCGGGATACAAATTGAGCGAACAGGGTCCAGAGTTGCTGGACAAACCAACAGTTACTGGCCTCACTAATTTGCATCGGCCTTATTCATCAGGACATGTTTTCTTAAAGTCTTCCAACCCCTACGATGCTATTGCAATACAACCTAACCTGTTCAGCGACGAACGCGATCTGTACGCTTTAATGGTTGGCGCAAGATTTCAACGCACCATATTCCAAACAAAACCGATGGCTCAGTATGTTGTCGAGGAGGTTGCGCCTGGAGAAAGCATCCAGTCAGATGATGAGTGGTACTCATATATTCGGGCGAATTCTCTTGGCGTATATCATCCCGCGGGTACCTGCAAAATGGGCAGCGATAAGCTGGCAGTTGTTGATGACAAGCTAAAAGTTCATGGGATCGATAATCTATATGTTGCGGACGCTTCAATTATGCCTTTTGTCGTCAGTGCAAATCTTAATGCGAATTGTTTAATGATTGGCGAAAAAGCATTTGATTTAATTAGTCAGAACAAATGAATGTCTACATCTATTAAGCTTTTAGTGCACTGTTGTTTAACGTAGAGCATCCTCTAAACCACAAAGGAGAGAACCTGTGCCTTATACTGTAACGGCCATTTTGAAGATCAAAAAAAAATATCTAAGTGATTATGCCAGGCGAATTCAACGTCATGCAAAAAACAGTGTCACCAAAGAACCTGGGTGCATAAGTTTTGAGGTAAGTGTAGACAGATCTGACCCTCAACGATTTCTTCTTTATGAGGCCTACGTTGACGAAGCAGCTTTCAAAGTTCATACAGAAATGCCGTTCATGATAAAACACCTAAAGGAAACTGCAGTAATGGTGCATGGCGATTTAGAACTACTATCATTTTGGAATAGAGTAACTGCTCCGTCCAAGTAGCTAGTGTATTAAACAGGTAAATGATTTGTAAAAATAGGAGATCATCATCTCTCCAACACCTATTAAGATTGCCAACATTAAATATGAGCGATCACAATTGCAACAGAATATAAGAAGTTGAAGAACAGCTGTTCGGTTAGTGGAGCGCTCAAGAATTGTGTTGTCACTAAGTGAAGGAATACCAACCGGTGCAGTAGCGCTGGCCCTGCAGGAGTCGTGCAGACCATTCATAAGTGGCGCAATCGATTTATGCAGATGCGCCCTGAAGAAACGTCGCATCGGGGCATCCGACTGATGGCCAAACACGCCACCGTAACAGCCTGACACGTTAGACAGATCTAGAAGGCAGTCGATTTGATGCCACACCGGCTCAAGACATTCAAGCTGAGCAATGATCCAGAATTTGCCGAGAAAGTGATTGATATTGTCGGTCTATATATGAATCCAACTGCCAATACCATGGTGTTGTTTGTTGATGAGAAGATCCAGGTCCAGGAATTGGACCGAACACAGACTGGATTGCCACTGAGTGCCAGCGGAATCGCCAGTCGAACTCATGATTACAAACGGAACGGGGCCACCAGTTTATATGCGGCCTTTAATATCCTCACTGGGGAAATGATAGGTAAGATTGAAAATCGTACACGCTCGAAAGAGTTTCTTTCATTCATGAAACTGTTGGACAGACGCACACCAAAAGATCATGAGCTTTATTCACGAATACAATAAAGACCAAAAACAATATGTGTGGTTGAAATCAGCAGCAGAAATATTGCAGAAAGTTACACTCGCAAGAACTGCGTTGGATAATCCACTATCAGTTTAATACACTACTATATTGTGCATATCTAATCAGTCGGACTAATTAGATTGAGTTAATCAATAAATGCTGGGGTAAAGGGTACGTTTTGATGGAGTTATCTGGAATTCAATGCGTTCTATTTGTTTTTTAGAAGTTTCAGAACCACTACTTTACCCGCAATTATTTCGGCGGTCGGTGGGCATGGCTCCGCTGGGCGATGATCACTCGATCAGGCCTAATCAGAGGCGGACTGCACCGCCTTGTCGCGCACGTCGGGCATAGTGCCGCACTCGATCAACTTGCTGACTGCCCTGACTATGGTGATTTCTCGGGTAGCCCCGACGCGATCGTATTCGTTGGTGTTTGTCAGTTCGTCGGCGCCGAAAATCCTGGCGATCTCTAGCTGCTTGGTAGGCTGGACAGTTTGCGCATCTGTGTTAATGATGGTACATCACCCGGACACCTTCAGGTATTATCTCAAATATAGCGGGTTCGGCTTCCGCATCACGATGGTGCCACTGAGCTGGTGTCTGGTTATAATCGGGGTGCCATCGCTTATGGTGCCCAGTGTTTGTCTCCGTTGGATCACGATAAAGGTGCCCGTCGCTGCCACAAATACTCGATGCCTTTATCTTGAGCACTAGCTCTCCGCGACAAGCAACGGGGTTATGACATCCATCAAGCTACTCCCGGTTATCGGAAAAACAACGACATTCACTGTTCTTCGCTGTGAATCCAATTGTGTGATCCATGCTCAAACAATTGGGGATTGTAAACCAGAAGGTTGACTTGTCTACTATTGACTTGTCTACTATTGACTTGTCTACTATTGACTTGTCTACTATTGACTTGACCCCGCCGAGGCGTCAAACTTTGATATTCCATATATAAAAGAAATCTAATTCGGGCACTAATGAAAGAAATCCCACTGGACGAATTCGTCACTTTTCAATTATTGCGCCTGACCAATCAGTTTAGTCGGCAGGCAACTAAACTTCTCTTGATCCACACTGGCCTGCGGCTGCCGGAATGGCGCTGTCTGTCCATTTTAGGCGCTTACGGTCCGCAACACATCAACCAGATCGTGGCTCGGCTGTCGGCAGATAAAGGGTTGATTAGCAGATCTTTGACCTCGCTGGAAAATTCTTCCTACGTCAGAATGAAGCGTAATACCGTCGATCGCCGACAGATTATTGTCACGCTCAGCGCGAAAGGGCGAAAGACCTTGAAGCTGATGATGCCGATCATCCAGCACAGACACAGCAAGCTGGTTGCCAACTTGACCAAACAGGATAGGGAGATGCTCTCAAAAATCATGGCCAAACTGCACAAGGCTTCAATGTTGGTTGATGAGGAAATGGGCATCAAGAACTCGATCGACCCGGACTGAATCTTTTCCGGTAACAATCGACCAGTCGGTCTGTTACTGGAGGACGTGCAGATTGGCTGCGTCGATAATTTTGCAGTATACGAATTGGGGGTATAGGAAATACAAAGCGTATGTTGATAGGAAAATATGAAGTAGGAAAGGCCTAGTCGGATCCGAGAAGTTGTTGATTCCCATCCGGATTCTCGTTTCGATCTGAAAATTTGACCATTTCCGCTAGCCAATTATCCGATATCGGGTTTTAGATCACCATCAAGACAAACACGCCCCTATCACATTCTTCAAACACGCCGGCATCGTTTGTAGTGTGAATACCTTACGCCTGGCCTGTGGTCCGACCGCGACGGTGTGGGGCGTTGGCTTAGCATACCCTGCCCTATTATCAGATGGGTTGAAATCGCGCGGTATACGATACCTAGCACTTGACCCATGACTCTGGGTTGGCCGGCAAACAGAAATCGCAATGGATACGGAAACCTCAAGACCCACTGCCGAGTCGGAGCCTTGGGCAAGATTTCGTCTACCAGGTGATCGGCACTTTCTGCTATGCGACCTGCACCGCAGCCGGGGCAGAAGCCTCTTCGTTTACAGCTGAGCCGCAACCTCGTGATAGACAATCTTACCGTCTAGCGCAATCACCATTACGGTACCTGAAAAGCGGCCTTCAACCACTTGGGCCTGCATCACCGGCGCAATACGATTTAGACTTTTTCATCGACACCCTGCTCTGACCACCCTCGACGTTTACACGGGAAGAAAACTTATAGCGCGTCCGAAGACACACTTATCGCCGTGTCATCCAGGGACTCAAGAAGGTCCGCTTGCCCGTATATTTTAGGCAGTTCACGACGAAAGAAAAATTGGCATGCGGCCAGTTTCCCAGCGTAAAACGCC
>JBLIML010000021.1:0-33264 GCA_047638675.1 Planctomycetota bacterium | reverse complement strand
CCTTCATGACATCAAACTTCATTGGGTAGGCAATAGAAATGGCGTATTTGTATGGCGCTTCATAATCCTGGTAAGACTCGTTCTCGCTTATTTGAGTGATACCCACAGCGCCAGCCCCTAACAGGCGAGCTTGAGCCTTTATTTCATGACTAAGTTGTGACTTGTCAACTAACTCATTTTTTGTATCAGCAACCTTACCATCTGCGTGTCGCAACTGGAGACGAGAAATCATGCCTCGGATGAATAAAGAAAAGGGCATGGTGAGCAGGAAAAACAACTCCAGCTTTTCCCATTCCAGTTTTCGAAAACCTGAGCCATGAAAGATCTGCCTCGGACGACGTATCTCTGTCTCTCCTAATCCATTGAGTGTGTTGCCAGATACGGGCGTATTTCTATATTTGAAATGAAGCTCTGCAGATTGATATTGTGGTTTCATTTACTCGCCCAGGTAGTCTTCAAGAACCACGCGGGTGTTTTCCTGCTCTGCCTGACGAAGCGCCTTACGTATTTTCCGACCTTTGGTCATCCAAATAATGAGAAAGACTGCACTGTCATAAAGCAAAGAGGTATTCCGCTTAGCAAGCTGCCAGAGACCTGGGTTGTGTAGATAAAATCGTTCTTCAAAGGAACTCATAGTCTGAATTTTATCAGTTTATTCCATCGGATATTTGAGATGAATTTGTCTTCTGATTTCATCCAGGGTACGCATTATTTCAAGACTTTCACTTAAAGGCATCAGTTCACTTTCTTTTAGCCCGCTTTTTATACAGCGATTGACTTCCATGGCCTCGAATTGGTAACCAGGTGATACAAAGGGAAGGTCGAAACTCTTATCCTTTCCCTTGTAAAGCGTAAGCGTGATTTTTGATGGACAGAATATAGGAGGATGAAGGTAAATTTTGCCTTTACTACCAATTAAAGTGAGATCAGGCGAAGATTGACCACGTAGAGAAACATAGAGATTGGCCAGCGCGCCGTTTGTGTGCTCCAGTAAATACCCGTCATGTTCATCAACGCCTGACTTTCCCATCCCTGCAATCGCTTTTATCGTCAGCGGTTTGCCAAAAAGCATCGATGCCATTGATATCATATAAACACCCGCATCCAGCAATACACCACCCCCAAGTTCAAGATTAAACATGTAGGATTCTGCATCGAATTCGGGCATGAAAGCGCCACCGGCAAGCATGATTTGCACATCACCAATGGTCTCCTCGGCAAGTAGTTGCCGAAGCTTAGTTACCGCAGGCATATACCTGGTCCACATGGCTTCCATCAGGAAGAGGTTTTTACTACGTGCCAGTTGAATAACGCTTTCAGCCTCTGCAGCATTTATCATAAAAGGCTTCTCGCACAACACGGCTTTATTCGCTTCAAGGCACATGATGACATTTTCTTTATGTAAGGCATGCGGCGTAGCGATGTACACCACATCTACTTCATCGTCATCAACGAGTTCAGCGTAACTGGCATAGGCCTTATCAATACCAAATTTAGTTGCAAATTGTGTAGCAGTATCTTGTTGACGTGAAGCTATAGCGACTAGCTCTGCATCACTAACCTGCCGCAGTGATTTTGCAAACCAGTTGGCGATGCGACCCGCTCCCAAAATACCCCAGCGTACGGTTTTAGACATATAGGTTCCCAGGGTTCAATTATTACTAATGGAGAAACCGCCATCTACAAGCAGGGTATGGCCGGTAATAAACGAAGCTTCGTCACTGGCCAAAAAGTAGGCGGCGTTAGCGATTTCAACAGGCTCCGCTGCACGATCCAACAAGCCATAGCCTTTGGTCATTTCTCGCAGCTGCGGAAGATTGACGCCTTGTTTTGCCATCCGATTGATATGAAAATCGCTTAGCGTGTTGCCCGGACATATCGCATTGACGCGAACACCTTGTTTACCATGGCTAATGGCCAAATTACGCATGAGTCCTAGTACAGCCGTCTTGCTCGCGTCATAAATAGCCATTCCTGCAGAACCGCTTATCGCATTAATAGATGAAATGATCACAATGGCACCGCTGCCCTGTGTGAGCATGGATGGCAATACAGCCTTACAGGAATAAGCAACACCTTTGAGGTTAACACCAAGAATTTTGTCCCAGTCATCTTCATTTGCATCCAATAGGTCACCACCAATTTGCACACCGGCGTTGGCGACCAGCACGTCAATTTTTCCCCATAGCGACATTGCCTTTTCGTAAAAAGCCTCACTGCTCGATTCTTTCGAAATGTCGCCGGAGAGAGTAGTACAGCTTCCCGATTCTTTCTCAAGGGTTTGACAGGTGTCTCTAAGCGCTTCTTCAGATTGATCTACTATTAGTACATGGTAATTTTCTTTGGCAAAACGCAGAGCACAGGCTCGACCGATACCGGCAGCGCCTCCGGTGATGATAGCCACTTTTCGTTTGTCTGATGTCATGCTCGATTATTTCACTTTCATTTTTGTACAAATATTAGTTTAAGATTAAACTATATTTATAAAAAAGTCATACTCAAAGAAACCTGCGAATTGAACAAACAGGAAGGAATTAGCTGATGCCCAAACGTATTATTTTCCCTGAGAAAAGCAAAGTCGCTTTTGAGTCTTTTGAATTGCCGACTCTGGATGACGAGCAAGTCAAAATCAGGACTCACTACAGCTTAATGAGTATTGGTACTGAGACCATCATACTTAATCAGAAATATGATCCAGACACACACTTCGCCAAAATGTTTTCCTTTCCTCAATTGAAAACTGGCGTGCAAGCTATAGGTGAAGTGGAAGAAATAGGCTCTGGAGTCAAAGATTTCAAGCAAGGTGATATGATTTTTATGCGTCAGGCTCATGGATCTCATCAGGTACTGGCAGCGTCCGCTTGCTCTCCAGTTCCTGAGAATATCGATGTAAAGTCAGCCTGTTGGTGTGGATTGGCAAAGACTGCTTTTAGAGCTGCGTGGGCAGGAAGTTTCAACGTGGGGCAGCACATTCTAGTTATCGGCGCGGGTCCGGTCGGTCAAATGGCGGTGCGCTGGGCAGCTTCTGCTGAGGTGACTACCCTGGCGGTCGCCGATATATCTTCTCATCGCCTGGAGCATGCATCACGAGGAGGTGCGACGCTGACAATGGACAGGGATATAGCGCAATGTATGGAAGAAATAAAAGCTATTGATAGTGGGAAAGGCCCTTCTGTAGTGGTAGATACAACTGGTAATGCCATGGTTTTTAGACATGCGTTGTCAGCGGCGGGGCAGTTTGGCAAAGTCATTATATTGGGGGATTCCGGTTATCCTTCCAAACAATGCATGAGCTCCGATGTGATGACCAAAGGACTAACGATACAGGCGACGCATGACTCCCACGACCGGGATGGGTGGACGCAAAGAAAAATAGATGCACATTTTTATCGATTGGTAGAGGAGGGCAAGTTTGATCTAAGTGAACTAATCACCCATGAATTTACCCCCGATCGCTGTGTCGATGCCTACGAACAGGCCGATCAGCGACGCGATGAAACCATGGGCCTGCTCTTTGACTGGACTCAGAAAGAATACTGACAGCATCCCCTCGTTCCCACGCTCCGCGTGGGAATGCATACCTATTCTGGTATATAAGCTATCCTTCAAACACAATTATTATGATACATGCTTTGCACGGCGTATTTTAAATAGAGACCGGATTAAATCCGGCGACGGGAACGGGTTTTATGCCGGTGTGTAATCAATCTCACACACACCACCATGCTGCTGCATGCTATGTTCAGTATACTGATGGAATTCAATAAAATTACCATTAGGATCACGGCAAGTTACCATCAAGGTATGGTCTATCCCCAGAATTTTTTCCGTGACTTCAATGCCTTTGGATAATAAAAGATCACGCGTTGCATCGACATCCTCAACTTCCAGCGCAAAATGTCGCATGTTCCCTTCGGACTTCGGATCTTTTACTTTGATTATTTCGATATAGCTATCCTCACCGCAGGATAAATAAACACCAACAAGTTCATTTTGCTTATTTCTAAATTCAAATTGTCTATTGATATCTAAATAGCCATAGAATTCTTCGGTGGGTTCAAAGTCATCTGTTTCAATACAAACATGGGCCAGTCGTATAACCATTGTTAACGCTCCTGATTAATATTTACATTCATCCTCTTTTCTCGTTTTAGGCTTCATCCTTACCTTCGCTCCACCAATCAGAGCCCGACACGCCGCGCAAAAATTCATCACGTTCCGAATCCGTGTGTGCAAACATCTTACCCAGCACCATTGCCGCCACTTCATCAGCAGGCCAGCGTAATTGTTTGCCGTCTGAATTGGCGATTTGCACGAGTAGATCGCCTACGATAGAAGGGGAAAATGCTTCGGGCAGGCGTTCGCGTAATGCCTGTAAATTGTGTTCAATAAGTGGTCGATAAGGGGAGTCGTCCGGATAATAATCGGGCACAGTTGAGTGCTCCGGCATACTTGAAGACATGATCCCGGTTGAATACATACCCGCTTCTACCAGTGCCATTTTAATTCCCCAGCGATCGACTTCATGTCGTAGTGCTTCGGTCGCCCCTTCAAGTCCAAACTTGCCGGCAGTATAGGCCACATCCCCTGGTAAGCCTGCGATGCCTGAAAGTGAGCTTATCATGATGATATAACCACTTTTTTGTTTACGCATATAGGGCAATACGGCTTTCGATAAAAGTAAAGGCGCGAGTAAATTGGTTTCCAGTACTTCGCGTATCAAGGCTTCAGATAAATCTTCGAAGGCGCCGGCGCGCAAGATCCCGGCATTGTTCACCAACACATCAATACTCCCGGTTTCGTCGATTATCTCTTCAAATAAAGCTGTGAAAGTGTCGGCCTGGGTGACATCCAGTTGTTTGAGATGAACGTTCAGGCCTTCGTTTTCAGCGGCAGAGATGAGATCCGTGGATTTGTCCAGGTTCCGCATGGTGGCGTAGACCGTATCGCCATTGCGGGCAAAGGCGAGGGCGCCGTGCATGCCAAAACCACTGCTGCATCCGGTTAAGACTATTGTCGACATAATGAATTACTCATAAAAGGCTTGTGGATAATGATTTATAACAAATTATTTTTGACAGTCGCGAGTTCTAAGATTAATATAGTTTATGCTTAAACTAATTTAACAGGCTTTTTTAGTTTTTTCAATTAAATATTTACAAAACAATATCTTATAAATAACTTATTTTGCGACACTAATGAAAATCACAGATATAAAAGTCATTGTATGCTGCCCGGGACGCAATTTTGTCAGTTTAAAAATTGTCACCGATGAAGGCATCTACGGTGTTGGTGATGCCACTTTAAATGGCAGGGAACTCGCTGTCGCTGCTTATTTGAAAGAACACGTGGCCCCTTGTTTAATTGGCCGAGATGCCCACCAGATTGAAGATATCTGGCAGTATCTATATCGAGGATGTTACTGGCGTCGTGGACCGGTAACGATGACGGCAATTGGTGCTGTGGACATGGCACTTTGGGATATTAAAGCCAAAGCCGCGAATATGCCCCTGTATCAGTTGCTTGGCGGCAAAAGCCGTGAAGGTGTGATGGTCTACGGTCATGCAAATGGAAATGACATCGAAGAGACTGTTGATGAAGTCGCGAAATATATCGACATGGGCTACAAGGCCATACGCGCCCAGTCCGGCATACCCGGTTTGGATTCCACCTACGGTGTCGCAAAAGACAAAATGTACTATGAACCTGCCGATGCGGATCTACCCAGAGAGAATACCTGGTCCACTGCAAAGTATTTACGGCATGTGCCCAAACTTTTTGATCATCTACGAGACAAGTTTGGCTTTGAGCCTCATCTACTACACGATGTGCATCATCGACTGACACCTATCGAAGCTGCCAGTCTTGGAAAATCCCTGGAAGAGTATCGCCTGTTCTGGTTGGAAGATGCCGTGCCCGCGGAGAATCAGGCAGGCTTTCGCATCATACGACAACACACTACCATCCCACTGGCACTTGGCGAGGTATTTAACACCATCTGGGACTGCAAAGATCTTATTCAGGAACAACTGATTGATTATATTCGTACCACCGTTGTGCATGCAGGCGGTATAACGCATTTACGTCGGATAGCTGATCTTGCGGCCATCTATCACGTCCGCACCGGCTGTCATGGCGCTACTGATTTATCGCCCATTAGTATGGGCGCGGCACTGCACTTTGATAGTTGGGTTCCAAATTTTGGTATCCAGGAATATATGCGTCACAGTAAAGAAACGGACGAGGTATTTCCTCATGCTTACACATTCAAAGAGGGTTATCTTTTTCCGGGAGATACACCGGGACACGGTACTGATATAGATGAAAAGCTCGCTGAGAAATTTCCTTACAAACGCGCCTACTTGCCAGTGAACAGATTAGAAGATGGGACTATGTGGAACTGGTGATGAGAAAGCGTATTATTATTGCCAGTCTGTTTTTTTCAATACTCTCTTTTTTACAGACGCTGCAAGCCGCATCAGATCGGCCTAATATCATTATCATCCTCGCCGATGATCTCGGTATCGGCGATCTAAGTATTAACGGCTCGCCTATACGCACCCCGAATATCGATAGACTGGCGAAAGAGGGCGCCTATCTCAATAATTTCTATGCAAGTGCCAATGTTTGTTCACCTTCCCGGGCTGGTTTGTTAACAGGTCGTTATCCTATCCGTATGGGTATGGCAGATAGTGTGATCGAGCCGGACTCAACACATGGCTTGCCGAAAAGTGAAACCACATTGCCGGAAATACTCAAATTCAATGGCTACCAGAATGTCCTCATTGGTAAATGGCATCTTGGACATACTGCGGAATATTGGCCGACAGAGCATGGCTTTGATTATTTTTATGGTTTGCCCTATAGCAATGATATGACTCCCCTCGCCTTGTATCGAGGCGAGCAGATAATCGAACAGCCTGTAAATCAATCTACCTTGACACAAGGATACACAAAAGAAGCACTCGATTTTATTGATACCAACAAGGAACAACCCTTCTTTATTTTTTTATCGCACACCTTTCCCCATATTCCACTTTATGCATCCGCGAAATTCAAAGGCAAGTCGACGGCCGGGATTTATGGTGACGCAGTTGAAGAACTTGATTGGAGTGTGGGTGAAGTAATTAAAGCACTAAAGAAACACAATCTGAGTAAAAATACCCTGGTGCTTTTTACAAGCGATAACGGTGCCTGGTTTGAGGGTAACAATGGCGCATTTCGTGATATGAAAGGTCTGACATGGGAGGGTGCCTATCGCGTGCCTTTGATTGCCTGGTGGCCCGGAAATGTGAAGCCCGGCACCCTATCCAGTGGAATTTCCATGAACATAGATATTTTGCCCACCATATCTGCACTTATTCATCATCGTTCAGAGGACTCTCGTCCGCTAGATGGTCGTGACATCTGGTCATTATTGCAAGGCTCCAATACATCTCCTCACGAGACTTTGTATTTATTTAATAATGAGGATATTTCCGCGCTTAGGACGCAGGACTGGAAATATATTACCAGAGCCTATTACAAAACCAACTATATCGCTTTTGACCGTATAAAAGAAAAGATGGGATTCGACTATGAATTATTATTTGATATGCGTTCGGACATGCCAGAACGTTATAGCCAGGCTGAAAATCGTCCTGAAATCGTAAAGCAGATGATAACAATGCTTGAACAAGGTCGAGAGATTTTCGAACCTTTGAGATCTGGGCCAGTGCCCAAAGTCTTTCCCTAAATGTGTAATCGTGAGGTAAATAAATAGTGTCTGATTACGATATCATCATTGCTGGTGGCGGCCACAATGCCTTGATCTGCGCCTCTGTTCTGGTCAAGAACGGGCTCAAGGTATTAGTAGCTGAGCGCAATGATTGGGTGGGCGGCGCAGTATTGACAAGAGAAGTTACTTTGCCCGGTTTTAAACATGACCTGTTTGGCTCCTCCCATGTCTGGATCCATTTAAACCCCGACTTTAAAGAACTCATGCCTGAGTTTGAAAAACACGGATTGAAATACATCTGGTCAGAAGATCACATTACCGGTCATCCGAACAAATATGAAGGTCAGGGCATTATTGTCTACAAAGACGTCGATAAGACTTGCGACACCATTGCTGAATATTCAAAACAGGATGCGATTCGATACAAAGAAATTTATGAAGAGTTTGGCGAAATAAGAGAAGGTGTGACGAAGGCCATATTTTCACCACCGGTACCGCCCAGCTATATGTACCAGGCGATGGAAAATAGCCCTGAAGGCCTGCAACGCTTGCGTGACTATCAGTTGAGTTCCCGTCAGTTTACCCTGGATAATTTTGAGAACGACCATGTGCGTGCTTTTATTCTGGGCTGGGCAATGGCACCACAAACCCTGCCAGATCAGTTGGGCACAGCGGCTGGGT
Organism: Planctomycetota bacterium; assembly: GCA_047638675.1. Taxonomy (GTDB): domain Bacteria; phylum Pseudomonadota; class Gammaproteobacteria; order Eutrophobiales; family Eutrophobiaceae; genus WLWS01. The sequence continues at coordinate 24,866 of JBLIML010000021.1, read as the reverse complement.
TTTACGTGATGATCCCTAGCATTCACTATTACGGACAATCTATTCCCGAAGGCGGCAGCGGCATGTTGTCAGAAGCCATGAGAAGCTATATCGAAGCTAATGGTGGGACCGTAATGACAGGTGCGACCGTGCGAAAATTTATCGTAGAGAATAACGAGTGCATTGGTTTTCGACTTGAAGATGGTACCGAGATAAAGGCGAAGCAGGGCGTAGTATCGGAACTGGATCCGTATCAGACCTATCTCCATGGTTTTGATGAGGGTGTGCTGCCGGATAAATTCTTGAAGATGGTGCGTAATTTTAAATTCGGCGAAGTCACCATCGCACGCGTGCACTATGCCTTGAACGAAGCGCCAAAATTCAAGAATGGCACTGATATGGATAAAACAGCTTACCAAAGGATCTTTGGTACGGTGGCCGACATCGATAAACAATACAACGAGATGGCCATGGGCCTGGCTCCAAGCGATCCTTTCTTATGGACAGCGGCATGGACACAAATGGATCCGACACGGGCACCTGAAGGCAAACATACGCTGATCATGGACACCTTTGTACCCGTTGAGTTGGCCAGTGGTGAAGATTGGGAAGCTATTGCTGATGACTATATCCATGACAAACTTCTGGGGCAACTACGAAATTTCACCACGAATATGAGTGACGACAATATACTCGGTCAATATGTTGAAACGGGTCCGAGTCTCGCACGCGCTAATTTGTGTTTCCATCGCGGATCCACAACTGGCGGTGAGCGAACATTGGCACAGCTGGGTCCGTTTCGACCCTTCCCCAATTACGCAAATTACCGTGGCCCAATAAAAAAGTTATACATGACTGGACCGTCCTGTCATCCCGGCGGCGGTATAAACGGAATGGGGACAATTGCAGCAAACGAGATCCTGCTGGATCTTGGTGTTAAAGATGAAGATGATGATTTTGATTTTTAGATTAGCCACAGAGGACACAGAGGACACAGAGCTTAGGTGTCATTTCCGCTTAAGCGGAAATGACAATTACTTTTTGACTTCCTCTGTGTTCTCTGTGTCCTCCGTGGCAAATATAATTTAACTGAGGAATATTTAATGGGTAAAAAAGCAGAAAGAATTGATCCTTACACAGCATTGATAATCCAGCCTGAGGTAACCGTGGTTGAAGATCGTGCCGGTATTAAGAAAAACCTGGATCGGGTTTGTAACATGATTCATTTCGGTGTTGGTTATTTTTGGGAACAACCTGTGCGCCTGGTGGTTCTCCCGGAATACTTTATGCAAGGTGTAGGTACACCAGGAAAAGGAGAAAGCACACTCAAAAATCAAATGGATAAAGTGGTGACTATTCCAGGACCGGAAACCGATCAATTGGCGGCCATCGCTAAAGAGTATGATCTCTACATCGTCGCCGGTGGTGTCTGTGAGGAAGTCCCCGAATTTCCCGATCGCTGGTTTAACACCAATTTCATTATAGGCCCTGATGGCGAAATCGCGCTGAAATACCATAAATGGCATATTCCCGCCTACATCGGTCTGGGCACAAGCCCCCACGATATGTTTGAAGAATATTGCAAAGTTTTTGGGGGCGACATAAAGGATTTATTTCCTGTCATTGATACGCCTATCGGTAAATTGGGCACCATGACCTGTCACGATGGGTGCACGCCCGAAGTCTCGCGCGCTCTGGGTTTTAATGGCGTTGAAGTCATCTGTCATCCTGGTGCGATTCAGGAAGTCGAAGGCGTATCTGAGCCCTGGGATTTCTGGATGTTTACCCGTAGAACGCGAGCACATGACAACATGTGTTATTTGCTCGGTTCAAACTGGGGTAAGGTCAATTACGATTACTATCCCAAGGCCTTTTGCCCGGGCAATTCAATTGCGATCGATTACACCGGCATGGTGCTGCGGCATACCCCCTATCCGGAAGAGCAGGTGTTGGCGGTGGGAATTGATATTGAGGCTCTGCGTCACCATCGAACAAAAACCATACATAACTGTTGGGTTGACGTGCGTACTGAAGGTTTCAAACAAATTTACGAAAAGCCCATTTATCCACCAAACCGTTTTCCCTCAGGTAAGCCTCCACGTAGTTTGTCGGAAAAGGTATCTATCTGTAAGGAAGTCTTCGACGATATCTATGCGAGAGGACAGTTCACCCCGCCAGCCGGTTATGCGCCTGAAGATATTTCGGGCTTACTCGAAAAACGTATTAAGTATGCCCAGGATACCGGGCGGCTGAAAAAGAGTTAGCTCATGAAAGTACGAAGCAAGTTGGCGGACGTGGATTTTCAAATAGGTGAATTTGAATACAAGAAAGATCATTTGATTATTAACAGTGCCGAGGCGCAGGCAATGAAAACCAGGGTTTACGTCAGCCCAAATGATATCGTCACTGCTGTCCTTGGGATGTTAAGCAAGCCCATGGTTTGGCTGTACCTGATAGCTTTTCCATTCTTTCTGCTTCGCTATCGACGTCGACACACTGAAAAACAGTCAGACAATTAATAAATAAAACAACATCAGGGGAACCTTATGCCCAAAATGACGGGTGCAGAAGCCATCATCAAATCCTTACGCCAATACGGCGTTGACACCATTTTCGCGTTGCCTGGAGGGCAGTTAGATCACCTCTTTGATGCCATGTACAAAGAAGGCGATGACATTCAGCTCGTCCATTCGCGTCATGAACAAGGCGTGGCGTACATGGCCTATGGCTATGCAAAATCCACAGGCAAAGTCGGCGTCTATGCCGTTGTCCCCGGCCCCGGGCTGCTGAATTCCAGTGCTGCACTTTGCACGGCCTGGGGCAGTAATGCGCAGGTGCTTTGTATTTCCGGGCAAATCCCTTCGCATGCCATCGGTAAGGGTTACGGTGATCTGCATGAAATAAATGATCAACTCGGTATGATTCGACACATCACAAAATGGGCTGAGCGAATTGAACACCCAAGTTACACTCCAGCCATCATTGATGAAGCTATGCGTCAGTTACATACAGGCAGGCCACGTCCTGTTGAAATAGAAATGGCCATGGATCTTATGGGGGATACAGCTGAAGTAATATTACCCACACCTCCGCAAGCTTATGCAAAGCCGCCCGTGGACATGGATTTAGTCGAAGAGGCGGCAAAGATTTTGGGTAAAGCAAAGAAACCCTTGATCGTCGTCGGTTCCGGCGCGACAGATGCTGGCGCAGAAGTATTAGCCATCGCAGAAGCATTGCAAGCGCCAGTATTATCAAAACGTAGTGGTAAAGGCATCATTAGCGCAAGGCATTATCTTCACGCGAATTCGCCCATGGGTCACGCGCTTTGGGCTGAGGCTGACGCAGTTCTCGCAGTGGGTACACGGATAAAGGAGCAGTTGATGATGTGGGGTAAGGATGATGAGATGAAAGTTGTCCGTATCGAGATTGATCCTGTAGAAATGACCCGTATCCATATACCTGAGGTTGGGATCATGGGTGATGCCGTGTTGACGCTCCAGGCACTTCAACCATTACTCGAAAAAAATAACATTAAGCGAGCATCACGCAAAGATGAAATGTTGAGTCTGAGAGAGAAGGTATATGGTGAGATACGCGCGCATGCAGCGCCCCAGATGGCCTACCTTGATGTTATCCGTGATGTCTTGCCAGATGATGGTATTTTTGTTGATGAGGTGACCCAGGTGGGTTTCGTTTCGTGGTACGGTTTTCAAACTTACGCACCAAGACAACACATCACGGCAGGGGAGATGGGCACACTAGGCTTTGGCTTTCCCACAGCGCTGGGCGTTGCCGTGGGTAATCCCGACAAAAAAGTTGTTCAGATAAGTGGTGATGGCGGTTTTATGTTTAACGTGCAGGAGCTGTCCATTGCTGCGCAATACAATATTCCCCTGGTCAGCATCATCTTTAACGATAATAAATTTACCAACGTGCAAAGACAGCAGGATGAGTGGTTTGATGGTCGGCGTATTTGCTCTGATTTGCATAATCCTGATTTTGCAAAACTTGCAGAGTTGTACGGCATTGACGGTTATCATGCAGATTCACCTGCATCATTGAAAGAAAAACTGGAGCTGGCCTTTAACAAGAGTGGCCCCGCCATTATCGAAGTATCTGTGACAGAAAGAATGCCGAGCCCCTGGAAGTTCATAATGATGCCACAGCAACGCGGTCAACTGTGCGGCCAACGATAAGTCAATCAAAAACGTAAGGACATCCTGAATACTCATCGAAAGCAGTATGCCAACGTCTGACAGCATTCGCCCGGCGCCAACGTCCGTGCCAAAATTCCATGAGACAGGCGCCGTTTTCAACTTCAATAATAAGGGTATCAAGCTCATTCACCTGACTATAAACCGGATACTCTTTGCTTCTACCCCAATGTTTGCCACCTTCACGATTCCCATATTCTTGCCAGAATGATTCGGGCGTCATCCAACTATTAGTCATAGCATTCCAAACAAGGGTCTCGTCGTTGGCATTCTTTTGGAGCTGCCCCTCCTGCAATGTCTCGGATTCTCCCCTTAACAGACAAGAGTAAAACACCAGAGTAAAAATTGTGAGCGTTAGAAGTTTATTCATGAAAGATGCCTCCTATGACACATACGTGATATAGAACAGATTTCTTCATATGGAAACATATGACTTTCAAATCGGGACATAGCGTAACTCATTTAAATTAATGCCAAGTTTAATATCTGTTTTTAGCTGCGTTAGCTCTCGTGCCTCTTCTGCTTCTTGTTTGTGTTCTTTAATACGCACACCGATTGAGGTGTCCGGTGGTGCTTCCAGCAAAGCGTCGAGTGTTTCAAAATCATTGATTAATTGTTGCGCTGTCTTCGGTCCGATTTTAGGTACACCTTTGATGTTGTTGGTTGAGTCCCCTGTGAGTGCCCAGTAATCTACTAATTGATCATGCCTTATGCCATATTTCTCCCTTACCCATTCGCGCGAGTATTCTTTTTCATTAAAGTGATCGTAAACCCTGACATGCTCGTCCAATAGCTGCAGGAAATTTTTGTCAGTAGACAGTATGGTAACTTGCCCTCCTTTTTTGCCGACTCCCTTTGCCAGCGTGGCGATGATATCGTCCGCTTCGTAATGTGCGCGACTGATACATTTTACCCCCAGATCCTGAAAAGCGGCTTCGAATTTCGGAATGGCATCCAGTAGAGGAGGGGGAGTGGGTTTACGATTCGCCTTATATTCAGGATACAACTCGTGTCGCCATGTAGGTTCGTGACGGTCAAGTATGCAGCAAGCGTGACTCGGCTTATGTTTGCGAAGTGCTCGCGTCATTGAATGCGCTGCACTGGTGATGACTTCATCTTCAATAATAGTATCGTCGTGAGGACGAGCCTCATAAATTCGCCTGATGAGATTAAAACCGTCTATAAGTAAAATATGCAAGAGGATTATCTTGTTTGATAAAAAGGGTTTAAAAGCATTTAGCGACTTTCCAACTCTAATATTTTCCCCTCGCGTTTCATATTAACTTTGTTCAGGAAAGTATTGCCAAGTAAAATAACTTTTGGGAAGTCGGTATCGTGTACTGCACCTTGTACGTCGCGTACTTCGATGTCACCAACTTTCACCCTGTCAAGATTCATAACATAAATTTTACTTACGCCCGACGCCGTGTTGGCGCTGGATACTTCACCTTCAATCTTATAGTTGAGGCCTATTCTTTTTGCCTGATGTTTATTCATCGAAATCAGAGTTGCACCCGTATCCACGACAAAGGCCACCTGAAACCCGTTAATGCTGCCATTGACCCAGTACATACCATTTGAATCAGGCGCGATGGTGGAAATCGTTCCACCTTTGGATTTTTTGAATTGGCCACCGATATGAGCACCGAGTGTGTAGGTGTCGCGTTCACCATCAATCTCCAACACGGCTTCTTTGCTGTCTGCACTGATTAATAAAACACCTTCCGGTGACATTTTTCCTGCAGATAAGACGCGTTGCTTTCCATCTATTTGAACGATGGCCTTATTTTTGAATAGACCAAGTATATTGATCTTTTCAATCGCATTAACATTGTTTAGATAAAATAAAAGAAAAACAGTGATGAGAACATTTTTGAACATAAATAGATAAATTCATAAAGGTTGATATAGAGAATAGAACATCATAACGGTGCATCCAAGTTTATTTACAACAACGCTTAGGGAAAAATTCTGGACCATCCTGCCTTTTGAGTTTGTTTGTGTCCGTCAAGTGGAACTAATTCCCATAAGTAGGACAGCACTCCTGTTCTGATGTTCATTGTCGCTCATACCCGGATTATAATAATTAGGGTTAGTGACTACATTTATTTTATGTAAAGTGTCGTAATTACAATCAGTTGCTGAGAGCATCGCATAAAAGCTGTGTTATGATCTGACTTTGTATTCGCTCCACTAACCTTGGGATTTAACTAATGATAATTATATTGAGACCGGACACAGATAAGACTGAGCCGGCCTACGCGAAACTACTGGCTTACCTGGAAGAATTGCCCGGCATCACTATTCGCATGCATGATGAGAAAGGCATAGAGCAAACGCTAACCGAGATTTATCTGGTCGGCAATACCCTGCCGCTGGATACGACTGAAATTGAAGCTTACGAGGTAGTCGATCGTGTTGTCCGTATTTCGCGTGAATATCGCATACTCGGAAGGCACAAAGATGACAATCGCGATACGCATTTTGAGTATAACGGTGTGCGCTTTGGACAGGACAATCTGCAGATATTTGCAGGTTTGTGTGCAGTTGATAATCCTGAACACGTTGAGATCATGATGAAGGCACTTCAAGAAAGTGGCTTGCAATGTACGCGCATGGGCGCCTACAAACCCCGCACCAACCCTTATTCGTTTCAAGGGCATGGTAAAGATTGTCTGTCTTACGTATTTGAACTTGCAGGCAAATATGACATTAAAGTGGTGTCAATGGAAATCACCCACGATGGACATATTGACGAAATTCACGAGGCCCTTGAAGCCGCGGGTAAACCAACCGGCGTTATGCTACAAATCGGAACACGTAATACGCAGAATTTCGAATTGCTCAAGAGTGTCGGACGTCAGCAAACCTACCCGGTTCTACTGAAGCGTGGTTTTGGAATTACGCTTGAAGAGTCATTAAATGCCGCAGAATATTTGGCGAGCGAAGGGAATCGTAATGTCATCTTCTGTTTAAGAGGTATGAAAACCAATTTTGGAGAACCGCACAGAAACCTCGTGGATTTTTCCCACGTACCCACTGTCAAGACCATGACCCGAATGCCGGTATGTATCGATCCTTCCCATTCCGTCGGATCACGCAATATTTCGCCTGACAACATCATGGATATATTCCACGCCACAGCTCAGGGTGTTATAGCAGGAGCGAATATGGTACTGGTTGATTTTCATCCCGCGCCTGAAAAGGCACTTGTTGATGGTCCTCAGGCTCTCAGACTGGATGAGTTGCCCTGGTTTCTCGAAGATATACAAATAGCACGTAAAGCCTACGAAAAACGGTGTGAACTACAACGTCAGCTTTCAAAATAACAAATTTATTACCCAGTGACTCATGGATTTCAATGGTCCTCTGGCCGAAAGTTCACAGGGGCCGTTATCGCCTCCATTCTTGGTATGGTCGAAAATTTCCAATTTTCTATGCCCCATTGAATTACCTCATCAACGGAACTTTCTAAAAGCGATTTATCGGGGTTTTGGCCAAGAAAACTTAGGCAATTCACAAGAATTGTCGTCGGTTGATTGTGTAATAGTACATCGACGGCTTTCGCTTGCTTGCTGATTTTGTGACCCGAGAGACTAAGGGCAACTGGAAGATGCGCATAGATAGGGGTTGGCAGGCTGAGTTGTTTTTGTAGATACATTTGACGAGGGCTTGAGTCCATCAGATCTGCACCCCGGACTATATGACTTACTTTCTGATAAGCATCGTCAAGCGCAACAGCAAGGTGGTAGGCATAAAGACCATCAGCCCGCTTAACAATAAAATCACCAATATCTTTGAACAAGTTCTGGGTGTATTCAGGCTGGATCTGATCATGCAAGGTGTATAACTCACGGTCGGTTTTTATTCTGATCGCGTATTGTCCCGCCATGTCAGAATTCTTTTTGCGACATGTGCCTGGATAGGGTTTGCCCCCGATCAACTTACGTGAACAATAACAGCGATACAGCAAATCCCTGGATTCAAGTACATGCTCAGCTTCCTGGTAGGCTTCAAAGCGGCGGCTTTGATAAACAACAGAACCATCCCAATGCATACCGAGATTGTCCAGAGCGTATAATATTCTTTCAACAGCGCCGCTTTCTACGCGGGGCATATCCAGATCATCAATACGTAATAACCACGTCCCCTTATTATATTTGGCGTCAAGATAACTCCCCAAAGAAGCAACAATGGAGCCAAAGTGTAGAGGCCCTGTGGGGGAAGGAGCAAAGCGTCCAACGTAATTTGTATTCGATCTGGACATGTGAGGAACAAATGTCAGCTATAGAAAAGGTCCGCCCGGCAAATACTTAAGAGAGATTACATGCTTACTTTATGGGTCAGGGACTCCGGGCACACTAACCTAATTGGCGCTCTTTTATTTCATCCAGAGTTTTGCAATCTATGCAAAGTGTTGCCGTCGGACGAGCTTCAAGTCGACCCACACCAATTTCGACACCACACAACTCGCAATAGCCGTAGTCACGCGTTTCGAGCATCAAAATTGCTTCATCAATTTTCTTGATAAGTTTGCGTTCACGATCACGAGTACGAAGTTCCAGCGCAAATTCCTCTTCCTGGGTGGCTCTGTCGTTCGGATCAGGAAAGTTTGCTGCTTCATCCTGCATATGATTCATGGTGCGATCCACTTCCTCCATCAAACTACGCTTCCAATTAAGTAGCAAGGTCCGGAAATGCGCCGACTGTTCCGAGTTCATGTATTCCTCGTTACGTTTGGCCTTGTAAGGTTTGATAGGGGGGACTTCAGTTTTTGAAATAATGCTTTTCTTAATCGCTACCGTCTTGGACATCTTTGTGATTTTTCCGCTGCTTCCAGATGCTATCTTTTCCTGGGCTGCCGTTTTCTTCTTATTAGGCGTAGCTTTCGTACCTGTTTTTTTCGGAGCAGTGCTTTTTTTAGCTACGGGTTTCTTTTTTGAAGTCGTGTTTTTACTTACCGCGGGTTTCTTTTTCGCAGCTGATTTTTTCTTGGGTTTACTGACTACAGCCTTTTTCTTAGCTGTCTTTTTTGAGGCAACAGCTTTCTTTTTTACCGTGACTTTCTTCTTCGTGACGGTTTTTTTGCCTGATTTGCTCACAGCTGTCTTCTTCTTCGCGCTTTTTTTAACCGCGATAGTTTTCTTTTTCCAGGTAGCTTTTTTCTTAGCTGTCTTTTTTTTTGCAGCCATTTCTTACTCCGACTTCAATGAGGCGTGTATCTATACCAAAAACAGAGGGTTCTGGCAATTACTTTGCTACATCTATTGGCACTTTAGATTCTGAATTTCCCTGGTCGATCCATATTTTTGTTGCTGCAGCAACAGCGGCAGGCATGACCACAAAATTAACGACAGGAATCATTGTCAATAACATTACGCTACTTCCAAAACTAAACGTTAACGCTCTTGTTTCTGATAATCTGGAGCGCACTTCCGGGAACAGCATTCCTTCATTCGACATCGGATATTCCATATATTCCAAAGCCAGCATCCATGCGCCGAAGAGGAACCAGATTATGGGGGCGAATGCCTGAACAAAGGGTATAAAAAACAGTAGTAACAGGGGAATAGCCCTGACTATAAAATAAACAAGTTTTACACTTTCAGATTTAAAGGCCGAAAGCAATTCAGCTGGTAATGTCTTTAAGACGGTACCTTGTTCGGGACGCTTTCCGCGTAAATGTGTCGCAACCGCCTGTGCCAAAAAGCCATTAAATGGCGCGGCGATGAGATTCGCGAGAATAGAAAAGCAAAAAAACACGATGGTTAAGGCAATGAGGGCGAACAAGGGCCAAAGCAGCCAGCTCATCCATGCTGTCCAGGTCCAGTTAGATGTGAGCCAGTCAATTAAATTATTCAAACGGTGAGCACCAAAAAAAATAATACTGCCGAACAGAAGTGAGTTAAGAGTTAAAGGGATGATCACGTAGAGACGAATGCCAGATTTACTCAATAGTTGAAAGCCTGCAAGCAGACTTTTAGGTCCATTTATAATTGTATTCACGAACCCGTCTCTCCAGTAAAATTAAGTGTGAATGCATCTTCATGCCATAATTATTGCAAATAAATTCTCGCCTTTACTTAAAAATAGTTGCAAAATAACCCGCTTGTCAATCAAATATCACGTAGAATATTTTTTTAATTAATTTCTATTCAACACTTAAAGCAGTAGATTAATATTCTATATGTTATGCCTATTTAACAAGCAGTTATGAAGTAATTATGATCCTGATTATAGAAAAACTAAAGGCTTGTTTGTCGGTATTGATAACGGTATTGTAGCCCTCCATGCGTTTGCGCAACATTAAACTTTCCGGCTTTAAATCATTCGTCGATCCCACTACCCTGGTCGTGCCCGATAACCTCGTTGGTATTGTCGGTCCCAATGGCTGTGGGAAGTCAAATATCATCGATGCTGTCACCTGGGTAATGGGTGAAAGTTCGGCAAAACATCTTCGAGGTGACTTGCTGACTGACGTCATTTTTAACGGTTCTTCAGCTCGCCAACCTGTTGGTCAGGCCACGGTTGAACTCACTTTTGAAAATGCAGAAGGTAAATTAGGAGGCCAGTACGCGAGCTATAGTGAGATTTCCATTAAGCGAACAATGAATCGCGAAGGTATTTCCAATTTTTACCTGAATGGTAGCCGTTGCCGACGTAAAGATGTTACCGCCATATTTCTTGGCACCGGTATAGGGCCGCGCAGCTACGCCATTATAGAGCAGGGTATGATATCCCGCCTTATAGAGGCTAAACCTGAAGAACTTAGAACTTTCATCGAAGAAGCCGCGGGCATTTCCAAATATCGAGAAAAGCGTCGGGAAACAGAAAACCGCATACGCCATACCAGGGAAAATATCGCAAGACTTAACGATATTCGCGAAGAATTAGGGAACCAGCTTGAACGCCTGAAACGACAAGCGAAGGCAGCAGAGCGTTATCAGTTGTTAAAAGAGGAAGAACGCCGCTTGAAGGCAGAACTTCTGATATTGAACTGGCAGGATTTGAATGAGCAAATAAAGAACCGGGACGCAGTCACTCTGGGACAGGAAAATAAGGTAGAAGAAGGGATTGCTCGTTTGCGTGAGGTGGAAGCGGCGATTGAAAAACAGCGTGAAGAACTGGCTACTTTTAATGAAAGTTTTAATCAGTCTCAGTCAGTGTTTTATCAGATTGGTAGTGAGATTTCTCAATTAGAACAGAAGATCCAGCATACGCAGGAACGCATACAATCGCTCGGCGCTGACATTGAGAAGGCTAACGAAGCCGAAAAGTCGGTCAGGAGCCAACAACAACTTGATGAAGCTGAATTAAACCGGCTAATTGAATCATCGAAGCAGCTCGAACCGAAACTTCACGGTTCTCGTAGTAACAGTGACCAGGCCTACGATGCGCTGAACCAGGCTGAACAAGCCATGCAGAGCTGGCAGGCGGAATGGGATGCCTACAACGAAACGCTTTCCGGTTTCAACCGCCAGATGGAAGTAGACAGCACCAGACTCGAGCATTTGCAATCCGGTATCGAGGAAGATCAGGAACGTAGCTCGAACCTGGGAATTGAGCTTGAGCAAGCAGATACGCACTCATTTCATGCAAGTGCTGAGGACTTGCTCAGGCAGATGAACGTAGGGGAAAATGCCCTGCAGTCTCTACGTACGAGTATGCAAGGCAATCAACAGCAAGTTAAGCAACTGCGCGATGAATCTCATGAAGTAAATGAGCAATTGGCGGCACTTCGCTCAGAGCAACAGAAACTTGCCGGGCAGATATCTTCTCTCGAAGCATTGCAGCAAAATGACGTGCAGGATCAGAAGGAAGTACTTGAGTGGCTGTCGTCAAAAGGATTGGAAAATGCACCCAGACTCATTCAAAAACTTAGCGTAGAACCCGAGTGGACTTTTGCCCTGGAAACGGTGCTTGGTCATCATCTCCAGGATATCTGTGTTGATGGCATTGTCGACCTCAATAGCTATCTCGATAATCTTACACAGGGGCGGTTTGGACTTATTACGGGTTCTGCGAAAGGCTCGAACAGCAATGTTGACCATGTAAAACTGTCAGATAAAGTGACATCGAGTGTGGCCATAGATGGTTTGTTAGAAGGCATTTATCTTGCCTCAGACGTAGAAGAAGCCGTTAATATTCAAAAAGATTTGGCAAGCCACGAATCGGTTATTACGCGTGACGGGATCTGGTTAGGTAACCAGTGGCTCAGAGTAAACCGACAGGAAGAGGGACATACAGGAGTACTGTCAAGAGAACAACAAATCCAGAGCTTGATGGAAAAAGAGCAGGATTTACTACAGAAAATTCAACACCAGCAGCAACGACTGGAAGCGCTTAGAGCTCAGCTGGAAGAGGCTGAACAGGCCTTGCAGCAGGCACAACAAGGATTGAATGAACATCAGGAAAAGTTAGCCAAAATCCAGGCACAGCATGCTGAACACAAAACCCGTCACGAGCAAATCAGTTTGCGAGTTCAAAAAATCAAGGAAGACCTCGATGAATTGGAGATGAACGGCTCAGATGATGAAGCTGAGTTGGAGTCACTTCGACATGGTTTACAAAGAACAGCAATAGATAAGGAGGAACTGCAGAAAGAAGGCCCGAGACTCATTGAGATACGCGAAGCTCATCGTCAGGCTCTGGATGCGGCAAGAGGGCGCTGGCAATCAACCCATGAAGCGAGCCATGAAATAGCCTTGCAGTTGGAGTCTATAAGTTCTAAACGAGCGTCGTTGGAGCAGGCCATAAAACGGAGTGAGATTCAATTAACCAATCTTACGGGTAGAAGTGGGGAACTTCGAAGTGTGTTGGAATCGAGTTCAGCGCCCCTGACTTCATTGCAGGAGACGCTGACAGAAAAATTACTGGAAAAAGTTAAATCCGAAAAGGTGTTATCAGAAACACGTAATGAAATGCAGCGTAAAGAGGCCGAATTGAGACGGCAGGAGCAACAAAGATCAGATTCGGAGCAAATAGTTCAAAATCTGAGAGAGAAATTGGCCGAAGCAAAAATGAATGCGCAGGAAACTAGAGTTCGACTGCAAACGGTTGTTGAACAGTTACAGGAACAAGGGCATGACATAGAGGTAATTCTGGGACAAATGGATGAAGCCGCAGAAAGGACTGCCTGGCAGGAACGCCTGGAAAGCGTAGAACGAAAAATAAATCGTTTGGGACCGATTAATCTTGCTGCAATTGATGAATACGAGCAATTGTCCGAACGAAAGGAATATTTGGACAAACAGGATGCAGATCTTGCTGAAGCATTAGAAACTTTAGAATCTGCCATCAAAAAAATCGACAAGGAAACCCGCACACGTTTCAAGGAAACTTTTGATTTTCTAAATACCAATTTGAAAGAGATGTTTCCCGTGCTGTTTGGCGGCGGTCACGCTTATCTTGAGTTAACAGGCGATGATCTGCTGGAAACCGGCGTTACTATAATGGCTCGGCCTCCAGGCAAGCGAAACAGCACAATCCATCTACTCTCTGGCGGCGAGAAAGCCATGACAGCTGTAGCATTGGTATTTGCTATTTTTAAACTAAATCCTGCGCCGTTTTGTATTCTGGATGAGGTTGACGCACCATTAGATGATTCCAATACTGCGCGCTTTAGCGAATTGTTAAAACAAATGTCGTCTGAAGTGCAATTTATATTTATTACACATAACAAAATAACCATGGAAATCGCCAAGCAATTACTAGGAGTGACCATGTATGAGCCCGGTGTCTCCCGGCTGGTTTCAGTTGATGTCGATGAAGCTGTTGAAATGGTGGCGTCTGCCTGAACCTGTATCGAAGCAGGAGACAGAACGGATCCTTTCAGTCCGGGAATTCTGGATGTCGGCACTACCTTGTAATATTTCCTTTAAAATAAATGCTACTCAAGACCGATGAATGATCTGCGGCTTTATATGCTTGTAATCGGTATTTGCATTATTGCGGGCGTTTACTTCTGGGGCACATACCAGTCTCGAAAACAACATCGACATGAGACTGTGCAGCAGCGTTCATCAGACACAACTCTTGAGGGGATCAAAATCAGCTCCACGCCGGATGTTAATATTGACTATTCATCTGCTCTTGCGGGCTTGAATCAATCCCTCTCACAGTCCCGAGGCGAGCAAGTAGATACGGATGAAGGACGGAAGGTTTCAAACGATAATACCTTGTCTAAGCAACGAATGATTATCGATGATGAAGCCACTGTTGCGACAGGCGAGGTGCTCGCGGATCAAAAAACAGATCAATCGGTCAACGATGAACCTTCTCCTCGTAACACTGGCTTTTCGAATCAGCAGATAATTACCTTATACGTCATCCCAAGGGCCAATGGTGTCATTGATGGTCTGGCAATTCTCAATGCCTTTGAGCAGGTAGATATGGAACTGGGTGCAATGGGCATTTTTCATCATTACGGTGTAGGGGAGATGAAAATGGAACATGCACTTTTCAGCGTAGCAAACATGATAGAACCAGGAACATTTAATATCACTAATATGGATTCTTTTAGCACCAGAGGCCTTGCCATGTTTATGAGCTTACCTGCCAGGATTGACGGCCAGGTGGTGTTCGAGTTAATGCTGAATACTGCACATCGATTAGCCGAGATATTCAAAGCGGATGTCTGTGATGAAAGCCGCTCTCTCATTAATGAGCAAAAAATTGAATCAATACGTAATTCTATTTTAATCTAGAACTCAAAAATAATTGATATGATAAAGGCCGAATATGCTGATAGTTCACTCGCAGTCGAACGCATAGCCAGGCTAAGAGCAGAAATAAACGAACATAATTATCATTACCATGTGCTTGATGCGCCTGTCGTGCCAGATGCGGAATATGATCGCCTGATGCGAGAGTTGTCCGATTTAGAGGGCAAATATCCTTCTGCTATCACCGATGAATCTCCGACGCAAAGAGTAGGCGCGAAGCCAATTGACTCCTTCAAACAAATCCAGCACGTCGTACCCATGCTATCACTGGATAACGCCTTCGACGAGGAGCAAATGCAGGCATTTGACAAACGACTGCGGGAAAAATTATCGTTGGAACAGATTTCATACGCGGCGGAAACAAAGCTGGATGGTCTGGCTATCAGCCTTCTTTACAGGAACGGAAGTCTTGTACAGGCCGCAACTCGTGGTGATGGCACTAGAGGTGAGGATGTCACTGTCAATGCCAGGACAATAAAAAGTATTCCTCTGGCGTTGATGGGCGAAGGTTTCCCCGATGTGCTCGAAGTGAGAGGCGAAGTGATTATAAGCAAAAAAGACTTTCAAAAACTAAATGAGAGACAAAGCGAACTAGGTGAAAAGTTATTTGCCAACCCACGTAACACGGCAGCGGGTAGTTTGAGACAACTTGATCCAAAGCTAACCACGCAACGACCACTGAGTTTCTACGCCTATGGGACAGGACAGATAAGCGCACGCGATGCAATACCGACAACACATGTTGAAACACTCGCACAGCTTAAGAGATGGGGGCTACCTGCCTCGCCGGAAACCTTAACAGTTAAAGGACTGGACGCTTGTCTACAATACTACAAGGATATTGAAGAGCGTCGATCGAAACTGTCCTATGAGATTGATGGTGTTGTCTTTAAGGTGGATAGCTTCTCAGAACAGGAAATATTGGGTTTCGTATCACGCGCGCCACGCTGGGCTATTGCCTACAAATTTCCTCCTGAAGAAGAGCTTACCGTTGTTAATAACATAGAAATTCAGGTAGGACGGACAGGTGCATTAACGCCGGTTGCCCGTTTAGAGCCTGTGTTCGTAGGTGGCGTGACGGTAACCAATGCAACCTTGCATAATGAAGACGAAGTCAAGCGCAAGGATGTACGAGTAGGTGATACGGTAATTATTCGACGGGCTGGAGATGTCATCCCTGAGGTTGTTGCCGTTGTCAGCGAAAAACGTCCGACCCATTCACAACCATTTGAAATGCCAGAAAATTGTCCTGTGTGTAATTCACGAACAGAGAAAATAGAAGGCGAGTCCGCTATACGTTGTACTGCCGGATTTTTTTGCCCGGCACAAGCCAGCCAGGCGGTCATTCATTTCGCTTCTCGAAGGGCAATGGATATAGATGGATTGGGCGATAAACTAGTAGAGCAGTTATTTGAGGCTGGTCTGGTGAGGAATGTGGCTGATCTTTACGATCTTCAACTGGAACAACTCATGAGTTTGGATCGAATGGGTGAAAAATCGGCGGCTAATCTTTTGACCTCACTCGACAACAGCAAACCCACTGAATTGCAGCGATTTCTTTATGCCCTGGGCATTCGCGAAGTTGGTGAGGCCACAGCGCGTGCATTAAGTCGTCACTTCGGCAGTTTTGATAAGATCAGAGTCGCATCACTCGAGGACCTCGAAAAAGTTGACGATGTGGGACCCGTTGTGGCGAAAAACATCAATGTTTTTTTTGCGGAAGAACATAATAATTTAATTATCGAAAGACTAATAGAGCAGGGCGTGAAGTGGGCCGATATCGAAGTGAAAGCAGTTTCTCTTCCTCTTGAAGGTAAGACTTTCGTGTTGACTGGCACTATGGCATCGATGAGCCGTGATGAGGCGAAGCTCTTACTTCAAGATTTAGGGGCAAAAGTCAGTGGCAGCGTATCGAAAAAAACAGATTACGTCATCGCAGGCGAAGCCGCCGGTAGTAAACTCACCCGAGCTCAGGAATTGGATCTTGTTGTGCTAGATGAGGTGGAATTTGGTGAATTGCTGGATAGCTATAAATAATCAGTCTCTCTTTTACTCAAACTAATCGTCACTCTTTGAGATGACGACTTGATTACGACCCTGCCGCTTGGCCTGGTACATGGCCTTGTCACATCGTTCCAGCAGACTAGTTAAATCGTCCTCTGGAGTGAGCGTGGCCAGGCCAGCGCTAGCGGTCACACGAATATCAAAATTATCATACTTGAATATGATGGATTCGATGGATAAGCATATACGTTCCGCGAGTAGTTTTGCACCTTCCTCATCAGTATTTCGAAGCAGTGTGACAAATTCTTCTCCTCCATAGCGATAGATTACGTCACTCCCGCGAGCGCTTTCCACCATCGACTCTGCGATGCGTTTTAAAACAGCATCGCCTGCGATATGACCATAGGTGTCATTTATTCGTTTGAATTTATCGACATCGAGGATGATGACGGAAAGCGGAGTCTTATGACGTAAGGCAAGATTAATTTCCAGATCAAGTGCGTTATCAAGGGCCGCGCGATTATTGACACCAGTTAATGGGTCGCGATAGGATTTTTCAACA
The DNA here is from genome assembly GCA_047638675.1 of Planctomycetota bacterium. Lineage (GTDB taxonomy): Bacteria > Pseudomonadota > Gammaproteobacteria > Eutrophobiales > Eutrophobiaceae > WLWS01. The sequence continues at coordinate 7,383 of JBLIML010000021.1, read as the reverse complement.
GCCTGTTTATAGAGGATCGCATTACGCAAGGGATAGATCAGGGCCGCAATGGTGTTTTCCAGAATTTTTATTTCTTCCTCATCAAATTTGCTATGACGATAGAGTGTAAGCTCGCCAATATCATCTTCAAGCAATACTAATCGATAAGAGCAACGATGCCGCGATTCAGCACCGAAAGTGATACTGTGGTTTTCTTCTCTATTTACATAATTAAGACCGTCATGTTTAACAAGAGAAGACAATTCATCATCAAAAAGTTCCAGTAGCTTGTTCAGTTCTAGCGTGCTCTGCAATATATTCGCTAGCTGTAGCGATTTATCGTTTACTCCCGCGGTATCGCCGCCAAAATGATATGACTGTCGGGTATTTTGGGCCCCGGGAGCATCGTTTATGTCTTTAATATCAGCCATGTTAAGTATTGTCGTTTGCATTGCCCTTGCCTCGCATTCAAATCTTCTCAAAGACAAAGCAATATAAATGCCAAATTTATTTTGATTAGTAAATTATTCAGTCAATCAGCTAACCTTGTCTTCTGGCCTGTGCGTCCAGTTCACCGATTTTATTTTGGAATTCTCCTATTCTCGTCCCTGCGGCGAAAAAGCTCAAGGCGATAAATATCTCTGTTGTTTATGCCATTGGTCAGAAATTGATAATTAAGATAACATAGCCGCTTTTGAACGTAAGCCGTTGAAAACTAGTTCATTGAGCTGCGATTAACATTCGCTTGAAAAACATAAAGCTGTCTTAGATAGTAAAGATGTTTTGGGGCTAATTACTTGTATTTAATCATATTTTGGTAGTTGACTCGGGTGCGCGTGTTGCCGTCGTTTGCCTGCGAGACTGAACAAGGGTAATCAGCAAGCTGGGAGCATAAGGACAGGTACGAGATGGGATTAAATGGGTAGTAACGATACTGACAAATTATTGGTGGAGCGAGTAAAGCGCGGTGATAAGAAGGCGTTTGATGCCCTTGTGCTGAAATATCAGCAACGGGTGATCAATCTAGTCTCTCGCTTTGTCAAAAACCATGCAGATGCCCAGGATGTAGCTCAGGATGCTTTCCTAAAAGCCTATAGAGCACTGCCAAATTTCCGTGGCGATAGCGCCTTTTACACCTGGCTGTACAGAATTGCCGTCAATACGGCAAAAAATTACCTCTCTATGCAATCTCGACGTGCCGGCGAAATGGGTCAGGACATATCTGAAATTGAACAAATTGAAGCCAATGATGCTCTAAGGGATAAGGCTACTCCTGAGCGTCTCTTATTACGGGACGAGATACAGGCAACAGTCATAGCGGCGATAGAGGGTCTTCCCGAAGATCTTCGCATGGCCATTATGCTTCGCGAGGTGGATGGTATGAGTTACGAAGATATAGCGGGTGTGATGACCTGTCCCATTGGCACCGTTAGGTCGAGAATATTTCGAGCTCGCGAAGCCGTAGATAAGCAATTGAAACCATTACTAGATGAGTGAGAAAAATTAATGAGTGAAGAAAGTAAAGAGAGAGTGTCTGCAGTGGTCGACGGAGAACTTGAGAATAGTTCTCAGTCTACGATTGATTCCTTACTTCAGAGCCCAGAGTTGCTAGGCACCTGGGCCAGATATCATTTGGTCGCTGACACTTTGCAACATCAAGTCCCGGATGCTCTTGATGTTGGTTTTGCGGGTAGAATATCAGCAGCTATTCAGGCTGAGCCTACTATTCTAGCCCCGACAAGCTCAAAAAATCCCATTCTTAAACCCGTCGCCGGATTCGCAATAGCCGCCTCAGTCGCCGCTATGGCCATCCTGGGTATTCAGCAAAATCAGGATAGAGGGGATATTCAGGGCCAGCAGGTCGTTTCGATTAATCCTCAGACGACTCTGAGCAGGGCGCCGGTTCAGAGAGTGTCGTTAACTCGAGAAGCAGAGGCTCAATTACGACAGGCAGAAGCCAGTACGCGTGCCCGTCTAAATAGTTATTTGGTTAATTATAATGAATACCGCACCCACTCGGGATTGCAAGGAATGCTGCCTTATGCAAGGACAGTGACATTTGAAAATAACAAGTAGAGTCAATTTTTACTAACAATGATTTTACCGCCAGGACTCATCGTATTGAAATGAATTATTATTCTTCATCTTTCAAACATATTGCATTTCTGTATGCCCACTTACGAATAACGATTCATCTGGTCTTTACATCGGTACTCATGTCCGCGTCGATTGCCATTAGTGCAGATAATCTTCCAGGTCAGTCGGCTCACACGCTAATCAACAAGATGTCGAGCGCTGTACGCAACCTCAATTATGATGGTGTATTTATTTATCAACGTGGTGGTCAGATGAACACCTTAAGATTAATCCATCGGGCAGATAACAAAGGAGAGATCGAAAGATTAGTGTCACTGACGGGTTCCGCTCGTGAAGTTATTCGCGATAAGGAATCTGTTACCTGTTATTTTCCTGACGATCAAGCTGTTGTAGTTGAAAAGAGCCGACCGCGGGAGTTGCTGTCATCACAGTTACCTCAGTCAATAGAAAAGCTTATTTCAAACTATCATTTTTCTATCATTGGGGAAGACAGGGTTGCAGGCAAGGCTACCTGGGTAGTGAGTATTAAACCTAAAGATGCCTATCGATATGGCTATCAGTTCTGGATTGACCAGGATAATAGTTTTCTATTGAAGTCCGAACTTAGAAACCGTACCGGACTATTATTGGAACAAATAATGTTTACCCAGTTGGATATCCTTGAAAGTGTACCCGATGAGATGCTAAAACCTTCCATTTCCGGCAGTGGATATGTCTGGCATAACAATTCAGATAAAAGCAAGGAGGCAAGCGGGACGAATGGTGATTGGCAAGTAGCCTGGATGCCTGAGGGATTTACGAAAAACAATCAGGAGATGTATCCCACCGCTGACAGTAGTAATCCTGTTCATCATCTGGTCTATTCAGATGGGCTGGCGATGGTGTCAATATTCATTGAGAAACTGGAACCCGGTCCTGAATTGACTTCAGGTTTATCCAGAATGGGCGGTGTAAATACTTTTGCTCGCGTGACCAATGGCTATCAGGTCACAGCCGTCGGAGAAGTTCCCCAGGCTACTGTGCAGCGAATGGCAAATTCTGTATCCTCCAGTCGATAGAGTATCTACAACATTAGCTTGTCAATTAGAATTGGGCGCTATTAGTTTTTTCGTATTGATGTTGAGAGTAATAAATGCTCTTGTGAAAACAATGGTCCTATATCCTGATTCAATCACTGAGAATGCCACTAACAATTACATGAACCATGAGCAGAGCTATGATAATAAAAAATGAAATTAGTAGGGCCGTATTTACCCTTGGGTTGATTCTTGGAAGCCAGCTTGTCGCAGGGCGATCTCTACCTGATTTCACCTCACTGGTCGAAGAGCATTCTGCGGCGGTTGTAAATATCAGTAGTAGCTCAAAAAAAGTGCACACTCAGACCCCCAATCTTAATATCCCTGATTTGCCAGAGGACAGTCCTTTTTACGATTTTTTTAATAAATATTTTGGCCAGGTGCCTAAAGGTGATCAGCCATTCAGCGAACGATCATCACTGGGTTCGGGATTTATCATCTCAAATGATGGATACGTAATTACCAACAATCACGTTGTTGAAAATGCAGACGAGATAATTGTCGGTCTCAAAGACAGACGAGAACTCGTTGCTAAACTAGTTGGTACTGACAAACGTAGTGATATTGCGTTATTAAAAATTGAAGGCGAGGATTTTCCTACTCTGAAACTAGGTGCGTCGAACAAATTAAAGGTAGGTGAATGGGTGATGGCCATTGGTTCACCCTTCGGATTCAATCATTCGGTTACGGCAGGCATTGTCAGCGCTATGGGAAGACCTTTACCTAATGAAAACTATATTCCTTTTATCCAAACAGATGTGGCGATTAATCCGGGTAATTCTGGTGGACCTTTGTTTAATCTGGACGGAGAAGTAATAGGCGTCAACTCGCAGATTTATAGTCGAACGGGTGGCTTCATGGGACTTTCCTTTGCCGTACCCATAGATGTGGTCGTTAACGTGTACCAGCAGTTGCGCGATCAGGGGCATGTTTCACGCGGATGGCTGGGAGTATTGATTCAGGAAGTGACACGGGAACTGGCCGAATCATTTGGTATGGAACGACCTCATGGTGCGCTAGTTGTTAAGGTCTTACCTGGCAGCCCGGCGGAGAAAAGCGGTTTTGAAGTCGGAGATGTGGTAATAGCTTTTGATCAAAAAGAAATAGGCTTTCGATCCGATCTACCTCCGATGGTAGGCAACAGTACAATAGGTACTAATATTCCTGTCGAGATCATACGCAGAGGTAAGAAGCGAACCCTGAAAGTTAAAATTGAAAAGCTACCGGAAGAAAAACAAATCCAGTTGGCAGTAAATGGTGTTGAAGATACCCCTGAGGCGAACCGATTAAATGTGATTGTCAAAACACCCGAAGATAGTCAGCGAAAGAAATTAGACTTGACAGATTACGGCGTGATCGTAGAGCAGATCAATGATGGTGTCGCGAAAAGTGCCGGAATCCGGGCCGGAGATGTCATTTTGTTGTTGAACAACATCAAAATCAAGGATGCAGAGCATTTGTCCAAAATCATTGAAAACCTGCCTGAGAAGAAATCCATTCCCATATTGATCCAACGAAGTGGAAATCCTATATTTCTGGCGCTGAAATTGACAGGTAATTCGTGATAAAACAGCTGAAGCTCTATAGCAGAAAGGATTGTGGCTTATGTGAAGAGATGGAAAGAGAGTTGCAGCCAAGCTTACATGGCTTAGATGTCACTTTTTGTATTGTCAATATTGATGGCGATTCGGAGTTGCAGCATCTCTACGGCGCACGGATACCCGTCCTCGTCGGTGACAATCAGGAGATATGTGAAGTAAAATTTGACATAGATGCACTACAGACATTTCTTAATAGCGGCCGAGACAAATTTTAATTCCACTCTTCAACCCGCTTTAATTCATATTCTATTTATATTTATCAGCTAGATAGGCTAGAATCGCCCGCGCTTTCACAGGAATTATACTAATTCCCTAATATCACAGGTTTTAGAAAAACACGCTGTATGCAACATATACGAAACTTCTCCATTATTGCCCATATTGATCATGGTAAATCGACGCTTTCTGATCGCTTTATTCAGCTCTGCGGAGGATTAAGTGAACGCGAAATGGGAGCTCAGGTTCTGGATTCTATGGATTTGGAACGAGAGCGAGGAATTACCATAAAGTCACAGAGTGTTTCTCTCAACTACAAAGCGGCGGATGGATTGACTTACCTGCTTAATTTTATCGACACACCTGGCCATGTGGATTTCAGTTATGAGGTGTCACGTTCACTCGCAGCCTGTGAAGGTGCATTGCTGGTAGTTGACGCGGCCCAGGGCGTTGAAGCCCAGAGCGTTGCAACTTGTTTTACCGCTATCGAACAGGATCTGGAAGTTGTACCGGTCTTGAACAAGATTGATTTGCCTTCTGCGGAACCCGAAAGAGTAGCCCAGGAAATAGAAGAAATTATAGGTCTTGATACAAGTGAAATAATAAAAATAAGTGCGAAATCCGGTGAGGGTGTACCTGAGTTATTAGAGCAATTGGTTAGACTGATACCACCGCCTACTGGAGATATTGATGCACCTTTAAAAGCACTTATTATCGACTCATGGTTTGACAATTATTTGGGCGTTGTGTCTCTGGTTAGAGTGTTTGACGGAAGAATTGATATTGGCAGAAAAATAAAAATAATGTCGACAGGGCAAAATCACGAAGTCAACGAACTTGGTGTATTTACCCCGAAACGGTCTCCAAAGAAGTTTCTTTTGGCTGGCGAAGTGGGTTACGTTGTGGCGGGGATAAAGGAAATTGATGGCGCGCCAGTCGGTGATACCATCACGCTTACCTCGTCACCGGCGCTTGAACCCCTGACTGGCTTCCAGAAGATTCAAGCACGCGTTTTCGCAGGTCTTTTCCCTGTCGATTCAAGCGAATATGAAGCTTTTCGTGATGCTCTGGCCAAACTACGCCTGAATGATGCCTCTCTTCATTATGAGCCGGAGACATCACAAGCCCTCGGCTTTGGTTACCGTTGCGGTTTCCTGGGAATGTTGCATATGGAAATAATTCAGGAGCGTCTGGAGCGTGAATATGACCTGAATTTGATCACAACCGCACCAACGGTCATTTATGAACTTGAAAACACGGCAGGAGAAATCATTTATATTGATAACCCAGCCAATCTGCCATCTGCTGATCGAATTAGGGAAATTCGGGAACCCATCATTAATGCAGATATACTGTTACCACAGGAATACCTGGGTAATGTGATGGCCTTGTGCATTGAAAAAAGAGGTGTTCAAAAGAGAATGCAGTATGTAGGGAAGCAGGTGTCACTGAGCTTTGAAATGCCCATGAATGAAGTCGTGCTGGATTTTTTTGATCGATTAAAATCCGTCAGTCGCGGATATGCTTCTTTCGACTACACCTTTGTCAGATTTCAATCTGCAAAGCTGGTGAAATTGGATATTTTGATAAATGCTGAAAAAGTCGATGCCCTGTCGTGCATAGTGCACCAGGACTTATCGGAGAGGCGTGGGCGAGAACTTACCGTTAAAATGAAAGAATTTATTCCCCGGCAGATGTTCGACGTGTCGATACAGGCGGCGATCGGTTCGAAAATTCTAGCTCGCACTAACGTCAAAGCACTACGCAAAAACGTCACGGCAAAATGCTATGGAGGTGATATCTCGCGCAAGAGAAAGTTGCTGGAGAAGCAAAAAGCTGGCAAGAAGCGTATGAAGCAATTTGGTTCAATTGAAATACCCCAGAGTGCATTTATGGCCATTTTGCACGTCGGTAAAGACTCATAAAAAAGGAAATATTAGTGATATGAATTTTGATTTTTCTGCTTTATTAGTGATGCTAACATTTCTCAGCGGATTGATCTGGGCAGTAGATGCCATTTTCTTCGCCTCTAAGCGCAATGCTGACAAAAGCGTCGACAGTAGCAATGAAAAAAATAAAACTTCAGCGCAGCCTGAACCCTTGTTGGTTGATTACGCCCGTTCATTTTTTCCTGTTTTCTTCATTGTTCTTGTACTGCGTTCATTTCTTTTTGAACCCTTTCGTATTCCATCCGCTTCAATGATGCCGACCTTGTTAATTGGTGATTTTATATTGGTGAATAAATATGAATATGGCATTCGTCTTCCCGTGCTTCATAATAAAATAATCGATGTTAAAACACCTGAGAGGGGGGATATCGTCGTTTTTCGCTATCCGGAGGATCCGAAAATTCCATTCATCAAAAGAGTAGTGGGCCTACCGGGTGATAAGCTGGCATACTTTAATAAAACTTT
>JBLIML010000020.1:0-33501 GCA_047638675.1 Planctomycetota bacterium | reverse complement strand
CGCTGAAATTCAACGCACATCAGAAGGGCTTTTCATCGAAGACAAAACCGGCCATGCCCGCGTTGAAGTTAATGGAAAGGATGTCGAACACTATGGCCCAATCCGTACCACCGACAAGATAGTCATTGGCGGCTATCATTTTATGGCTGGCGCGGTATCGGCGGAAAATGAAAATGACGATTTAACCGAAGACGACGATTTCGAAGACATGAAAACCGTCATCGGCGTGCCCCAGCATAAAGTTCTGGAAGAATCAGAAGAACTCAGTAAAACGCTGGTTCAAATACAAAAAGACGAGAAATTCAAATGGCGCAACCGCGTCCATGACGAATTGCTGGCGGCGATGGATTTACGTCGCACAGACATAGGCAGCATGGACGAAGACAAACTCCGCTCTCATGTGGAAGGCATGATCAAGGAAATTGTTGTGGAAATGGATAGCAAACTGCCCTCTAATGTAGACAGGGTGAAATTAGCAACTGATGTACTCAATGAAGCTGTCGGTCTGGGTCCCATCGAATCGTTACTTGCTGATGAATCAGTGACCGAGATCATGGTCAACAAGTTTGACGATATTTATGTCGAACGAAATGGCAAACTAACCAAGTCGGATATCACCTTTTCCAGTGATGATGCGGTAATGACGGCAATTGAGCGCATCGTCTCACCACTAGGCCGGCGCATAGATGAAAGCTCCCCCATGGTGGATGCCCGTTTAAAAGACGGCTCGCGCGTTAATGCGATTATCCCGCCATTGGCCTTGCGTGGTCCCTGTCTCACCATCAGAAAGTTCGCCAAGCAAAAACTGGTTGCTCAGGATTTAATCAATTTCGGTGCCATCGATGAAAAAATGGTGAAGTTTCTCGAGACTTGTGTAACCAATCACAAAAATATTATCATCTCGGGCGGTACCGGCAGCGGTAAGACCACCACCTTGAATATCCTCTCCAACTTTATTCCCTCTACCGAACGTATAATTACTGTGGAAGATGCGGCTGAATTAAAGCTGGCTCAACCCCACCTTGTTGCCCTTGAAGCACGTCCAGCGAACCTCGAAGGCAAGGGCGCTGTACCTATTCGCGATTTGGTTAAAAACTGTCTGCGTATGCGACCTGATCGCATTGTCGTTGGTGAGTGTCGTGGCGGTGAAACATTGGACATGTTGCAGGCTATGAATACAGGTCACGATGGTTCCCTGACAACAGCCCATGCAAATACGCCCCGCGACATGATAGCCCGTATCGAAGTCATGGTAATGATGTCGGGGATGGATCTGCCCGTTTCCGCTATTCGGGAAATGGTGGCGTCTGCCATCGACATCATCGTGCAGCAAACCCGCTTCTCCGATGGCAGTCGCCGCATTATCAACATCACTGAAATCACCGGAGTGGAGTCCGGCATCGTCTCCATGCAGGATATTTTTAAATACCAGCAAGATGGCTATGACGAAGAGGGGCGCGTCAAGGGACAGTTCATTGCAACCGGGGCCGTGCCACATTTTTATGAAGAAATGCGACAGCGTGGGCTGGGTGTGGACCTGTCAATTTTTGCAAAATCATGATGGATTTGCTTTATTCGCTCTCTGGTGAAATCGCTTATGTTCTGACGATTGCATCCGCATTCCTGATGACATTTTTGCTGTGGCTGGTGTTAGCAAATAAAGCCCAGAGCACCATGGAAGGCTACAAAAACACCTTCACCGATAGTGCAAGCAATAATATGTCAGACATGTTCCTGTTTGTTGATCCGAATCAGCTGTTTGTTTTTAATATTGTCGCCATGGTCATTCTGCCCTCCCTGGTCTGGTTAATAACGCGGGATATTCCGGCCAGCCTGGTCATGCTGGCCATTGTCATCCTCCTGCCTTCCATGTTTTACAAATCCATGCGCAAGAAAAGACTGAAACGTTTTGAAAGCCAACTTCCTGATGCCCTGGCCATGATCTCAGGTGCTATGCGCGCTGGCGCCAGTCTCAATATCGCCATGGAAAGTCTGGTCAAAGAACAACCTGCACCAATCTCTCAGGAGTTTGAGCTCTTACTCAAAGAGCAACGTATCGGGGTGGATTTCGAAGTATCTCTGAAAAGCATGGAGGAACGTATTCCTCTTCAGGATTTCGCCATGCTGGTCACCGCATTGCGTATCAACCGGGAGGTCGGCGGCAATATCGCCGAGACCATGGAATCGCTTGGCGAGACACTGCGTCGCAAGGCGATGATGGAAGGCAAGATAGAAAGTCTCACCGCCCAGGGAAAACTCCAGGGTATTGTCATGACCGGTCTACCTGTATTACTCGGTGTTTTACTGAATTTTATTGAGCCTGAAGCAATGGAGAAACTTTGGACGACTACCGTAGGCTGGATTGTCCTGGCTATTATTGTAGTGATGGAACTGTTGGGCTACGTCATGATTAGAAAAATAACCAGTATTGATGTCTAGGCAAAATAAATAATGGATACCCTCCTTTATCCGACGACTATTTTATCCGCAGGTCTTTGTGGATTTCTGGGCCTCATGGGATTTGCTGGTCTGTACGCCATGATCGATCAGGATACTCGTGAATACATGGATCCTCTCTCCTTTAAAATGCGGCTGATTTGGCCCTTTATACAAATCATCGCCAACTTTTTTTGTGTCTTTCTCCCTTACGATTATATTGAATACACAGAACTGCGACTATCGCGCACCGGGGTCAGCTATTTGATGACTGCCGAACAGTTTATTGCACTACGCATAATCTCCGCCATTATGGTAACGGTTTTTGCATTCATTCTGATGGTCTCCATCGGCAAATTTCAACCGGTCTTTCTTGTCATCGCGCCTATTGTGGGTTTCTTCTTTCCGGATATCTGGCTCAACGACACGCGTAAAGCGCGTGAGGGTGCCGTCATCAGAGCGATGCCAGTTTATCTGGACTTCATCACGATGTGTGTTGAAGCAGGTCTGAATTTACAAGGTGCACTGGATCAAGCGATGGAAAAGGCACCGCCTGGACCTCTAAAAAACGAATTTGGCATCGTACTACGTGATTTGCGTTCAGGACTCTCCCGCGCAGAGTCACTAAGACGCATGGCTGAACGTCTGGATATCAGTGAAGTTACCAGCTTTGTCAGTTCCATTGTTCAGGCCGAAAAAATGGGCGCCTCTCTGGCAACCGTCTTACGGGTACAGGCCGAACAACGTCGCAATGAACGTTTCCAACGGGCGGAAAAACTGGCCATGGAAGCGCCAATTAAACTGGTAGGCCCCCTGATAATGTTTATTTTTCCAGTGACCTTTATTGTGCTGGGTTTCCCCATCGTTATGAAGTTCCTGGGAGAAGGTATTTTATGACCCGTGGTAGCTTGCACCGGGTTGATAATAAAGTTTGTATAATCTCCGAGGCCTGTCTGACCACCACTATGTTTGAACGCATGCGCGGCCTGTTGGGTTCTCCGCCTTTGCAGGCATTGGAAGCCCTGCTGATTAAACCTTGTTCTTCGGTTCATACCATTGGTATGAAATATTCCATTGATCTGGCGTACCTGGACAAACATTGGACTATTGTAAAAACTGTCCATACTTTAAACCCCTGGCGTATGTCGACTTGCCCTTCTGCGCATATGGTGCTTGAATTACTCGGAGGCTCTCTTGAACAACATCAGTTGGCGAAAGGTATGCAACTTGAATGGCGCGATGCGTAAACTAATGTTAGATAAAATTACCTTTATTCTATTTATCTGCCTTGTTTTATCGGCCTGCAATATGACGCAGACAAAAAAGGACGAAGAAACTGTTAAAGTTGATGTCCTCGAAATCGATAAGCTAGCCTCCGCAGCCTACGAGCGCGGTGATACGGTAGAGAGCGAGAAACATTACAGCCAACTGGTGCGCGAAGTGCCAAAGGAAATATTGCCGTGGTTCCGCCTGGGTAATATTTATGCACGCACAAAACGTCTTGATGCCGCGATCCTTGCTTACAAAGAAGTATTGATACGTGACCAGAGCTATGCCAATGCCTGGTATAATATGGCTATCGTCCAGCTAAAACAGGCCGCCAGCAGTTTTAATGAAATGCAGATCTATACGGATCCATCTCATCCTTTGCATAAGCGTAGTAAAGTGGCCTTTGATGGAATACTTGATTTGATAAAAGGCGATAATTCTGACGAGTGAAATCATGAGCTCCTGCAATAAATCCCCTGGTCAGGCAATGGTTGAATTTCTCATTGTTTTACCAATCTTATTGACGCTCCTGCTGGGCACTTTGCAGTTTGCCTTAATCTACCAGACCAAGATCACCCTCAATTATGCGGCCTTTGAAGCGGCGCGCGCCGGTAGCCTGAAGAATGCCCAAATGGTTGCCATGCAAAACGGTTTCGCCAGTGCAATGGCAGCCCAATACACACACGAAGCAAATTCAGATGCTTATATTGATGGCCGTAAGGTCGTACGTCAGCAAATTATAGATGGTTATGTGAATATCAAACTGATTAACCCCAGTCCCCTGTCTTTTACTAATCATGGCTATAATTCTGACGTGGATTTAGATGGTGATGACGTCGCCGATGGTGTCCGTACGATAATCCCTAACGACAATCTAATGTATCGCGATTCACAGCTACTCGGCGACCAATCGTTGCAGGATGCCAATCTGTTAAAGGTACACATTGGCTACTGTTACGAGTTGATAGTACCTTTTGTGAATAGAATTATCTGGGCCATGCAACGCTATGGTCCGGGAGCGGCACCCGCGGCGGATGCAAATTTTGGCCGCTGGTGGACAGATGATTCTGCACCACCGGGTTTCTTTGGGCCACCAACGTTTGGTACATTTGCCTATAGTTGTATTCGAAACCCAACTCATTCTGGCCGTCTCAGTATTGTTCTGTATTCCCAGGGAATTATCCGTATGCAAACCTTCGCGGTACTTGAGAGCCCGTAAATGCGTTCGCAAACTGTTCAGGCAAGTGAGCACACACCGGTCATGCAGCAATATCTTGGCTTCAAAGCGCTGCACCCGGACAGTCTTCTGTTTTTTCGTATGGGTGATTTTTATGAAATGTTTTATGACGATGCCAAAAAAGCGGCTCGCTTGCTGGATATCGCTCTCACCGCCCGCGGAAAATCTTCAGGCGATCCCATCCCCATGGCAGGGGTGCCTTATCATGCCGTAGATAATTATCTGGCAAAACTGGTACGCCTTGGTGAGTCCGTTGTTATTTGCGAACAAATTGGCGATCCCGCGACAAGCAAGGGCCCTGTTGAACGACAAATTGCCCGAATTGTTACACCGGGCACCATTACCGATGAAGCATTTCTCGATGAGCGAGCAGACAATCTACTGGTCGCTGTGCATCAAAGCAAAGAGCACTACGGGCTTGCGATTCTGGATCTTTCAAGTGGCCGTTTTAGCGTCATGCAATTCCGCGACCATGAAACATTGGAAAGTGAACTCCGTCGACTGAACCCGGCGGAAATTCTCATTAGTGAAGATAGCGTGCAAAAGGTCTGGCTGGAGAGTAACTATAAAAGTGTCACCAGCCGACCACCCTGGCGTTTCGATCAAGGCGTTGCAAGGGAAAGACTCAAAAAACAATATGGCGTAAAAGATCTCTCAGGTTTTGGCTGTGACGACAAGTTCCTGGCTATTACCGCGGCAGGTGCCCTGCTCGACTATGCGGAAGAAACACAATGTGCCAGTCTGCTGCATCTGCAGGCCCTGAAAATAGAACAGTCCGACGATTGCATTATTCTTGATGCGATTAGTCAGCGTAACCTTGAGCTTCAACACGACTTATCTGGCCAGAGGGCACACTCTTTATTGCAGATCATGGACAACACGGCCACCTCCATGGGAAGTCGCCTGTTACGTCGATGGATACAGCAACCCATACGAGACCATCAGACATTGCGTTTACGCCACAGTGCCGTAGCCAACCTGCTGCATAATCGACGCTTTATCGAAATCCAGTCTTGTCTGCGTGCAGTTAACGACATAGAACGTATATTGACCCGCGTCAGTTTCAAATCCGCCAGACCACGCGACCTGGTACAGTTGCGCACTTCACTTGGGGAACTACCAGGCTTGCGCAAACAATTGGCAGACACCGATAGTCCGCAACTTCAAAGTCTACTGACTCTGATCAGTGATTTCCCGGATCTATATCAATATTTAATTACTGCTCTGGTCGAATCGCCACCTGTTACTATCCGTGACGGCGGCATGATCGCCAGGGGCTTCGATCAGGAACTGGACGAATTGACTGCCATGAGCACGGACGCCAATCAATTTCTTCTGGATCTGGAAGAGAAAGAAAAACAACGCACTGGATTGGGAAATCTTAAAGTGGGTTATAACCGCGTGCATGGTTATTACATTGAGATCAGCCGTCATCAAAGTGACAAAGTACCTACTGACTACCATCGCCGACAAACACTAAAATCAACGGAACGTTTCATCACGGAAGAATTAAAATCCTTTGAAGACAAGGTGCTTAGTGCAAAAAGTAAGGCGCTTGCAAGGGAAAAAATGCTCTATGATTTGGTACTGGATCGTATTTGTGAAGATCTCGCGCCACTTCAACTTACCGCCAGTGCTATTGCTGAGGTTGATTTACTGACTTGCTTCGCCGAACGCGCCGAGACATTGAATTTAAGCAAACCAGAGTTTTCTGAGCTGGCTGGCATTGATATTCGTGGCGGACGCCATCTCGTGGTGGAGCAGGTACAGACTGAAGCCTTTATTGCAAACGACACAATTATGCATGACGAAAGACGCATGCTCATCATTACCGGGCCTAACATGGGTGGTAAATCAACCTATATGCGACAAACCGCACTTATTATCATCCTCGCTCACATCGGCAGTTTCGTTCCCGCAGAACAGGCGACCATTGGCCCCATTGATAGAATCTTCACACGCATCGGCGCTGGCGATAATCTGGCTCGCGGACATTCAACCTTCATGGTGGAAATGACTGAAACGGCCAACATAGTGAACAACGCCACACGTAACAGCCTGGTGCTGATGGATGAGATCGGCAGAGGTACCAGTACTTATGACGGTCTTGCGCTGGCCTGGGCCTGTGCCACTTTTCTTGCTGAACAAGTTCGCGCTTATACCATGTTCGCTACCCACTACTTTGAGTTAACCGCATTACCCGAGCAAAGCGAGTCAGTGGTGAACGTCCATCTTGATGCTGTGGAACACGGCGAGCAAATTGTTTTTATGCACGCAGTGAAGGACGGCCCGGCAAATCGGAGTTACGGATTGCAGGTCGCCCAATTAGCAGGAATACCCGAAAGCATAATCGACCACGCCAGGAAACATTTGAGTAGCCTGGAAGCAAGCAAGATAGGTGTCTCTCCGCCAACTCCACAAAACGATCTTTTCAATACACCTCATCCCTTATCACAGGCGCTGCAGGCCTTGAATCCTGATGAGATGACGCCACGACAGGCACACGATGCACTGTACGAACTGAAATCGAAGTTTGACTAAGTGTTTTTGGTGTCTCGCTTATCCAGCAAAACGGCATGTGTTGATTAAATTCGGTATACTTGCCTGTCATAAATTTCACGTACAACTCTACAGGTATATTCGCCTGCGAATTCTCAGGCACCTGGCACATAGTCAACAAAAATGAACTGGCAACGAATCGTCCTACTACTACGTTTTGATCTTTACTATTCCCTGACTCGCCTAAAAGGCTGGGTGTTTCTCGTGCCGTTCTCGCTCTGGTGGTATTTAATCTTCTACCAGATTAATAAAGGCGTGCTCGACATACTGCAATCGCAGGAGGGCATCATGGCCACCAGTGCAATTTATGGCACAGATGGCGCATTGAACCTTTTTATTGACCATCCTCCCAGTGTTTCGCTGTTTTATATTATATCTTTGACCTCGATTCCGTTCTTTGTCGTACTGGGCGGCTATGATCAGTTTTCCAGTGATTTTGGCAGCGGTTTTTTCCGATTTCTTGTTGCACGCTGTAAGCGTATGGAAATTTTCCTGGCCCGCTTTCTAAGCGCATTTTGTCTAATAGCTGGCAGCTACCTTATCGTTGCCGGAATATGCGCCATTATTTCTATGCACAATGATGGTTATGCTGCAACTGATGTCCTAATTTATTCTGTCCGGGTGTATTTGACACTGATGCTCTACTCCCTGACATTTATTGCTTTTATGTCCCTTATTTCAACATTAGTGAGATCCACGCTTGCCGCACTCTTTCTCGGAATGTTAGCTTGCGGATTAATTGTGTTATTCAAGTTTTTTGCTAAATTCACAGCGCAAAAAAGTATCGTCGCTTACCTCCTCGCTAACGGTGTCATGGATTATCTGATTGAACTGGACACCGGTGATTTCTATATGGCATTAGCGATATTGCCTGTTTATGTCCTTGTTTATGCAGGTATCGCATTCCAAATTTTCAATCGGCGCAATTTATAAAACCGAAATCCATGTCTGCTCTTCTTGAAATCATCGACCTGGGTAAGCGCTTTGGCTCGACAGTAGCGCTTGCCAATATCAATTTGAAAATTGAACATCCCGCAGCTATAGGACTAGTGGGTAAAAATGGCGCTGGCAAAACCACTCTTCTATCCATTCTTTCTGGTGCCTTACGAGCGACTACAGGTTCACTATCCATACTCGGAGAAACACCGGATAGCATCGCAACAACCGGTAAACTCAGCATTTTGCCTCAAGATGCAACTTTCAAAAAAGGCATTCCGGTCAGTAAACAGCTAGTACTTTTTGCCCGACTCCAGGGAATGACCAAATTAGACGCCAAAAAAGCGGTTATCGATTTGCTTTCTGAATTAGGTGATGCAAGTGTCGCTGAAAAATATCCCGAAAGCTTGAGTTATGGACAGCGCAAACGTCTCGGTATTGTCCAGGCCTTTCTTGGAAAACCACAGTTGGTCATACTTGACGAACCCACCGCCGGACTCGATCCGGTTGTAGCAAATGATGTCAGAGCGCTAATTCGCAAATTATCCGGGGAGTCTGCCTTTATTATCAGCTCCCACAATCTCTATGAAATCGAAGATATTTGTTCTTCAGTGATCATACTCGACAAGGGCAAACTCATCGCCTCCAAGCCCATTTCAGAGCTGGCAAATAAGGAAAACAAACTCAATCTCACCCTCAATCGTGAACCAGATTCAGATCTGCTAAGTGCATTCATGCTGATACCTGAGGTGAGAGCCGTTTCACAGGTCAAAAGAGAACAGGAAAAAATAACACTGGATCTGGGCGACGGCAACATTGATGAGCTGCAAATACAGGTACAGCGCCTGATTATGGATAAGAACTATGTCATCACAGACCTCAGTCGCGGAAAGACCTTGATCGATGGCATGATGGATCTGGTTGACAACAAATGAAGGCCGCGTTCTTAGAATTATTTAATTCCTTCTTTTTCATTCGCTCGGAAACCGGTATGATTCAGTCATTTATTCACATGAGAAATTAACAGGTAAACTACAATGCCATTTATTGTTATAGACAACTGCATAAAATGTAAGTACACGGACTGCGTTGAAGTGTGTCCGGTCGATTGTTTTCACGAAGGTCCCAATATGCTGGTAATTGATCCTGATGAGTGTATTGATTGCACATTATGTGAGCCTGAATGTCCTGTAGAGGCCATCATGTCAGAAGACGATGCGTCTGAGGATCAGCAACAATATGTAGAACTAAACAGCGAACTGTCCAAACTTTGGCCGGTTATCAATGAAATGAAGGCCGCGCCAGCTGACGCTGATGATTGGAAAGATGTTACAGACAAACTCCAACACCTGGAACGATGAGCTAGTCAAGCTGCCAGTTATATCTACGCGATGTATAGCAATATAAAAAATAATAATGCATCGCTTGAGAATAAAGTTGATGCAAAAAAATCATGTCCATGACTTCGCCATTTCGACGATAATAAAGTAAATTGGCACCTTATGACGCGTGCCGGCGGAATTTACCGATTGCATTACCCCGGCAAGCTCAAACATCCAGTAATTTGTTTTATTGTTGGGCTTATTTTCACTTTCTCCAATGTGACATTTCTGTCTGCCGCAGTATATAAATGGGTTGATGAGAATGGAAAAACCCATTACGGCGATAAACCACATAGTGAAAAAGCCGAGTCTATTCGAATAAAGAAAAAACCCACCCTTGATCCTGATCATGACGCCCGTGTTGAAAAACAACGACGTTTGTTAAATGCATTAGACGAAGATCGCCTGGAAGCGAAAAAAACCAAAGAAAACGCCGCAGCAGAAATGTCAAAGCGCAAGACTAACTGCGCCAAAGCGCAGAAAGATTTAGAGAATATAACGAACGCCGGTTTCTTGTTTAAAAAATCTGACGACCCACAAAACCCGACTATCTACGGTGACGAAGAACGTGACAAAATTACTGCAGACGCAAGTAAAGCTGTGCAATATTGGTGTAAATAATTGAGCCCATAAATAAACTCTGGGACATTATTTACCTGACAGAATCCTCCAGCATTTATTGACGAATGTAGGTATCGCAAGGATAACTGTATTGAATAAAATGAAAACAGGTAGGACAAAGAATAACTCACGGCTCCATATTGCCGGGCCCTTTTCGGGGTTAACAAGGGGAACGTTCGGATTTATTTTCATCGACTGTCAGGATTTATTAATTGCTCGACGGATCCCTGCTATTTGCGGCCATTTCCACAACAACTTTGATGTTTAAGATTGCCAATGACTCACATCCTGATATTCTTGACATCGGTTCTCGATTAGCGGGCAAAGCGCGGGATAGGATTGTTACTTTAGAGTCGATCCTGCAAAAGATGCACCATTTAGCATGGGGAAATTTGCCACTGATTTACGTAGATACCTGAAAATTATAAAAAATAATTCAAAATGACTATGTCAGATAAACTTGAGATCGCCAACGTCTCGAATGTCGGTCGCCGGCGACCACATAACGAAGACAGTACACTAAGCGATATTGAACAGGGCCTGGTGATCCTGGCCGACGGAATGGGCGGGTATAAGGCGGGGGAAGTGGCCAGTGCCATCGCAGTAACAACCTCGCACGAACAAATTAGTCTGGGTCTGAAGAAAATCAAACCGGGGCAAACGGACAAAATTACCGGCCTTCATTCTGAATCGACCCTGGTAAAAAACGCAATAATTAGCGCAAATTCAAACATTTACAATTCCGCGCAAACGGATCCTGAATGTACAGGCATGGGCACCACAATCGTTGTTGCGTTATTTTATAACGGGCTTGCGACTATTGCCCATGTCGGTGATTCTCGTTTGTACCGCAAAAGGGCTCAAAATTTCGAACAGATAACAAAAGATCACTCTTTAATTCAAGAACTTATAGACCGTGGTCTCTATACTTCGGAAGAGGCGCACGCAAAAACACCAAAGAATCTCGTAACCCGAGCTTTGGGCATAGAGGAAAATGCAGAAGTTGATGTTATGGAAGTTCCCGTATTAACCGGCGATATTTTCCTGCTGTGTTCCGATGGATTAAATGATATGGTAGATGATGAAGAAATTCACTTAACCCTAAGTAAATATAGTGTTAATCTTCTACAAGCAGCAGAGGAATTGGTGAATTTAGCCAACGCAAAAGGAGGAAAGGACAATATCTCCGTGATACTAATTAGGGCTCTGGAGGGGGTTTCAAACTCCGGGGGATTTTTAAAACGATTAATTAATCGATTTCGTTAATTTAGGGGAAAATAGGACAGCGCTATGGCAAAGTTAGTCCTGAGCTTGAATGGTGTCGTTCAAGGGGAATACCAATTAGATAAAGAGCGCCTTTCCATAGGCCGCAAAGCGGATAATGACATCCCGATCGATAATCTGGCTGTCAGTGGAAAGCACGCGCTTGTCATTACGATCCTGGATGATTCCTTTTTGGAAGATCTGGGAAGTACCAACGGTTCCTACGTTAACGGCAAGCTAATTAAGAAGCATGCGCTTAAAGATGGTGATGTTATTGCCATTGGCAAGCACGAAATGAAATACGTCAATGAGCTGGCGACGGCAGATGATGATGAGTTTGAAAAAACTATGATCATCAAGCCGGGATCAGCGAGTGCGGCCGTTGCCGCAGCGCAGGCGGCTGAGAAAGCCGTAGCCCGTGCTGTACCAGCAGCGAGTAGTATGCCAGCCCCTTCCGGTGGTGGTATGCCTCTTGGTCGTCTAACGGTACTGAACGGCCCTATTGCTGGCAAAGAACTGGAGCTAACCAAAGCACTTATCACGCTGGGGAAACCGGGAACGCAAGTCGCTGTAATCTCACGTAGACCACAAGGCTATTTTCTGACACATATTGAAAGTGATGGGGATGGTAAACGCTATCCCATGGTTAATGGCGAGCCTATAGGGCCAAAGGCCTATCAGCTAAAAGACAGTGACCTGATTGAATTGGCGGGGATTAAGATGGAGTTTTCTTCTTCCTGAACACTTGATTAGTAAGCGTAGACGGCCACTCTGGGCGTCTACGCCTTATTTGCAATTCTGTATATACCGCCTTCCAACTATCCTCTTGTTACACTTCATTCGTCCTCTTACTCGTCGCAAATAGACGAGAACGCTAGCCATCCTCCTGCAAGCGCTCATCAACGCTAGCATGGATAGGAAAGACTTTGTCTAGTCGCGCCAGCTGCAACACATTCATAGCGGCATCACTGACACCTATCAGACCAAACTTGAGAGATTTCTTCTTGGCAGTTTGATAGCCCTCAACCAGACTGGCCACACCAGAACTATCTATATAGGTGACTTGAGATAAATCTACCAGCAGATCTTTATTTGCTCCAAGGCATTCGAGAATCTGTTTTCTCGCATCGGGTGAGCACGACAAGTCGACTTCGCCATTAAGCTCAATGATTGAGTAGCCCTTTTCTTCTTTCGTATTATATTTCATCCCCATCACTCTTTTGCCTCATCCCCATTGACCATCAGAGATAGTTAATAAATTGTTTTTGTCATTTCCAGATAATTCCCTTTCCCACTTTGCAAATGCCCAATGTCACATTTATCCATAATCTCGCGCATGAAATGCACCCCAAGACCACCTGGCCTCACATCTTCCAGATCCCTTGGTTCGACTTTGTCCAAATCAATCAATTCAGCACTATCGGTCAATCTAAACACGATTTCAGAGCTATTATTCAAGATTTCCAGGGTAATTTCACCAGATTCCTCAAACTTATAGGCGTGTTGAATCACATTCATACAGGCTTCGTTTAATGCTATCACTAATTTATCGGTAAGCTCATCACTACAACCGGCAAATTCGGCCGAACGTTTTACCAGCGCGCGAACGAGAGACAGGCGATCCGGTTTGGAAGGAAAACGTAGTTCAAAAAGACTTTCCAGGCTCACTGTGTCTTGCATTCTATTAGCATAATCGTGATATCGTCGTGCTGACTAACATCAGGTTTGTAAATTTCTTTGACAATTCCTGCCAGTCGTTCAGGTCCAGCAACTCGATGACTACCTTCAATCAATTTAATCAACCCCTTTACATCCAACTGCTTATTACTATCATCGGTAGCTTCGGTGACACCATCAGTAAAAAGATAGAGACTACCGCCATCCAGCGGCAAGGTAGACACCGGAAATTCAACTCCCGATACTATGCCCAGTGGTGGTGCGGTAGCTTCAATTTCTTCGAATTTGCCGTCGTGATGATACAGAGGCGGCTGGTGTCCGGCGTTGGCAAACTCAATCACGCGTTTTTCCAGATCAATAAAACCAGAAACGATAGTGATAAACATACCATGAGATACAGTTTCGCAAATTTCATCATTAACTCGAGCAAGGTGCTCGCCGGCATTCGCAATTCTTTTAGCGGCATAGCGTAATAAGCTTGTGGTTTTGGCCATCAGTAATGCCGCATTCATCCCTTTACCTGATACGTCCGCCAAATTAAAGTAAATCAAGCCATCATCACGTTGAAAAAAATCAAAGAAATCACCTGAGACTTCTCTCGCTGGCACGTTAATACCCATAACTGGAAAATTATCACCTCGCGGATCTGGCAACAAACTTTCCTGTATTTCCCTGGCGAGTTCCAACTCTTTTTGCATGCGCTCCTGTACCACTAGTTTATCTGCCATACGTGCATTATGAATGGCAAGTGCTGCCGCCGCAGCCAGAGCCGTCAACAAATGCTGATCGCGTTCTTCAAACAAACCATTACCACTACGCTTATTGATAAGTTCCAGAGCGCCAATACATTCTTCATTAACCATCAAAGGCGCACACAGAATCGAACGGGTTACAAAGCCGGTGTCCTTATCGACATTTTGAGAAAAACTGGGATCTTTACTGACATCTTTTACTATCTGACAAGTCTGACTGGTAACCGTTTTACCCACTATGCCCTTATCATACGGCAGTCTCAATCCAGTAATATCAACGGGTCCTGCACATCCACGACATACCAGTTCGGTGCCGCTGTTTTCCAGTAAAAAGATGGAGTCAGCCTCGGCATTAAGGTATTCCAAAAATTTCTCCAGGGCATTCTGCAGGGTTTCTTCGATGTCGAGGGAGAACGCAAATGACTGGGTAACCTCAGCCAACAAACCAAGTTGTTCTTCAAGAGAATGCTCTTTGTTAGAATCAAACAATTCGAACACATTGGGTGCTGAGCTCATTTCAATGCTCTGATGTTTTCAAGATAAGCGCTTTCATCCGGCATGCTCTTGTTGCGTTGAGCCAACCAGAGTGATTCACCAAGACAATCCATGACTTTGTGCTCCATTTCATGAGGGTCGTTATATTTATTGCGTAATGCCGCACACAGTTCTCGGATACCAGGCGGCCTATCTGATTGAATTTGCTCTTTAATGGCGATATGCATACTCATATGTAAAAATGGATTCACATTCCCGGCCTCTGGAGAATAGTTCTCTTTAAGCGATTCTAACCCTGGATCCAGGGCACTATGATACTCCGGATGGGCCAATATTACGTCCAGAATTAGCTGTTCCAGCGGCTCCAGTGGCTGGTTCTCGTTATATTTCCGCCGCACTTTTATAAAATAAGCGCGTGCGTCATCTCTATTTTCTATAAACATGAGCCAGAATAATAATATGCCTGCTTGTAATATACACCTCGATAAGCGCGTCTGAGACCTATAATTTGCCCCTAATTAAATAGCAGGTTTTACTTCAAACATCGAAAATGACTTTTTTTCTTTCCATTCACATAGCTCATATATCCGACATGAGCCACATTTTGGCTTTCTCGCAACACAAGTGTACCGACCGTGCAAGATAAGCCAATGGTGGGCGTCTTGCTTAAAGACATCGGGGACAAACTTGTTCAAACGATTCTCCACCTCAAGCACATCCTTACCTGGCGCTATCCCGGTTCGATTTGAGACCCTGAATATATGGGTATCAACGGCGATGGTCGGCTGCCCGAAAGCCGTATTTAATATGACATTAGCTGTCTTACGACCCACGCCAGGTAATCTTTCCAACGATTCTCTGTCGTCCGGCACGACGCCGTTATGTTCATCTTCCAGAATTTTGCAGGTCTTAATAATGTTGGCAGCCTTGGTATTATAAAGACCAATTGTTTTGATATGTTTTTTCAATCCTGGCAAACCTAACCTGGAAATCGTCTCGGGTGTATTGGCAATTGGATAGAGTTTTGCTGTAGCTTTGTTAACCCCTATGTCTGTTGACTGGGCTGATAAAATCACGGAAATTAATAATTCAAAAGAGCTCGAATACGCCAATTCCGTCGTAGGTTTCGGGTTTTGTAATCTCAATATTTCAAAAATTTTTGTGCGCCTGGCTTTATTCAATTCTTTCCCCGCAAAACACGTGAAGATATAAGCTAATTTGCATTAGCTACGGCCTGATTAGGTCGGTAGTATTTATATGCAGCGATAAATAATCCTAGTCCAAACAGTGCACCCGGTGCCTTAGGTAGCAAAGCAAATCCTCCGTCAACGAATGTCCATGTTTCAGCGCCCATCCCAAACATAGTGGCGTCACTTAACAATCCACCAAGACCGAGTAACTCGCGTAAAGCACCAATGATGCCAAGCACCCCGAGGATGGCTAAGCCTCGAGGCAATGTAGCTTTAAGCGCCATCGATGATGGCGTTGTCAGCGCTGTTTGCTCCAGTGACAACAAGATGAAACTATTCATAGCCAACAATGGGAGGTAAATTCCCAGGGTCAGTCGCAATTCATAGCAGAGGGCTTGCATAAAAAGATCGAGAACCGTCACCCAGGTGACGCTAATGAGCAGGATGGCAGGCAACCTGAAGCCGTAAACGATATAGCGACGACAAGAAGAAACGCTCAGAATCGTAAAAAATAATATACACAAAGATGCAAGGCCCATGGTGATCCCTGTGAGTAAAGTTGTCGCCTTCGCCAACAAAGGACAGACACCTAACACGCTCAGATAGGCGAGTCCCGAATTATGATCTGACATACTCATTAATCTAAAATATCAGCGATATTAGGTTCGTTTAACATCTGTCGTAGGTGGCTTAACCTCTCCAAAGAATCCTCCATTTCCAATAATGTTTGCCTGGCAGCTGGCTCCAGAGGTAAGAATTCTGCCAGGCGATATCCCAACCAGGCGGGATCTTCCAATTTTTGAGCTTGATCATCATACTTAATCTCAAAATGCTCGAGAACCCGAGTTAACAAGGTTTGTAACACCAGATAATTCTCGCCAATTTCATTGTAAGCGCCCTCATCCAACCAGTGGATTTCGCCTTGAAGTAATTTATTGGCTCGCTCTGAATAGTTTTTAACGAGGAATCTTTTTTCCGCTTTCGCTGTGATACCCAGTAAACCATCTTCTAGCTGACTCCAGTCCACTATCTTCGCATAGCTACCTATGTCGTGACATTGAGCGCCACCACCTACTTCTTTGCCTTTCTTTATATAGCAAACGCCAAAACCCGTATCGGTACGTAAACACTCACCAACTAAATCGATATATCGAGGCTCAAAGATCCTTAACGGTAGCTCTCCACCTGGAAACAAAACAAGATTTAAGGGAAATAAGGGGATGGTTTCCATTTTTTCAAGATCAGCGAAGTGCATTGAGAAGGTCCTGGTGTATTCCCTGAAAATCACCATTACTCATGATAAGTATTTGATCGCCATCACGAATGTCTTTTACCAGAGCCTCGATAATCGGCTCCACTTTATTAAAAACTCGACATTTTCCTTGAAGCTCCGCCAAACTTTGCTGCAAATCCCAGGCTAGCCCTGCCGGCTCGTAAACCAGCACTAGATCCGCTACTGCCAGCGCGGTAGCCAGGGTATCTCGATGTACTCCCATTTTCATGGTATTTGAACGTGGTTCCATAACCGCAATAATCCTCACCTTAGGACCCACCCTGGCTTTTAAGGCCGATAAAGTCGCTGCAATTGCCGTGGGATGATGAGCAAAATCATCATAGACCGTCACCCCCTTTACACATCCAAGCACCTGCAAACGTCTTTTTACACTAGTGAATTCAGCCAGAGCTGCACAAGCGCTGTGCGCCTCTACATCAACGTGCGCGGCGCAGGCGATGGCAGCCAGTGCATTTTCAGCATTATGTTGGCCAAACAACGACCACGTCAGCTGGGCTAATCTTTCACCCTCAAAACAAACATTGAAGCAGGAAAAATCATCCTGTTCCGGCTGGGCCGACCATTGTCCGTTTTCGCCACCAAAGGTGACAGTGGGTGTCCAGCATCCCATCGCCATGACCTGATCAATTTCTTTATCGTGTGCATGTCTAACGATTTGTCCGTTGGCAGGCACAATCCTTACCATGTGGTTAAATTCGCGTCTTATCGCCTCAATATTTTCAAATATATCCGCATGGTCGTATTCGATATTGTTAATAAGCAAGGTTCTCGGATGATAATGAATAAATTTCGAACGCTTGTCGAAAAATGCCGTATCGTATTCGTCCGCTTCCACAACAAAAAGATTTGATTCACTATAGCGAGCTGATATACCGAAATTTTCAGCAATTCCACCAATTAAAAAGCCCGGTGATTTGCCTGCATACTCAAGAATCCAAGCCAACATGCTGCTGGTGGTTGTCTTGCCATGAGTGCCGGCCACTGCCAGTACGTGACGATTTTTCAGTACATGTTGGGCTAACCATTCAGGACCAGATTGGAAAGGCAGTCCTTCATTTAATAAATACTCAACGGCAATATTTCCTCTCGATACGGTGTTGCCGACCACAATCATGTCCGGTGCAGGTGACAAGTGTGAAGCGAGATAGCCATCCATCAATTCGATACCCTGAGATTGCAATTGTGTACTCATTGGTGGATAAACGTTAGCGTCTGAACCACTGACTTCGTGTCCCAATTGCTTGGCCAGCACCGCGATACTTCCCATGAACGTGCCACAAATACCAAGGATATGTATTTTCATGCGACAGTCTGTGGCGGAAAAAAACTGAAAACGGCGGTGTAAAGCACCCAGACGTACAACAAAGCGGCAAGCACGCCTAGAGCAAATGAAGAAGATAAAGCATGTCTCATGATATGGGCCATAACAGCAACATTCCAGACCATTAAAGCAATTACTATTAAATATAACCAGTAAACCACAGGATTATTATTACCAATTATGGGAATCAAAAAAGACAAAGGAATGGAGACAATACTGAAAACTATGCCGGCGCCAAATAAGGCGGTAATCGTCTGTAACCAGCGTTCAGGTCTTCGTGATAAATAAAGCAGGAAATAACATAGAACGACGAGAATAAACGCGTCCATCAATCCCATCAAAATCGCGATATCCACGGATTGCATTGACGAGGCCTGAAAGAAACTAGCAAAACAATAGGCTGACAACGTCACTACGAAAAATTCCTTCGACGCCGGCAGGTCCTGTGGCCCTTTACTGAAACAGCATATGCCGAAAAACAATCGCCACAAAGTACCTATCATTTCAAACCCTTTCGCCATTGTTATGGGACATATAATTCATCACTCATTCGGCCCCTTTGATAATGGTCACTGATTGGCATATCCTACGCTCAGCTCTGGGGTGTTTCACATATTTTTGTGTCCGTGTCCAGAATCATTCATTCTTACTTTCTTTCTTATGAACCAACATATCACTTTTTTACTTATTATTTTATTCCTGAACGTGGAGCTTGTAGCTGAAGAGTCTTTTCAATTGACGAGCGAAGACTATCAACTTATTAATACGGCAACTCATGACTACGATAATTGTGTTCAGCAAAACGCCGCGCAGCAACTGGATAATTATGCGGATGTCCGGCAGATAGCAGCTCATGCGGTCAACTTGTGCGAACACCATCTTACCGAACTCGAGGAAAAAATTATTGCCAGAGCCGGCTCTGATTTTCTTTCAGGTATGACGCGACATATTAAAAACCGTTCCATCAAAAAGTTATTGCCAATTTTGATGTATGAGAAATCTGCACGTCAGGAGGAAGCCAGGGAACAATAGCACTGCTTATAAGAACTTGGGACAGATCGTATTAGTGTTTGCTTGATATGGAGTCAGGAATTTTGTCTGGAAAGGCCAGACCAACAAGTTGCCGCAAGGCTGCTTCATAAACCTTACGTTTGAAGTCGACTACCTCATCCACTGGTTGCCAGAAATCAACCCAGCGCCAATGATCAAATTCAGGTTTCTCACAAGCATCCAGCCTTACCTCACTCTCATCCGCCAACAGTTTCAATAAGTACCAAATTTGTTTTTGACCTATGCAAACCGGCGAAGAATGCCTGCGAATAAAACGTTTGGGCAATTGATATCGCAACCAGTCCTGCGTACAACCAATTAATTTAACATGCTCGGGCAACAGACCCGTTTCTTCGTGCAACTCGCGATACATCGCTTTTTGTGCAGATTCATTTTGGCGAATGCCTCCCTGGGGAAACTGCCAGGCTTCCATGCCAATACGTTTGGCCCAAAAAAGCTGGCCCTGACTATTGCTCAGCACAATGGCCACATTTGCGCGGTAACCTTCAGAATCAATCATATCGTTAATGATGCCATGGCTTGGCAAGAAAACAAATCATATTGACCGGCAACTTAATCATGTCGAATATAGAAAGTGCAGCGGATCGCAAAGCGATTGAGCTAACTTATTGTTCAGGCAAACAGGTGTTTAACCATATCACGTTCTTCTTCCAGCTCTGCTTGCGTCGCACTCATCATCGTACGGCTGAATTCACTAATCTCTAAGCCTTGAACGATTTCATAATCTCCTTTGGAGCAGATTACCGGGAAGGAGTAGACCAGGCCTTCTGGAATGTCATAGGAGCCATCACTGGGAACAGCCATGCTGACCCAGTTATCCCCATCACTCCCAAGCGCCCAGTCGCGCATATGTTCAAGTGCGGCATTGGCGGCAGATGCCGCGCTGGAGGCGCCTCGAGCCGCAATAATTTCAGCACCTCGTTTCGCCACACGCGGAATGTAATCATTTTGGTACCAGTCCTGCTCAACCAGTTCCAGAGCGGCCTTGCCACCCACCGTGGCGTGACTAATGTCAGGATATTGAGTCGTGGAATGATTACCCCAGATACATAGGTTTTTTATCTCATTGACCGCTTTATCTGTTTTCGCCGCAAGTTGCGCCAGGGCCCTGTTATGATCCAGTCGTGTCATCGCAGTGAAATTGCGTGGGTTCAGATCCGGCGCATTTTTTTGAGTAATCAATGCGTTGGTGTTGGCGGGATTGCCAACCACTATTATCTTTACATCGCGACTTGCCTGATCGTTCAGCGCTTTTCCCTGAACGTTGAAAATTGCCGCATTGCCTTGTAATAAGTCGCTTCGTTCCATGCCCGGTCCGCGGGGTTTGGCACCCACCAGAAAAGCGTAATCCGAAGCCTTGAAAGCTACATTAGCATCATCACTGGTTATGATTCCTGCCAATGTGTTAAATGCGCAATCTTGCAATTCCATTACGACCCCTTCCAGGGCCGGTAAGGCCGGAGTAACCTCCAACAGTTGTAGAATAACCGGCTGGTCTGGTCCCAATAGCTGACCTGAGGCAATTCTGAATAAAAGGGCATAACCTATCTGACCGGCCGCGCCAGTAACGGTAATACGAACAGGTGATTTCATCTGCATTTTCTCCAAAGATATATATTAAGCATTATGACAGTCTGTTTGGTTCACTATTTCCCTTATCTATCACTATCTGTGAACTAAATCATGTCAATAACCGGACGATTGCCCGTCAAAATAAAGACTTACAAAACAAGGATCAGCTTCGCTTACCTAACTCCACATAGTCGCGTTTCTCAGCGCCAATATACAGTTGACGAGGTCGACCGATGCGAAAATCCTCATCTTCCATTAATTCCATCCACTGAGCCATCCAGCCTGCGCTGCGGGCCAAAGCGAACATAACCGTAAACATACTAATGGGGATTTTCAAGGCCTGATAGATTAAACCGGAGTAGAAATCGACATTTGGGTAGAGCTTGCGTTCTATGAAGTATTCATCTTCCAGGGCAATTCTTTCTAGCTCCATCGCCACTTCAAACATTGGCTGGTTGACATTCATCTCATCAAGCAATTCATGGCATGCGCCGCGAATAATCGTCGCCCTGGGATCATGATTTTTATACACCCGGTGACCGAAGCCCATCAATCGAAAGGGATCATTTTTATCCTTTGCCTTATCAATGAATTTTTGGATATTGCTTGCATCACCAATCTCTTCGAGCATGTGCACGACCGCTTCGTTGGCTCCACCATGCGCCTTACCCCAGAGTGTCGAGATACCAGCGGCAATACAGGCAAAGGGATTACTCTCTGCACTGCCGGCAAGCCTGACCGTAGAGGTACTGGCATTTTGCTCATGATCTGCGTGCAGAATAAATAAAAGTTCCAACGCTCTGATGGCTACCGGTGGAGGAGAATACTCTTCACTTGGCCAGGAAAAAGTCATTTGCATGAAATTTTCAACAAAACCCTTTGAATTATCCGGATAGACAAAGGGTAATCCAGAAGCAAATCGGTAACATTTCGAGGCAAGATTTGGCATTTTACCAATAACGCGTTTCGCTGTTAGTAGTCGATGTTCAGGGTTTCGAATATCGGTCGCGTCGTGGTAATAGGAGGCTACAGCACTGACGACGCCTGCCATAATTGACATGGGATGCGCGTCATAACGGTAGCCCGTATAGAAGCTCGCCAGATGCTCATGGGTCATGGTGTGCATTTTTATGGAATTATCCCATTCAACCATTTCTGTCGGCGTAGGTAATTCACCATGGATAAGCAAATAACAGACTTCAAGATAGTTGCTTTTCTCAGCTAATTGCTCAATGGGGTAACCTCGATGCAATAACACGCCCTCATCACCATCAAGGTAGGTGATCGAACTACGGCAGCTGGCTGTTGTGCCAAAACCGGGATCCAGCGTAAACATGCCCAGTTCTTTGTGTAATAATTTCGTATCTATAACAGGTTCGCCGTAGGTGCCCTGGATAATCGGGCACTCTAATTGTTTACCCGTTCTGTTATCTGTAATGGTGACTGAATCCGACATTTGATGCCTCCGTAGCGGGGTTGTCTTGTGCTTTTACTAAATAAAAATTATTGTTTTTTTTCAAGGATACAGGTGTAAGTTAATCTCAAGCAAGTCCCTTGCCATAAATCAGGCCCGGAATATGCATGATTACATGACAAAATCGACTATTCGTCTAAACTTGTATGCACATTTGTATGAATCACTTAAAATATGAGCGAATAAGCCCTTGAGAAATATCGAAAATCGTCGGTAATTCTCCAGTATATGTTTATATTTACCAACAACACGAAACACGGAAATAAACACCAATGAGTCTTTCTCAACCGTCTCACTTGTATAGCGGCAATGCCGATTTCATTGAACAACTTTATGAACGCTATCTTCAGGATCCGGCTAACGTTGAATCGGAATGGCGTAATTATTTCGACGAGCTGCAAAAGACAGGTGAAGGAGTGGATGTCGCGCATTCGCCAGTTCAAGAGGCTTTTTATCAAGCAGCAAAACAAGGTAACAATGGTAAGCGTTCACAATCCGCACCGGACGCTGGATCTCATCAGAAACAGGTCTCTGTTCTACAGTTAATCAATGCACATCGCTTTCGAGGCCATTCTCAGGCAACGCTTGATCCTTTGGACCAACATGAACGTCCACCGGTGCCTGATCTTGATCCGGCTTTTCATGGTCTCGATGAATCCGACATGGACACCGTTTTCAACACCGGCTCACTTTTTGCTGCCGATGAAGCGACATTACGAGAAATTCTCTCAATTGTTAGAAACACGTATTGCCGCAACATTGGTGCGGAGTACATGCATATCAATGAGACTGAGCAAAAACGCTGGATTCAGCAATATCTGGAAAGTTGTCAATCCGACCCGAATTTTCCGGCAGAGAAGAAGAAGGATATTCTCGAACGTGTTATCGCAGCAAACGCACTGGAAGCCTATTTACATACCCGGTATGTAGGGCAAAAGCGTTTCTCGCTGGAAGGTGGCGAATGCCTTATCGCTATGCTCGATGAAATCGTACAGAACGGTGGTGATGGTGGCGTTCAGGAAGTTGTTATCGGTATGGCACATCGAGGTCGTCTGAATGTACTGGTTAATATTATCGGCAAAATGCCCCACGAGCTATTCGACGAATTCGAAGGTAAATCAGGTGAGATAACCAGATCCGGTGATGTTAAATATCATCTGGGTTATTCTTCCGACATAGAAACTAAAAAAGGCAGTGTTCATTTAACGCTGTCTTTTAATCCCTCGCACCTGGAGATTATCGATCCGGTAGTAGAAGGCTCAGTCCGTGCTCGTCAGGATAGACGTGATGATAAAGCGCGAGATCAAGTCCTGCCCATCCTCCTCCATGGTGATGCTGCGTTCGCCGGTCAAGGCGTAATCATGGAAACCTTTAATCTGTCCCAGACTCGTGGATACACGACAGGCGGCACTGTACACATCATCATTAACAACCAGATTGGCTTTACCACAAGCGACCCGCTTGACTCGCGTTCTACTTTATACTGCACAGACGTCGCAAAAATGGTGCAAGCACCCATTTTCCATGTCAATGGTGATGATCCCGAAGCCGTGGTATTCGTCGCGAAAATGGCGCTGGATTATCGTATGGAATTCAAAAAAGATGTGGTGATCGATATGGTTTGTTATCGCAAGCATGGGCATAGCGAAGCAGATGAACCAGCAGCAACACAACCACTGATGTATCAACGGATAAGAGCGCATCAGGACGTGAGAAAACTGCACACGCAGCGATTAATAAGTGAAAACATTATCACAGAGATCGAAGCCCAGGAAATAGCCGACAACTATATTAATTCACTGGAAAGCAATGTCGCCGTTGCCGGCCCAAAGGCACAAAATGTAAACACTACACATTTGATAAATTTTGCGCCTTTCAAGGATACGAAGTGGACACATGAGGCTGACACAGGCATTGACGATGCAATGATAGACCGTTTGACAGAACGACTGACCTCTATTCCTGACGATTTTGAGCTTCATCCCACTGTTAAACGAATTATTGATAATCGCAGTCGAATGGGAGCCGGTGAGTTACCAATGGATTGGGGTTATGCGGAGAACATGGCTTATGCCGCTTTGCTGGAGCAGGGCTCTCCAATACGATTATCGGGCCAGGATAGCGGTCGCGGTACCTTTTTTCATCGACACGCCGTGATACACAATCAAATTAATGGTGACACTCACTTGCCATTGCAACATATTTCCGACGGACAACCCGAGTTTCTGGTTATCAATTCGACGCTCTCGGAAGAGGCCGTGCTGGCGTTTGAATATGGTTACAGCAGTGCCGAGCCCAGTGCATTGGTAATTTGGGAAGCTCAATTTGGTGATTTCGCCAATGGCGCTCAGGTAGTATTCGACCAGTTCATCTCTTCGTGCGAAGCCAAATGGGGACGTTATTGCGGTCTGACGGTCATGCTACCTCACGGATACGACGGACAGGGCCCGGAACATTCCTCTGCACGGCTGGAACGTTACTTACAATTATGTGCGGAAGAGAATATGCAAGTTTGTGTGCCCAGTACGCCAGCACAGATGTTTCACATGTTGCGTAGGCAGGTCATACGTCCTTACCGTAAACCGCTGATCATAATGAGCCCGAAAAGCCTCCTTCGGCATAAACTTTCCGTATCGCCCGTAGAGGCCTTAAAGGACAAGTTTCATACTGTGATTGGCGAGATA
This sequence comes from Planctomycetota bacterium, assembly GCA_047638675.1. Classification (GTDB taxonomy): domain Bacteria; phylum Pseudomonadota; class Gammaproteobacteria; order Eutrophobiales; family Eutrophobiaceae; genus WLWS01. The sequence goes on along the minus strand of JBLIML010000020.1, from coordinate 8,268 downwards.
GACGATCTTGATAAAGATAATGTCACGCGCTTGTTAGTCTGTTGTGGCAAGGTATATTTTGATCTGCTCGAACAACGTCGTGCGAACAACCTGGAAAATATTGCTATCGCCAGAATTGAACAACTCTTTCCTTTTCCCCATGTTGAAATGAAAGAAGTTATCAATTCCTATCCGAATCTGGAAGAAGTGGTCTGGGTTCAGGAGGAACCGAAGAATCAAGGTAGTTGGTATTATATGCAATCCCGCGGCACCATGATCGGTGCCCTCGGTAAACACCACACCTTCGGTTACGCTGGTCGCTTCTATTCTGCTTCACCGGCCGTTGGCTACATGAGTCTGCACCTCGAACAACAAAAACAGCTGGTCAGCGATGCGCTACAACTAGACAAGCTCGAAGTTACCACTCACACAAAAAATGCCTAAACAACAATCATCAATAGAAGGAGCAAACCGTGCAAGTTGACATTAAAGTCCCGGTACTGGCAGAGTCCGTAGCTGAAGCTACATTAATGAATTGGCACAAAAAACCCGGCGATACCATCAGCCGTGGCGATAGTTTAATTGATATCGAAACTGATAAAGTGACATTGGAAGTCGCCGCTCTAAATGATGGTGTCCTGATTGAAATTCTCAAAGGTGATGGTGAGCTGGTTGAAAGCAATGAGGTTATCGCACGCATAGATACCGACGCGGGTGCCGCTAAACAAACGACGCCCGCGCCTGAAGCTGTGCCACAACAACAAACCCTGCCGGTAGATGAGCCGCAAGACTCTAATCCCAAGCTCAGCCCAGCTGTACGCAACTTGCTCGATGAACATAAACTGGACGCAGCTCAAGTCCCCGTTTCCGGTGATAGCGATCGGCTGACCAAAGAAGATGTATTGCGCCATCTGCAAGGCAACGAAACGCCAGAGCCAGCTGCAGTCGTTGCGGAAGTAGTCGCTGCTGAGCCCAGCCAGGTAGAGACCGCGGCCACCCAGCCAGTAGCTCCCCCCCCGACTCCGGCAACAATTCCCTCAGGCAACAGGCCGGAAGAGCGTGTCCCAATGACCCGCCTGCGCAAACGAGCTGCCGAAAGATTACTTTCAGCCCAACATGAAAATGCCCTGCTGACGACCTTCAATGAAGTCAATATGCAGCCCGTGATGGATTTGCGCGCTCGTTACAAAGACGAATTTGAACTTACGCATGGTGTGAAACTCGGATTCATGTCATTTTTCACAAAGGCATCTGTAGAAGCATTGAAAAAATTTCCTTTGGTCAATGCCTCTGTTGATGGCAGCGATATTGTCTATCATGGCTATTTTGATATCGGTATTGCAGTTAGCGCCCCGCGCGGCCTTGTCGTTCCAATTTTAAGAGATGCGGATCAAGGCTCGTTTGCCGATATTGAATCAGGTATTCGAGAACTGGGTGTGAAAGCGAGAGATTCAAAACTTACCATGGAAGATTTAACTGGCGGCACCTTTACCATTACAAATGGTGGCGTATTCGGCTCTTTACTTTCCACGCCCATCCTCAACCCGCCACAAAGTGCAATTCTTGGCATGCACAAAATTCAGGATCGTCCAGTTGCTGAAAATGGAGAAGTGGTGATTCGACCTATTATGTATCTGGCCCTCTCTTATGATCACCGAATTATTGATGGTCGTGAAGCTGTTCAGTTTCTTGTTTCCATAAAGGAGCAAATTGAAGATCCGGCCAGATTATTGTTACAACTATAAAGAGCACCTAAGGACAATTTAGGGTAATTATATGCACCTTACAAATTATTCACGGCCAGCGCGTAAATTCGCCTGCTACCTCGTGATATAAGAGATTAAATGATATGAAAAGTTTTGATGTTGTTGTTATAGGTGGCGGGCCAGGTGGTTACGTTGCTGCTATCCGCTGTGCGCAACTGGGGCTAAATACAGCTTGTGTGGAAAGTTGGCTTAATGATGAACAGCAACCGGTGTTAGGCGGCACCTGTTTGAATGTTGGCTGTATTCCATCGAAAGCTTTACTCGATTCTTCACATCACTTTAGTTTCCTTAAACACGAAGCAAAGAACCACGGTATTAACGTGTCAGGTGCCTCCATGGATGTGCATCGCATGATTGAACGAAAGAAAAACATTGTACAAACTCTGACGATGGGTATTGCCGGTCTTCTCAAAAAAAATAAGATCGAATGGCTAAAGGGACACGGTCGTTTTGTCTCCGAGAATCAAATTGAAGTTAGCCCTGTTGGAGAAGACTCTGGTGAGTCCTACACTGTTACAGCAAAGCACATTATCATCGCGACAGGCTCGGTACCGATGTCGATACCGCCAGCTCACGTGGACAATGAGCTAATTGTCGATTCCACTGGCGCACTGGCTTTCACAGACGTACCGCAACGCCTGGGTGTTATCGGTGCTGGTGTCATTGGCCTGGAGCTTGGTAGTGTTTGGAATCGTCTTGGCTCGGCTGTTGTGGTGCTTGAAGCAATGAATGACTTCCTTGCGCCAGTCGACAGACAATTGGCTAACGAGGCAGAAAAACTGCTGAGGAAGCAAGGTCTGGATATCAGACTCGGTGCAAAAGTCACGGGTACAGGTTGCAATAATCGTGAGGTCACGATTACTTATGAAGATAGTCAGGGCAAACAGCAAATTGCTGTAGACAAACTCATCGTAGCCGTCGGTCGCAAGCCCAACACTCAGGGACTAGGTGCCGCTGAAGTGGGCATCGGACTGGACCAACGCGGCTTTATCGAAATTGATGACAACTGTCGCACTGCACTTGCAAACGTTTATGCCATAGGAGACGTCGTTCGCGGCCCCATGCTTGCCCATAAAGCGTCAGAGGAAGGCGTGGCAGTGGCTGAACGTATCGCTGGTAAAATCAGTCATTTAAACTACGATGCCGTGCCCTGGGTAATCTACACCTGGCCGGAAATTGCCTGGGTTGGAAAGACGGAGCAGGAATTGAAAGCCGCTGGCATTGACTATCGCGTCGGCACTTTCCCCATGGCCGCAAGTGGTAGAGCCCGGGCAATGGGCGAACTAAGTGGCATGGTAAAAATGATCAGCGATGCCTCAACAGATCGCATTCTCGGTGTGCATATTCTAGGACCTAATGCCTCCGAACTCATCAGTGAAGCCGTGCTCGCTGTGGAATTTGATGGAAGCTCTGAAGACATCGCACGCACCATCCACGCCCATCCTACCCTGGCTGAAGCCCTACACGAGGCCGCCCTCGCAGTAGATAATCGCACTATCCATTTTTAGCTTTTATTCAATTAACAATCTAGCTGCTTCTCTGCACCTATTCTAATAGTTGTTTTATTTCAATAGCTTATCTAATTTTTTCTGAAGAAAACAAAAAAGCTCACGCAAACTGGTTTCCCCGAAAAGATTTTGCTACCATGCAACATTAGTTTTGTGCAGTGCAGCGAAATAATGCAGCTTTACCTGGTGCCAGTTACGGTTTTCTGACTACTTAACATACGATTAAAAAAGAATAAGAATGTATGAAGATTGATCTCCAAAACAAGCTTGCTTTAGTCGCTGAAGGAAACAACGATCTCGGCAGGGCAATATGTGCTCAACTAGCTGAATCGGGTGCGCAAATTATCTGTCTGGTTAGAAATGACAATGACGCGAGCCAGGCTCAATCCTATTTCAACAAGGCCAAACTTAAAGTCAAAATTTATGATGCAGATATAAGGGATTTTGATGCATGTGAAAAAGTTATCCATCAAATAAAAAACGACATTGGCGACATTGATATCATCATCAATAATTCCGATTTTAGTTTCGAAAACAACTTCAGCGATATGACACCCGGTGAATGGACGGACTGTATGAAAGGAAATCTCGATGGCACATACAATCTCTGCCGACTAATCAGTGAGAGTATGAGTCAGCGCGGATTTGGACGTATCATCAACATATCTTCGATGTATGGCAGAAAAGGTGCTATCGGGAAAAGTGCCTATTCGGCTTCGAAACTTGGTCTACATGGTTTTACCATGGCCCTGGCCCAGGAAGTAGCTCGCAGCGGCGTTACCGTCAATACGATTTCTCCAGGCCATATAAAGACCGTACAAATGGAAAGTATGCCGACGGTTCAGGCGAATAGCATAATCGCAGATATTCCGGTCGCGAGATTCGGCGAAGCAGAAGAAGTGGCATCATTGGTGGATTATCTCTGCTCCCAACAGGCCAGTTTCATTACCGGGACTGACATTGCGATTAATGGCGGACAGTATATTCATTAGCAGTTCAATACTGGATAAATCACTCATTAACTTCGAACTTGAACTCACTACTATTGATTATCCTCACACATTTACCGAACTAATTTTAATATGACTGATATTCGAATTATCAAAAAGTATCCTAATCGTCGTCTCTATGATACTGAAAAAAGTAAGTACATCACCCTTGAAGATGTTAAGAAACTGGTGATAAATGGTATTGATTTTTGCGTCAAGGATGTAAAAACTGACGAAGATCTGACTCGCAGCATCCTCCTTCAAATAATCTCAGAACAGGAGCACAACGGTGAGCCGCTTTTTTCCACTCAGTCCCTGACACAACTTATACGATGTTATGGACAAACCTACCAAAATGTTATTTCGGATTACCTGCAAAACAGTATTGATATTTTCACAAAACAACAAAAAGATTTTCAGGACACATTAAAAGGCAATGTAACTAAAAATCCCTTTAATTCCATGAGCGAACTCACCGAAAGAAATCTTAATCTATGGAAAGAAGTTCAGGATAACTTTTTTAGCGCAACGAGCTCTTCAAGCTCGGCAAAAGACCCCGGGAAATAGCCGATTTTTTTCCTCTAATCCGATTGAAGGTGGCAAAGAAATTTGGTCGCCGAAGAATATTTATATGACATCGCAAAACAATCCATTAGCAATATCAATTCCCACGACTGTGAATGAGATCGAGAAAATCCAGTCCGCGGTTTTAGATAACTGGTTTAACTCAATTGATACTGCCGTTGGCTCGCTTTCACATTTTTTTAAACTAGCCAACAGTACAATGAGTAGCCTTAATTACTATCAAAACGACAATATAAACGCCTATTTTAACGGCCACTCAACCCCGGTAAAAAGAAATCAGACTTATGACAAGAACCAAACCGGGGTAAAACAAAACAAAGAGAATCTGACTGGAGTCGCACTGGTTACTGGTGGTATTGGCGGTATCGGCACGGCCATATGTCAACGACTTTCATTGGACAATGCCAAAATCATTGGCACTTACATCAGTGCTGAAAAAAAATATGCTCTCCAATGGCAACGGAGCCGCCAGGAAGAAGGTCTGGACGTCGATCTGTTTGAATGCGATGTAAGTGATTTCGAATCATGTCGAAAAATGGCCACTAAAATCGAAAACAGCTACGGTCGAGTTGATGTGCTGGTGAATTGTGCCGGCATTACTCGCGATGCTATGCTGAAGAAATTGGACAACGCCAGCTGGCATGCAGTACTCGATACAAATCTCGATAGTGTATTTAACATTACACGTAATTTCATCGATGGAATGATAAAGCGTGGTCACGGCAGGATCATCAATATCTCTTCGGTCAATGGTCAAAAAGGACAGTTTGGTCAAACTAACTATTCGTCATCCAAGGCAGGTATGATTGGTTTTACTCGCTCGCTCGCCGTCGAGCTAGCAGACAAGGGCATCACCGTAAATTGTGTATGTCCTGGCTACGTCGCTACCAATATGGTTGATGCAATTCCTGATCACATAAAACAGGCTATCATTTCACAAATTCCCGCTGGCCGTTTGGCCAGGCCGAAGGAAATTGCAGATGCAGTTGGCTTCCTTGCCTCCAATGAAAGCGGCTACATCACCGGCACTGAACTGGCGGTAAATGGTGGACTTTGGACGGGCTAAGAAGTTGTATCTATCCCAGGTAGGGCTGGCAAATAAGCCTGGCTCCCTGAAAGGACAGGCTATTTAAAGAGCACTACTGTCAGATATCGACAAATCAACCAGGCTTTCCTCAGGCATTTCTCGTATGTATTTTGCCGCGTCATTTCGCACTGATGATAACCTGTCGAGATAATCTCTGCTGATATCACCAGTGACGTATTCACCGGTGAAACATGAAGTGTCAAATTCGCTAATCTTCGGGTTTCCCGCTTTCGCAGCTTCTATCAGGTCATCCAGATCCTGGTAGAATAATTTATCAGCACCGATGGTCTGCGCCACCTCCTCCTCGCTTCGTCCGTGTGCGATTAATTCTTCTACGGTTGGCATATCGATGCCATAAACATTTGGAAAACGCACGGGTGGCGCCGCTGATGCAAAATATACCTTATTTGCCCCGGACTCTCGGGCCATTTGTACTATTTCACCTGATGTCGTCCCACGAACAATGGAGTCATCAACCAGCAACACATTTTTATCCCTGAACTCTAGCTCAATAGCATTGAGTTTTTGCCTGACAGATTTCTTCCGTATATTTTGTCCTGGCATGATGAATGTGCGTGGAATATAACGGTTCTTGATAAAACCTTCGCGATACTTAATACCAAGTTCGTACGCCAGTGGCAAGGCGGCGGTGCGACCTGTATCCGGAATGGGAATGACTACGTCAATATCGTGATCTGGCCAGTTAGTTGTAATTTTTCTGGCGAGGCTTTCGCCCATGCGTAAACGCGCCTTATAGACTGAGATATTATCAATGATCGAATCCGGTCTTGCCAAATACACGTGTTCGAATATACAGGGACTGTAGCGAGGGTTATCCGCGCACTGCTGAGTATGCAATTGCCCTTCTGCAGAGATAAATACTGCCTCACCCGGTTCAATATCGCGAATTACCTCGAAGCCTGAAGACGTTATCGCCACGCTTTCAGATGCAATCATATATTCTTTGCCCTTATCCGTGATGCGTTCACCATAAATGATAGGCCTGATACCGAAAGGATCACGAAACCCCAGTATTCCAACACCGCTTATCATTGCTACGGCTGCATATCCACCGCGACAACGTTTATGTAAACGACTGACTGCACGAAATATATCAGCCACTGATAATGCATGGCGTGGTTTACCGTCACCTTGCAGTTCATGGGCAAAGATATTTAAAAGTATTTCGGAATCTGAGCCTGTATTTAAATGGCGAAGATCAGCGTTGGTAAGATCATAGCTAAGCTCATCACCATTGGTGAGATTACCATTGTGTGCAAGCGTTATGCCGTACGGGGAATTAACGTAAAATGGCTGGGCCTCAGCCGAAGATGCACTGCCGGCAGTCGGGTACCTGACATGCCCTATACCCATCTGACCTTTTAGATTTAGCATATGCCTGGTATGAAACACATCGCGTACCAGACCGTTACTTTTTCTCAGGTAAAGACGATTTCCCTCACATGTCACCATCCCTGCAGCATCTTGCCCGCGATGTTGCAGCATCGTCAAACTATCATAGATTGCCTGATTGACGTTGTTTTTTGCAACGATACCTGTCAAGCCGCACATTACGCCGCTTCCCCCGCTTGTTCTACATCGTCATCCGCACCGGCTTCCGCTTCTACTTCAAAACCGTGATGACCAGCAAAATCTTCTGGTAAAAACTGATGCCCCCAAACCCCAATCACCTGGAAGGGCTGGATCATAACTGAGTCTCGCCACCACTGTTCTTTAGGCAAAGCGGTAAAGCCAGCTAAAAAGATAATCACTGCAACAATAAAACCACCCAAACCCAGACCGAAGAACAATCCTAATATTCGATCAGCGCCCGTTAATCCGGTTCTTCCAAGGAGTTTCATAATGAGGAACGCAATTACCGACAATATCATCAGACTAATAATGAACACCGCGACAAAAGCTAATATCTTTTGCAATAATACGGTCTCCGTCAGGCTTGCTACCATGGGTGCAAAATGGGGCCCAAATTTCACCGCAATCGCTGATGCCAGTGTCCAGGCGACGATAGAAAAAACAATATTTAAGAAACCATATAAAACACCAACGATAGCAGGTAAGGCTAGTAGTGCCAGTATGCCTATATCAACACTTTGCATTTAAATTATCATTTTCTTTAGATATTCAACACATTAAGGATAACGAATAACGATGCCATCAAGCTCCATACTCTTCTTCAACTTTGCCTGTAAAGTCTGCGCATCAGAGCGTAATAATTCTGGTCCAACACGTACTCTAAATGCGATGCCAGTCTCTTTCTTTATAGGTTCTACAAAAGCGGGAAAGCCTGCCTTTCTCAATTTCTCATTGAGTCCCTTGGCGTTATCTTCACTATT
>JBLIML010000019.1:0-33526 GCA_047638675.1 Planctomycetota bacterium | reverse complement strand
TTGCTGAATGACTGGTTTCGAAATATCGCTAGTTTCTCATGCTTTGAAACACTAAACTGACATGCGACATGGCATTACATTTAAATAATGTGAGCTAATTTTGTTAATGATTCCTTCTATTTGAATAACAGGTAACAGGATAACGTGATGACACATCCCCAACTCAATTTAAGCTGTGACGAATTACTCTCGACAACGCGTGCAGTCCGCAAACGTCTCGATTTTGATAAACCCGTGCCTATGGGCCTTATAGATGAGTGTTTGCAATTGGCCATGCAAGCACCTACCGGTTCCTATTCACAGGGCTGGCACTTTATCATCATTGATGATAAGGAAAAAATATCGTCCATTGCCCAGCTTTACAGCAAGGCATTCAACGATTATCTTTCCAGCGCGGCTACCCAACAAACTTCTCCCTCAGAACAAGCTGATTCAAATAAAACACTAAAACGTGTGATCACTTCAGCACAGTACCTCGCGGCCAACTTACAAAAAACGCCCGTCATGCTGATTCCCTGTATAGAGGGACGGGCAGATGCACCCGGACTTTCTGCTGGCGATCAAGCGGGCATATTCGGTTCCATTCTTCCTGCCACATGGAGTTTCATGCTGGCAGCGCGTGCCAGAGGTCTTGGCACTTGCTGGACAACTCTGCATCTCACTTATGAAAAAGAAGTTGCAGAAATCCTGAATATTCCATTTGAGCGTATAGAACAGGTTGCTTTAATACCTGTCGCTTACACTATAGGAACTGAATTTAAATCAGCACCGCGTAAGCCCATCGACGAAATGGTACATGTAAATAGCTGGTAAGCTCACCAGATTAAAAAGTAATAAACTACCCCGCCGCAAGCGATGTCATGAAAGAGTTAAACAAGGGATACATATGACCAGACTTAAACCCAATCCAATGCACGGCCCCAATAAGATGAAGCTCGGGGTCTTCGCTGCCAATGCCGCCGGTGGTCTGGCACTGACTACCGTACCTGAACGGTGGCCTGGGGATTGGAACGAAATACTTGAACTTACACAAATGGCGGATCGTGCTGGTATCGAATTCGCTCTACCGCTCGCGCGATGGTTGGGATTTGGTGGCGCAACCAATTCACGACTCCACTGTTTTGAATCGCTAACAATTGGCGCGGCGCTAGCTGCCGCTACCGAAAACATCGCGATCTTTTCAACAGTACATACTCCATTTGTTCATCCGGTCTTCGCTGCGAAATCCATCTCGACAATAGACCATGTAAGCGGCGGGCGAGCGGGATTGAATATAGTCTGTGGTTGGAATGAGCCTGAATACGCAGTGTTCGGTGTGAAAAAACTAGATAACGTCTATGCGCTTGGATATGAATGGCATGAGATATTCTCGCGCATCGTTTCAGGCGATGGCCCCTTCGACTTCGATGGAAAGTATTTTAATCTCAAAGGAGTAGTTGGACAGCCGCCTACCCTTCAGCGGCCAGGTCCCGTTATTCTTTCCGCTGCGTTTTCCCCAACCGGTCGCGACTTTGCCACGAGCACCAGTGATTATATATTCACGGTCTTCGATGATTTTGAGTCAGGCGCTCGGCACATGGTCGATATTCGAGAACGCGCACAGCGAGCATCGCGGGAAATCAAAGCCTGTACTACCTGTCATGTAGTGTGTCGTGATGGCCAATCCGAGGCTGATGATTACTATGAATGGTTTGCGGTGACCAACGAAGATAAAGCGGCAGTCGATCGGCATATGGCACTGAAGAAACAAAGCGCCGGATCTCACGATCCCAGCGCCTTTGAACTTTACCGCAAGCGCTTTGCGGCCGGGGCGGGTTCGTTTCCTTTAGTTGGGACGCCGGAACGGATAGTGGAAGACATGCTTAAGTTGCACGAGATTGGCTTCAGCGGGATTGCCGCCACTTTCGTTAATTATCTAGAAGAGTTGCCTTACTTTATCTCAAAGGTACTACCGCTTATGCGGGAAGCTGGCTTGCGCGAAACCTGATGCTGTCATCGGTATTCAATATCGTCAAAAAGTTAAATTTTTCTGTGATAGCGTGAGCAAAGGTATCAACTGTAAATGCTTTTCATCACCCCCATTTTTGAGAGACGGTATATGAGGGATTGTTGAATTACACCGCAGCCATATCGTATCGCCGCCAGGCCACCAATGGATGAGGCATCAGCGGCGTAGCGAGTAGGGCAAGTAATCTCGCCAATAGAATAATTGTTGGCAATAATCTGCAATAACATCTGGTTGTCGAATATGAAATCGTTGGAATTCTCTGAAAGTATGAGATTTTTCAGGATCTCGCTCGAGAAAGCACGGTAACCGGTATGGTACTCGGAAAGTTTATGCCCGGTCAGGACGTTTTGAAAGAATGAAAGAAATCGATTGGCGTAATACTTGTGTCTTGGCATCCCACCTTTTATCGCCCCAACCCCGAGAATTCTGGAACCAAGTACGCAGTCGAAGACCTTATCTGTAATTAATGTCGCCATTGCTCGAACAAGTTTTGGTGTGTATTGATAATCCGGATGGATCATAATGACAACGTCTGCGCCCACTGACAAAGCCACTTGATAGAATGTCTTCTGGTTCCCGCCGTGGCCGAGATTCTTGTCATGCGCTATGACGTGATCGATGCCCAGCATTTTCGCCATCGCACTTGTATTATCCGCACTGGCATCATCAACCAAAATAACCGTATCTACAATATAGAAGGGTAGCTCCCGATATGTTTTCTCCAATGTTTTTGCAGCATTATAGGCTAGCATCACCACGCAAATATTCTGGCCGTTGTTCATGGCTCGCGACCTAACTGAGCGAAGATTTTCATAGTGTAGTGGCATAGTTAATTTGGCCACCTAACAAGAGGTGACACAATGACAAACAAAACAAGGCCGACGTTTGCTCCTGAGTTTCGATTAGAAGCTGCACAACTGGTCGTTGACCAAGGTTACTCCATAGGAGAAGCCGCCGATGCCATGAGTGTCGGTAAATCAACCATGGACAAATGGGTGAGACAATTAAAACATGAACGCAATGGCATGGTAAGCCAGGCAAGCCCACTGACAACAGATCAGCGAAGAATTAGAGAACTTGAAACAAGAATCAAACGCGTTGAGCTGGAGAAAGAAATCTTAAAAAAGGCTACGGCTCTCTTGAAGCTTCCGCTCCTGCTCACGCCCCTTACCTACGTCCTGTAGGCAATATCAGACTCGATGAACAATTTGCGATGATCAAAGGACTGAAAGAGAGCTATGCCGTCACCTTACTGTGCAGTGTCTTTAACGTGCACCGCAGTAGCTATAAATACTGGGTTAAGCGCTCAAAGACAATCAGCCCTAAAAAAGTCAACGAACAGGCCATGGTGAAAACCATCCATCATGAGAGTAACGGTTCTGCGGGTGCCAGAACGATTGCGACAATTGCAACGAGCAGAGGCGTGAGGTTAAGTCGCTATCGTGCAGGACGCTTAATGAAACAGTGTGAGCTGGTGAGCTGTCAGCAACCTAAGCATGCCTATAAGACAGCGAAACAGGCGCATGTTGCTATCTCTAATCATCTCAATAGAGCTTTCAATGTGTCTGCACCTAATCAAGTCTGGTCTGGTGTGGTGATGTGACGTATATCTGGACGGGTAAACGCTGGGCGTATTTAGCGATAGTGATGGGATCTGTTTGCACGTAAACCGATTGGCTGGGCGATGTCACACTCACCCAATAGCCAATTAACCAGTGATGCCTTAACCATGGCGTTTGAATCAAGAGGATGGCCAAAGGGGGTCATGTTTCATTCTGATCAGGGTTGCCATTATACCAGTCGAAAATTCAGACAAACGTTGTGGCGCTATCAAATAAAGCAAAGCATGAGTCGTCGTGGAAACTGTTGGGACAACGCGCCGATGGAACGTTTCTTTAGAAGCTTGAAATCAGAATGGATGCCACAGTGTGGTTATCCATCATTCAACGAGGCTAAGACAGCCATCATTGATTATATTATTGGGTATTACAGCCAAGTCAGACCGCATCAACATAATGAAGGTTTGGCGCCCAATGTGTCAGAGAAGAAATACTGGATTGAATACAATTCCGTGGCCATTATTACTTGACCACTACAATCCTGGTTTATTTATAGCTGCGGATGCCTATCCGTCAACGTCTCATTGCAATGTATAATAACTTCTTATCGCTATGGTTACAGTGTAGTAGACGTCGTCCATGGTACGCTTTGTGGGTTTGTAAAAATAAGACTTGTTATACATAATACATAATTTACTGTCGAGCTTATGATGAAATGAATCAAGCTGAAAAAAAAGATGTTCTGATGGTTGCCGCGGGTGCCACAAGTAACATTTACGCGGCCTTACTCACATTAGCCGGAAAAAGCGTGATTGTTTTGGAGAAGAGTCCAGTGCGAAAGATGAAAGATTTATATAGTTCTAAATTGTGCGCCCGGCGTCTATAGTGGGCAAGATAAAAAACAACTCGTCACCCAGGAGATCATCACATGAAAAAATCTCGCAGACAGGTGCTGAAGGGAATGGCGTCGGGAGCTCTGGTGGCGACGCTTTCACCCACTCGTCTCGCTCATGCCGCCGACTCATCTGATACAGAGCAACTCGACAAGCTGGATTCCTTGATTGCTGATTCGATCATCATCGATGACCTCTGCGAATTCATACCAGATATCTCAACCACCACGAAAGACTTCAGAATCGGCAAGAACTCCGGTATAACCATTGCTGCACCTACGATCGGTTCCGTCGTTGCAGAAGAAAGTTATCAATCCTCTCTTACAGGGCTCGCGCGGCTGAATGCCGGAATCAATAAGCACGCCGATCGCGTCTTACTAATTAGTAAATTTTCGGACATCGAGAAAGCGAAGCGGGACTCGAAGATCGGAATTTTGCCAAATTTCCAGAACAGCACGGCTATCGGAACCGACCTGTCCAGGCTTGATCTATTCTATGGCCTGGGTGTGCGGCAAATCCAGCTTACCCACAATTTGCGAAACTGGGTTGGCGATGGGTGCACGGAACGAACGCAGGCGGGTCTTAGCCACTTCGGCGTTGATCTGGTTAAGAGGATGAACGAATTGGGTATCATCGTCGACGTCGGTCACTCTGGTTACCAGACAACGCTGGACGCTATCGAGGTGTCAAGCAAACCAATTGTGTTTTCGCATACGAATTGCATGGCATTGTGCAAGCATCCTCGTAACAAGACGGACGAACAGATCAAAGCCCTCGCAGCAAAAGGCGGAGTGATCGGTATTTCCAACTTCAACTGGTTTGTAAGCGATAATCCGAGTTCGACGCTCGAGGATTTGCTCGACCACTTCGATTACGCGATCAAGCTGGTAGGTTCAGATCATGTTGGCATGGGATCAGATTTCGAACTGACAGGGTATCCCGGTATCGATGGGGACCTTATGTGGCAAAATCATCTGAGAATTTATTCCGCGCAAGAACAGCTAACATTAAAAGTCCGTTGGCCGCCATTTATAGCAGAAGTCGACAATGAATGGCGTTACAAAACCATCGCAAGGGGACTCCTTTCACGTGGTCATTCTGAAGAGATAGTACGAAAGATTCTCGGTTTAAACTTCCAAACAGTTTACAAGGAAATAATGATGGCCTGAATGCGTGGTGGACGATTTTGTATTGACTCGCCCGGGGTCAGGCGCTGACCCGGCAATCTTTTAAATACCTGTCAATTATTTATCAATACCACTTAGCCGCTCACTTATATACTTATTGCCACTGGGAAAGTGAAATATGAGCCGATTCTCTTCAATTGTATATTTAATATCTTCGGGTACATCTTCTTTTAGGAAATGACCTTCTCCATTTGAACGCCAATGCAACTGCATCCATTGCTGTAATTTAATTGTTCCATTTACTACAACAATCGGACCTGAATTCGCATTTGCATCAGGTTCACCATCACCATCAGCGTCAAAAATAGTGTTACCAACAAAATAGTCCGGAGTGATAATCATGATGCCACGAAGAGGCGTTAGTTTTCCGTTAACAATGTATTCGCTCGGACCCCATGTTCCATATAGATCATCATCTGAATGTGCAACAGGTACCAACAGGACAAAAAATAAAAGTATAGAAATTATTTGCAATCTCATTTTGTACACCACATCCTTATTTAAGAAATAAATGTTAGTAAAAATAATAAATTATTGCTGTCATTTCCGGATTCAGTCATGAAGACTTTCTCCGAAACAACGTGGTTTTTTACTTTAAAGGAATCTCTAATTAAGTCGAAAAACTCAATAAACCGTCGTTCTGGTGAATACCAGCACGACGATGATGGTACTTAATCAGAGCTTCCTCAACTTAAAACGCCATTGGCATCAATTTTATAAGTCGTAGCGCTTAGTTAACTATTTCATCCTGTCTTTGATACACCGTTTTACCACCCATGATAGTCCGTAACACAACAATACTTTTGATGTCCTCCACCTTAACGGTCATGAGATCATCAGATAGTACAACCATGTCAGCGAGCTTATTCACTTCGATTGAACCCCGCACATCTTCTTCAAATGTGGCGTATGCCGCGTTAAGGGTGAAATACTTTAAGGCCGCTTGCCTGGAAGCTCGCTGTTCTAAACTGCCTACTTGTCCACCCAGGGTCTGTTTGGACACCGCCACATAAAATCCTACGAAAGGATGCTCCCGATCATAGTTAACTGCAGGATAATCGCTCCCAAGCGTCACCGTAAGTTGAGCGCTTTCATAGTCTCGAAACGGGTACTGCTCAGGGATGATCTCACCGGATGCTTTCTCAAAACTCTCCCACGGCGTATTGGCACGCCCACCGAACTTATCCGGTGCATAGGCATAAAAGTCATAGAGGGGATTGGGGGAGACGATAACATCGTTTTCAGACAAAAAACGATATACCTCCGGATCTTGTAGCTCCAGATTATGCTCCAGGGTGAATCGTCTTCCTTTGATCGGCCTCTCTCTATTCGCATCTCGCAGAGCATCTAGCACCACCTGCGTGGTTCCCTTGACACCGCGGTGGTGAATGTTCAACTGCCAGCCAAACCGGTTGGCCGCCATAATTACCTTTCGTACCTTCTCCCCTTGAAAGTTCGGGTTCCCCGCATCTATTTTCAAACCACCATAATTTAAGCGGTGATCGCCAAATGCGTTTACCGGTACACGACTTAAGTTCTTGATCCACTCCACAACGCCGTCGCCGTGCAGGAAGCGCGTGGGCAAACCCAGCACCATGTTCACTCGTAAGGTCAGCTTATCTTCGCGCCAGAGTCGTTGGTAGGCTTTAATTTGTTCGGGCCAAATGCCCATGTCACGAACACCCGTGATCCCTACCGCATTAAGTTGTCTCTGAGCATATTCGAAGCCTTCATAGTAGGCCTCCGCCGGCCATTCCCACACGTCCCACATCGGTGGAATATGATCAGTCACTTCGAAACGGACGGCACCGGGTTCAACTTCTTTGAAATACAAGCTCGCTAGCCGTTGCCGAACATAATCCGCTGCCACATCGTAAAAGTAACCGGTGAGTAAGCCGTTTGAATCTCTATCAGCGCCCTTTGGCAGTTCTTCAGTCAATCCTAGTTTCTTCAAACCATAGCTGTTTAACAGGAAGGTCTTGCCTGTCAATCTTAAGTACACCAATGTATCAGGACTCACCTCATTGAGATCAATACGGGTTTCTGGCTCCTTGAAAGACGCTCCTCGATACATCGACGTTACGATCCAGGAACCTTTTGGTTTTTTATGTACCTGTTTAGCGATTCGATCGATCGCCGTATTCATATCAGGGACATCAAGAAGATTCACCTTGTATTTATTATCCAACTGCACCGCAGTAAGCGCAGCCAGAGGCATGTGTGTGTGGGCATCGTTCAAACCCGGAATGACGGTCTTACCGCCAAGATCGACCATTTCCGTGTCAGACCCGGCCAGATTAACAATAGTAGAATTATCTCCGACAGCAACGAATCGATCACCCTTAATAGCAATCGCCTGCTCAATATTAAAGTTAGCATTAACAGTCACTATCTTTCCATTGTGAAAAATAACATCAGGGCCCGGCGAATCTGACTTTGCATTAACGGATAAAACTTGAAAAATAAAATAAAGAAAAAGTAGAATCGTGGCGGATAGTTTCCAGTTAATATTGACTTGACTAATTGTCCATCCAGCATTTCGATAAGATGAGTATTTCAAGTTCATTCGATTTCGCTCTCCTGGCATATAGTTACCAGATTATGACGCTTTTTGGCGATAAAGCTTAATAAACTATACTGTCTTTCATTGCCAACATAGGTTTGCTTAAGATCGTGACATGATCCAAAGGATTAGCTGGCACTACATTTAAATCTGCAAGCTTGCCGACCTCAACGATACCCGGTTTGTCTCGCATATCAGTAGCTTCGGTACTGTAAGGTTAATCCAGGGAAGGGATAGTGGGTATTGTCAAGTTAACGGGAAAAACACAAATTTGGTTAATATTCGTGTTCGCGAATGAAAATTAACGTGTTGATTATCATCGAGATTTATTTTTCAATATTGTATAAAAAACTAAGCATTCCCTGGTTTTTTAGTTAACTTGTCAATACCCAAAATACTGATAGTCTGGTCTAATGTTGCAATTATCAGAATCAGATTTGTTTACTACACTTGAAGGAAAAAATGTATGCGTGATATCGTCTGGTCTGCAACACTCAAGAGTAACGCATCATTACTACGCTCTATTTCGAAGCAACTTGAAGAATCACAATGGTGGTCGCCTGAAAAACTGGAACAATATCAATTTTTACGACTCCAAAAATTACTAGATCATGCATACAAGACTGTCCCGTTTTACAGGCAACGTCTGGATAAATCAGGTTGGGCTCCAGGGGAAGCAATTACTCGTAATTCTTTCCGTCAATTGCCTATACTAAAACGCAGTGATGTAAACAGGGCCGGAAATAAACTGTATGCTAACGTTGTACCAGGCAAACATGGCAGAATAAGGGAAATATCAACTTCAGGGTCAACAGGAAACCCGGTTACCATTCTCAATACCGGTTTGTCTAAATTGGTGTGGGATGTCATTACACTAAGGGACCATCAATGGCACAAGCGGGATTTTTCAAAATCGATAGCTTTTATTAGACATCTAACAGTTAATAAATCTATTGCCCCTGAAGGAACAAGTTATAATAGTTGGGGTGGTCCCGTAGCAAAGGTATACGCCACCGGTCCGGGTTATTCACTCAACATCAGAAGTACCGCCACCGAGCAACTGGACTGGTTGCAAAAGATCAATCCTCATTACCTCGTCACATTTCCTTCTGCTGCAGAAGCCATGGCAGAATTAAGTCTCAAGCGTAATCGCCAAATAAGTAATCTATGTGAAGTATTAACACTAGGTGAGTCCTTATCTGCTTCTATCATAAACACTGTAAATAAAGCCTGGGGAGTTCCGGTTACAGATTGTTATTCTTCCAAGGAAGCTGGATATATAGCACTACAGGCGCCAGATAATGATTACTATCTAGTACAATCAGAGGTAGTAATTGTTGAGATACTGAATGACCATAACGAACCATGCAAACCAGGTGAGATTGGTCGTGTTGTTGTTACTCCACTATATAATTTTGCAGCACCTCTAATCCGATATGAACTGGATGATTTTGCAGAAATCGGAGCACCATCTGACTGTGGTCGTGGATTACCTGTTTTAAAAAAGATTCTTGGCCGTAGTCGAAACATGCTCGTACTACCTAATGGCGAAAAAAGATTTCCGGCGATCGGGATCAAATCATTTAACAGGGAAAATGGTGAAAAAATACGCAAATACCAGGTAATCCAGGAAACCCTGGATCGCATGATAATCAAACTTGTTATGGATCCCCCTTATTCAGAAGAGGAGGAATCATGCTTAAGAAAACATATTCAAACCAGAGTCAATCATCCTTTTGATATCAAATTTATTTATCTTGATGATATACCCCGTGGTGCAGGTGGAAAATACGAAGATTTCCGTTCTGATGTTCAAAACCCATAACTCACCTGTAGCTTACTAAAAGTTCAAATTAATCAGATTGAGATAATGATTAAAATAACCAATTATGTGATTTTCTTTCTGATTCTCATTTTTATTGGTACTCACAAGATAATTGCGGATAATGTTCTTCCGGCTAATAATTATTTTACCGGCAAAACCATCACCTATATTGTCTCCACGAAAGCCGGTGGTGGATATGATAGCTATGCACGATTAATTGCTGAATATATGGAAAAATACCTGGGTGCAAGGATCGTAATAAAAAATTCGCCAGGTGCTGGCCATATTGTTGGCACTAATCTGCTCTATATCGCAAAACCGGATGGATTGACCATCGGTACATTCAATACCGGTTTAATTTATGCCCAACTTATGCATTCACCAGGCATTGAATTTGATTTGCGGAAACTGAGCTGGATTGGCAATGCTACAAGTGACCCACGTGTTATTGTAGTAAGTAAGACATCCGGCATCACCTCTGTCGATGACCTTCGGCAGGCTAAAGCACCTACACTATTTGTTGCAAGTGGCGTCGGTTCGGGCAGTCACAATGACATGATTTTTCTGACCTGGGCGCTTGGTATCGAGGGAAAAGTGATTCCGGGATTTTCAGGAAATGAAGCGCAAATGAGCATGATCAGGGGAGAAATAACAGGCACGATGGGTTCTTATTCCTCATTACGACCATTTGTCGATAATAACTATGGAAGATTCATTGTCCATATAGGCGGCGAAGATATTTTTGGCCATAAACTGAAAGCCGCATCGTCGTTTGCTAAAGATGAAGATGGTCGCAAATTATTGAGTTTAGTTGATGCTCTGTCCCGCCACGGCAGACTCACTGCTGCACCACCTCGTGTACCTGCAGATCGGCTGTATTTATTGCGACAGGCCTATCTACTTGCATTGAAAGATCCCGAACTCCTGCAACGGGCTGAAAGTTTGAATATTCCGATCAAAGCCGTGGATGGAGAAGACGTGACAAAATTTATTCACAATGCCTTGCAGCAACCGGACGATCTACTTGAAACAATGAATGCCGCCCATCAACAACATGCAGAAAGATAAGGACGACATTGCAGGAAGCCGTCCCGATATGATGGATCACCATTTATATTTATGAACATGGAGACTGCATTTTCCAGTCTGCTGTTACTGGCTACCGATCCCCACCTGGTTGTCTTGATTCTGCTCGCAGTACCGGTTGGTATGTTCTTTGGCGTTGTGCCGGGTCTCGGCGGAAAACTTGGTATCGTATTATGCATCCCATTTGTATTCGATATGGACACGACCTCGGGGGCTGTATTTCTACTATCGATGCATGCTGTTGTGCATACCGGTGGATCAATTCCATCTATCCTTTTTGGTATACCCGGCACTGGGCCGGATGCTGCAACCATTATGGATGGCTATCCCCTTGCTAAACGTGGAGAAGCCGGTCGGGCCCTTGGTGCCAGTTTGAGCGCCTCGGCATTTGGCGGTGTGATTGGCGCCCTGATGCTTATAATAATGCTACCGATCATGGAGCCAATCATTCTGGCGTTTAGTCCCGCAGAGTTTTTTCTGTTGGCAATCCTCGGTATCACCTTTATTGCTGCACTGAGTGGAGACAGTCTGCAAAAGGGTCTGATTATCGGTTGTTTGGGTCTGATGTTATCTTTTGTTGGACTCAGTCCGCAAACCGGTGAACCCCGTTATACTTTCGGAATGCTATTTTTATGGGATGGCGTAGATTTGATAAGCGCTGTTCTGGCGATTTTTGCAATACCGGAAATGATCGATCTGGGTGTTAAAGGTGGTGCAATTTCAAATAATATTAATATCAGCTCCCGCTATCATTTACGTGAGGTGATAACTGGAATGCTGGAAGTGTTCCGGTATAGGTGGCTGGCATTAAGAACATCTATAATAGGTGTGATACTTGGCGCTATTCCAGGAATTGGAGGTGATGCGGCTTCCTGGATTTGCTATGGTCATGCGGTACAATCATCAAAAACACCGGAGCAATTCGGTAAGGGCGCTATTGCAGGTGTCATCGCTCCGGAAACGGCAAATAATTCCAAGGAAGCAGGATCCCTGTTACCGACCTTGTTTTTCGGCGTACCAGGCAGTTCCGGAATGGCGTTGTTGCTGGGTGCGTTTATCATGCTTGGCATAGAACCAGGGCCACAAATGATTATCAATAATCAGTCTTTATTATGGACACTGATCTGGGCATTGATATTATCAAATATTATCGCTGTACTTATGTTTCTTATCATTGCACCTCAATTGAGCCTGGTTGCAACCATCCGTGGAGCGCTGCTAATTCCATTAGTCATGGTTCTTGCTATATTGGGTAGTTACCTGAGTAGTGGCGATTGGAGAAACTGGTTGTTCATGCTAATTCTGGGCATCTTTGGTTACGGTTTCAAAATATATAACTGGCCCCGTTCACCTTTAGTCGTTGGACTGGTTCTGGGCATCATTGCGGAAAATTCACTTAACCAGTCACTGGCTATTTGGGGCCCTGCATTTCTTTTGCGGCCGGCATCATTAATCCTCATTTTACTCATTCTGACAAGTATCGCATTTTACTGTTGGCGGACGTATCAGCGTCGTGGTGCAATCAATGCCGATTAACGGTCGTATAGTTTTAAGTGGGCTGATGTTGTTTATTTTTTCAGGATTTCTATATATGACTGTTGGTTATTCCCCTGCGGCACGGTTGATGCCAATGGTGGTATGTATTCCCGCTCTTGTACTCACCGCAATACAGCTTGCACAGGATATTCATGAACTTATTGTGGACATCAAAACCAACAACATCTCTAAATCGGATGATCAGGAGAAACAACGTGCGGTATTGCTAATTTGCTGGTTTGCCGCGCTGGTAATATGCAGCATTTTGTTCGGTATACTCGTCTCCGGTATGATTTTTATATTTACCTTTCTAAGGTTCAATCAGGGTAAAAGCGTGCGATTGGCTATTACACTCGCTGGTGTATTCATTCTGGTTATTTATCTTGTATTCGAATTAATAGTCCAGATCAATCTATTTGAAGGTCTTGTATTTCGATTGTTGGCCGATTAATTCACATATAATTTAGTTATTAAAGTTTTATTTTAATCTTTATATTAATCCACTATTTTGACAGATCGAAAGATTGAAACTAACGGCAATGCAAGTTAGACAAATGTATTGAGTCACCAGGTGAATAACACAATCAACAAGAAATCAACTGAAGATAACAGTGTTCTTAAGCTGCATACTCATCTTGATGGAGCTTTGACGCTAAGTGCCCCAATTACGTGGAGACAGGCGCCTCAAACCTGTTACCACAATTCTGAAACGAACTATTCATGCCTTGATTATCATCGTATCTGGCAATATTTTGTGCTATTGGGCATAACGACCAGTGTACGTACGGATAGTGCCTTTTTAATCAATACTTTTCGTGAACTTGCGAGTGATGAGAGCAATAAGCGTGTACTTGTCTCCGGGACAGCCGATTATACTCTTCTGGCGCATATTCTTTATGCTTATAAACAAGAAAGTAAAGATGTGAACGTAACCGTTGTTGATCTATGTGAAACAGCGCTGGCCAGCAACCGCTGGTACGCCGAACGTAATGGATTGAAGATTGAAACCATTCAGGCAGATATCCTGAATTATGCAAAGCCTGACTGTTTTGATGTAATTTGTACGCATTCATTTCTGGGTTGGTTTTCTCCGGTTCAACAAAGCAAACTGATTAATAACTGGCACAAGCTGCTGCGTAGCGGAGGTAAAGTTATCACTACGCGACGGCTTAGATCAGGGGATCCCGATAAACCACATGGTTATTCAGAAGAAGACGCACTCGCCTTAAAGAAAAAGGCATATAAAGCGGCAATGGATAATCGTCAGGAGCATAAACTTGATCCTGAAAAAATTGCTGAAGCTGCTTATAATTTTGCAAAACTACGCTCCCGCTATGAAACCGGTACTGAAGAAGCATTTCGAGACCTGTTCACTAGAAGTGGATTGCGAGTGGTTTCCATGGATTACAATACATCTCTGAATAAACATCAGGATAAATCTACCGGGCCGGCCAGAGGTTCTAGTAAACGCTTACGTATAATTGCACAAAAAGACTGAACCCGGAAAAACATACTGGTAATATGGAAGTGTTTTGGCTCATTGTTAACGCAATACCAGCAATAAAAGCAAAAGGAAGCAAAAGGAAGCAAAACATAAGATGCAGGTGTTTGAGTATTTTTTCAATCACTGCCACCTTCTCTATCAATCTTATTATTAGCACTTCCGAACCACAACGGGGACACAAATTGGGTCAACTTCGAATACCTTTTTGATGCGGTCAAGGTTCTCGAAAAATAATCTACGCATTACATCCACTTCTCTGTCACGTAAACCGACGGCCTGTAAGAGCAACACGAGCTACGTAGATTGACATTTACCGCAGGCTGTATTCGAACTTCAGACCGAAGGTCCTAAACTGAGACGGGCCTAAATGAGTCCCTGTATTGTCACCGGCCCCGCCCAGGCCGATCGGAAACGTGTCGAACCTGGCATTGTAAGACGGCCTCGCCTCCAACAGATTTCGGCCAAACAACGACACCCTCCACCGACCGTCAATATCGCCGAAACCGATCGTCAGATTGAGGTCTTCATGCTGATTGTATTTGACCGTCTGGCTGAAGCTTTCGACATCAAGGATATACCCATCCGAAACATAGCCCTTGGCATTAAAGGACAGCTCATACATGCCTGCGATCGGCACACGGTAATCCGCTGTCAGAACGAACTTCCAGTCCGGTGTGCGTGGCGCCTCGGCACCTGAGCGATCTATGACTGATAAAAAATCATCGAAGGCATCTCCCGAGTCGATGGGCGGTACCTGTAGTACACCGTCTTCATCAAAAATCTGACAGGGAGCGTTCGCGTCCGATATCGCTGCCGCAATCTCCGAATCAGTGCAGCCGCCGCCCGGGAATTTCGTCATTTCGCCGTCCATCAATGCGCCTGCCAGCATAAATCGCAGGTTCTCGGTCGCGGCCATTCGAAAATTGAACTCTAGCCCGCGAACTCGCTGGCCCGCGTTCACTGTGGATGTCGTCTGCTCTGGATCCGTCGACTCGGTGGTCGTTTGCAGGTCTGGAACTCTAAGTTCGAACAGGCTTACATCAAAACCGAAGCGACCATCCCAGAGTGTGCCTTTGGCACCCAGCTCCCAGGTCTCTGCATTCTCGGAGGCGAAGATCAACGAATCAAGGTCCCTGGGAACCGATGCCTGCCCCGTATCGAAGCCACCGATCTTGAAGGCTTTTGCATATCTCGCATAGAACGACAGGTTGTTCGTCGGGCGATAGCGCAGCGTAATCTGTGGGTCGAATTTATTTGCTGTGAGACGTTCATCCCATGGTCCTCCCAGCCCATCCGCGTTAAAGTCCTGCGCGGTCAGGCCAACGGCCAGGGCGTTCGAAGGCAACCATTCGTCCGGTATGTCTCGTTCCTGCCGAAAGGGCATGGCCCAGAGGCTCGCGCCCGGCGTGACCGGAAGAAAAATCCTCGCTGTCGCCGGGTCTACCAGGAAGTAATTGCAGGGAATGGGATCGTCTTCGGTACATCCGGGAAGGCCGCCGTCGCCAGCACTTACAGGCTCAACATCATAAACCCACGAAGCACCAGAGGCTACGACCGTCATATCTTTTTCGACATGGGCATAGCGCCCGCCGAGGTCGATCGACATCTTGTCGTCCATGAAGTTAAACGTCATCGTCGCAAACAAGGATTTATAGTCGACGTCTTCCGTTATGACGTTATAGCGCTGCCCCTGACGTACATTGGCCCTCAAGCTCGACGACCATGCGAACAGTTCTGTATCCTGCCAGTACGCACCAGCCATCCATTCGATGGGGCCGTCACCAGGGGAGGTGAATCGTATCTCTGAGCTGAGCTGCTCGAACTCCTCACCCCTGGCCTGAAGGTTTATCAGAAACGGCGTGTTGGTGTTGTCCAGCGCATAGTCGCGATTGTAGTAACTCCACCCGCCCAACCACTCCGCCTTAATGCCGTTAGAGAATTCGTAAGCCAGCTCGACGTAGCCGTTGTCCGCATCGACATCCTCATAACCCTGTGTGGACTTGTTTCTATCACCCCGGGTAAAAGCCTCTGCTGCCTCTCTTATATCAAGCACGCCTCGGTCCGAATTCTCTTCACGGATATTGTCGGGCGGTGCAGAGTAAGGCCCACCGTTGCTGATACCATCGTCGCTGTCGAAACATTTACCGAGCGGTTTGAACGACTCCGACCAACCCGCCCCACCCGAGTTGAGCCCCGTTATTGGGTCGATATCGGGTTCACCCCAGATGCTGCGCTCATCACCCGGTGCCTCTCCGGGATTATCGGTTGGGCCGTCTCGACCGAATATCAAAAGGCCCGGGACGCGGCAAATATGAGTGGTCTCGGTATCCTTGCGGAGGCGCGACGATTCAATTTTTGCAGTCACTTGAAGGGCATTAGTCGGCGCCCACTGCAGCACGACGCGACCGCCGATGTTTTCGTAATCGCCGAGCATCCTCTGCGTTACCACGTCTTTCAGATAACCGTCCGTCGTGTCGTATTTGCCCGCAACGCGGATACCGAGGGTATCACTGAGCGGTCCGCCAACACCGATATCGACTGCCGCTGTTTCGTTCTCACCGTACTCGACATCGACATTGGCTTCCCATGAGTCGCTTGGCCTGCGGCTGCGGATATTGAAGGCACCAGCGGTCGCATTCTGACCGAAATACACCGGTTGCGGGCCCTTCAAAACCTCGACGCTTTGAAGGTCCATGAAAGCCATCCTGCTCTGGGACGACCGCCCGAAATGTATGCCATCGACAAAGGTCGGCGCCGCCTGGTCAAGCGTCAGTGCGTTACCGGTCGTGCCGAAGCCACGGATCGAAACGTCCTGGTCCTGGACACGCGGGAGGATCAATACCGTTGGCGAAAAATTCGCCAGATCATCGATGTCCCGGAAACCCTGTTGTCTTATTTCGCGTCCACCGAAAACCTCGATTGAAATTGGCACCTCTTTCAGGTTTTGCTCCCGACGCTGCGCCGTGACAATGATCTCTTCGAGCACGAGCGCATGGTCTTCCTGTGCCAGAACAGTCGTTGGTCGCAAAAATATGATCGAAACCAATGTCAAGAATACGACAAAGGTTGTTTGATTGTTAATCGATTGGAAGGTGACCATGAACTGTCTTCCCGGTAATTTTACTTATCTTCCGTGAGTCGTTGAACATCTGTCTCTCTGTTAGTGTACGTCACTTTGCAACAAACTCAGGCATTATAAGCTTTTACTACCTGTACGGATAGGAAATCGCTTTCAGGGATTACCATCATCGGAACGTTTCACGGCATCAAAAACACCTGATGGCATGTTTGACATAAGCTCTCATCTGCACTCCCTCCTGACTAATTTTCGATGATTATTTCCGGGATAACTGTTATCCGGCTACTAATGCAATGAACCATTCGTATCACCCAAAATGGTATGATATGCATCGGTAAGCGAAAGATTAATCTCTCGACCGTTTTTGCAGATCAAAAAGTAGGGCTACGTGAAGTGGTTGACAGCATCTGGCTGGTCAGCTTCCTTAATTATGAACCTCGGTTTTTTTGATGAGGAGGAAGGCCGCATAAAACCGGCGACCAATCCTTTTTTACTAAAAGTGTAAACGATGTCTCCGGTATAAAGTGTCAACTACGTGCCCGGTACGGACCATCGTAAAAATGGCGCGCCCGGAAGTACCTCGGTTGCCCACATGGATAACGTGCCATTCAAAAAATACACAACGGTACAACGTGCCATGCAAATAGTGTACATCGGTATGGAGGACGTAGAGTCGTGTCTGGACACTCACATGGAAGTGAGTGGTAGAGTCGAGTCTGAAACAGAGACCGAACAACGACCGAGGTAGAACGAATCAGGACGAATATAGGACATATTCGGGTGCTTATGTCAGGAACGTATTTTCCAGACGGAGTCGAGCAGTCAAATTACTCAGCTTTATTTTAGACTCTAACCCATGCCTGAAATATTAATTCGTCATGGACAGCTTTTACTTACTCATCTGCACGATTTTTACCGAGAAGCTTCAACACTATCACGCCCATGCAGCCGATAACTGCAACGGAACCCAACAGGGCCAAACCCTCACCGGCGCGTATATTACCGCTCGCTTGCAGAGCCAGACCCAGAGGATATATTACCGCGCCCGCACCCAGTGAAATAGCGATGTGTGATTTATAACGGGAATTTCCAAGGGCAAAATTTAAAACCAGACCGAGGACAATGATCACCAGTCCCAGGTAAATCGCGTGGGTATGCGCGCCGATGGCCCGCTGATATTCAACACTGCGGGCATTGACACTATCGATGCTGTTCAATGTCGATTTAGAAGTGCGATCATCGAGCCCCCTGTCAGCAGCCTGGGTAAAGGCTACTTTATAATCCTCTCTAAGTTGCAAGCGGGGTGCATGATCGACAGCGAGGGTATGGACCATGCCGTAAAGAAAACCAAGCAGAATGATAACCAGTCCCGTAATAATAAGGCGCAGTTGAAGTTTTTCCATTTACCCTTCCTCCCCTATCACGTCATTGTTTTCAACTTTATAGCTGGCCACACCGTAAATAATAACCATTGTCAGACAGGCCAGCAGGATACCTGTGTAATTGGCAAAAAAGCGAAAATTAAACCAGACATTGATTGCCAGGAATATCCACAGGGGGAGAGCAAAACTCAATGCAGAAAATGCGATACAAAAAAACCTGAAAAACTTTTCCCCCAGGTTGATCATGGGCCGTAGCAGGGCCAGCAACAACATGAATAATGCCAGCACCGGTCCGTGGGAGTGGGAGGCTGCATTGATTCCCGATTTTGCTTGTGTAAATTTGAATGTTGCTATGGCCGACTGGGCCGCACTAACGTCTTTCTCCATCAGGTGTTCAACCGATTGTGAAACGGCAGCCAAGGACTGCGTTTCCTCCCCCGTTACGATCAACCACGCAAGGTACATGCCCAGTAACATGCCTAGCAGCAACAATATTACGCCCGCCTTCAGCAATAAACGACTCGATGCGGAGCTGAGCCGCGATTGTATATAAGCTGCCACATCCGCAGCACCATCACCGCGCCTGACCAGGCCACAGAGCACAATGGCCACACCGATAAACAACATTGCTGCGCCCAGGTCTGCTATGTAGATAGCACGAAAATCAACATAATAGGCACACAACACGCCTGCAAATTGCAGTATGACACCACTGAACACACTCCAGGCAAGCAGACGTTTCGTATTCATCGACAAGCGCGTCAATGGCAGGAGTATCGCCAGCAGCAGGGCCAATAGACCGCTGGCACCGAGGTGGGAATGACTGTTCATGATGCGACCACGCATCGCCGACAAATCTGCAATCGAGGCAAAGTGTTCCCTGACCGCCGCCGAGTCACCCACGGAGACCGCAGACATAATCCCTGTCCAGGCTTCCTTCATCCCCGAATTGGCCACATGTGAAACAACGAAGGCAAAAAGCACACCGAGCACCATGGCCAGAAAAATGTAACTAACGCCTGATAAAACCAGGATGCGTTCCGCGGCAATTGACGGCGATCGATTATCTATGTTCATTTACTATTCACTCCCGGAAAGAAGATAAGGCAGAGTATACAGTTCAAATGCCTCGAATGCATCGGCGGTACTCAGGCCATCTGTCATCACGCTGCCTCCTCATGATTTATATCCCACCCTGGAAATACTAACACTGCCGGGTGACATTTCAGCACACGAGCAAGTTGCTTGGCGCGTTCAACACCAAGATTAACTCGATCATTTTCTATAGCTGAAATAGTAGATTGAGGAATACCAGATGAGCGTGCTAAATCATTCTGGCTCATTTCCTGCAATTCGCGAATGATTCGCACAGATTCACCGACTGTAACCTCAATTCGTTTTTTAGCAATTCTGTAATCTTTCATATTATTTCTTCCGATAATCTTGGGCAGCTATATTTACAATTTGAACAAGAATTTGATCTCGTTCAATTCTGTAGATGACTCGATACTTATTTCCCAAACGAGATGAACGACAACCTTTCCATTCTCCCCGTAGAGATTCATCGTGAAACCCTTTAATTAATCGTAATCCTTCTGGTCCAGATACATTTACGATATCTTTCCATTTTTCGTACCTTTTCAGCATACCTTCGGGAAGGGAGCCTGGTTGGCGGGCAACTCGGCGATGTTCATAAATGTGCCACATACCAAATAAAGTATGTATACCATATATAGTATGTCAAGTAGTCCATGGCCGGAATAGATACCATCGAATAACACTTTGCTCCAAAGTGTCAACTATGTGTCCGGCATGAACCATTCGAACCTCCGGCCTGACGTGCAGGAAGCACTAATGCCGTGAGTGCATGGATGCACATGAGCGGCCCGGGTTCGTAGACTGATACTCAAAACACTGTTACTTATAAGAATAATTACCTTGCCCTGTCCAATATATTATGGAGTTAAGTACTTGTTTGTATGAGTTAGTAATAATTTTATTGGTCCGTTTTCAATTATTTCATGCACTCAGCAGCTCAGGAATTCGGTATGATTAGAAGACATTATTAAAAGAGCGTGTACGGCAGTGGAGACCTATATAAATCCATCGGTAAAACCCCGGTTCAATCTGGGCATTCCGCTTGAGCCGGTTATCTATTCAAGAATGTTTCTTGAGGTATTAGCTGAAGAAGGTGTTGAGCCAGTCAAGCTGCTAAAAGGAACGGGGCTCTCAGCGGCCGACCTTGCTGACCCTGCTAATTTGATCACTGTTACCCAGCAAATCTGCATTTACGCCAATATTGCGAGTCAATCTAAGTGCCCCACAGTCGGTCTGTTAAGTGGACAACGCGTTATGCCCCATCATCATGGTGTTTGGGGCTACGCCATGCAAACTGCCGCCAACCTGGGACAGGCGATTCGAATCTTTAATCAATATTTTGACGTGGCTGGCCCGATTGCGCGGCAACTTTTACAGATCGATGGGAAATTGGCACACTGGCAATCTGTAGACGTGTTGCCGGTAGAGCCCGCTCGCAGGGTTGGCGTGGAAGAGATGCTGAGTGGCAATTTTAACCTCTGCAAGCAACTGACTGCGGGCAAGTTCAAGCTTAAGTCACTCCATCTGGATTATCCCCCGCCCGATGGAAAAGAAAATTACGAAGAATTGTTTCAGTGCCCAGTTCTGTTCGATCAGGACCTTATCGAGATGAATTTCGATGCTTCACTTTTAAATCTGAAGCTAAAGAACGCCGATAAGGAATCGCAAGCTATATGCGAAGCACGCTGCCGTGAATTGCTAGACAAGCTCGGACGGGGTGTGGATATCGTTGATCGAGTGCGCAGGATCATCTATGAAAATTCATGTGACCGCCGCGATGTAGATTCGGTGGCATCAACGCTTTGTATGAGTACCAGAACACTGCGTCGTCATTTACAAGTCGCAAACACGTCATTTCGTAAGGTACTGAATGAGGTGCAGGAAGCACTGGCTCTGGACTACCTGAGACGTACAGACCTTTCAATTGATGAAATTGCCTTCCTGCTCGGCTACTCTGAAACCTCCAACTTTCGCCATGCATTCAAACAATGGACCGGGCAGACGCCATCTGCTTACCGTAAGCTGAACGCCTGAAATTTGGCCAGTTTCCACATAATCTTCTGTCATT
Source organism: Planctomycetota bacterium (assembly GCA_047638675.1). GTDB lineage: Bacteria > Pseudomonadota > Gammaproteobacteria > Eutrophobiales > Eutrophobiaceae > WLWS01. The sequence goes on along the minus strand of JBLIML010000019.1, from coordinate 11,738 downwards.
CTCCACATCTAATTACCGGAAAATCCCTGTAATATTTATTCACTCAGATTTTATGGTGGCGCATCAAATATTATGTCCAACAATCCTACGGCAGCTAGTGACAAGTCTAAAGAATTCGATGTAGATAATATTGGTAGTGTCATCAGTGTCGTAATCGGATCCGCGATCGCGCTGCTGGCCCTCTTCATGGGGCCACTTCTTGTCGGTGAATATATCGCAAAGCTTGATGTATCTGAATCACAAGCAGGTCTGATCATCTCCACTGAAATGGCGGGTTTTACAATAGGAAGCGCAGTCCTTTTTGCCATTGCAGGATTGAGTTGGCGCAAGATTATGACTGCAGCACTGCTCATCATGATTCTCGGTAACGCATCACTTCTTTTCGTGGACAGTTTGTCTCTCTTTGTATTGTGCAGATTTATCGCCGGCCTGGGTTCTGGCCTGGTGATGACAATGACGATCCAGGTAATTGGCTTAATGCGAGACCCCGACAGGGTGTATGGCATGTGGACCGTTGGGCAATTAGCACTTGGTGCTCTAGGAATGATTGTTTTTCCGATCGTCATCGCCAGTTATGGAATTGATTTTGTGTTTCTGATCTGGGCGGCGCTGGCCGCGTTTCTCGGTCTTACTGTAGGTTTCTATCCCTATGGACGCCCTCCACTTGAAAGTTCGAGTGGTAAATCAGGCATGTCACGGCGCTTTCTCCTGGGTCTACTTTGCCTATTGGGTCTGTTTATCTATTACGGTGGTCAGGCAGGGGTATGGGTTTACATGGAACGTATCGGCATGTCCTGGGGAATTGATCGAGCCGCGGTTGGTAACACCTTGTTTGTCAGTTTGTTAGCCGCAATCGCCGGTGCAACGATGGCTATCCTGCTAGGGAATAAGGTCGGTCGCACGATTCCCCTGTCAGTAAGCATGATCATTTCTGCATTATCGATAATGCTTTTGATCTTCTTAAGCGGAACGACACTGTTTACAGTTGCCGCTTGTCTGTTTAATTTTGGCTGGTATTTGTTCCTGCCCTATATGTCCGCGATAGTTGCGGCCATAGATGACAATGGCAAACTATTGACTGGACTTGCAGTGACCTTTCCTGCCGGACTTGCCGCTGGCCCCGCCATCGCCGCACTGTTAATAGGCAATACTGATGTGCTGCTTCCCTGTCTGATTTATGGCATCGTCTCAATCCCACTTGGTCTGATGTTGATATTACCGGCGGCCCAACTTGTAGCAAAAGAGAACTAATATTTTTGAAAACCAGATAACCAGAGTGAATTAAAATATGGCAAAGATAAGTGAAGAGCGTCTACAGAAGTACCGGAAACTTGCGAATACACCCTCAATGGAAATGGAGAATCGCGAAGTAGCCGCGATTTTTCGACGCATGGAAGATGAAGGCGCAAATGTACGCGACATGCGCGATAAGAATGTCGGGATGTACATGGCGCCCTACAGAAAAGAAATCGCTGACATGGATATTGCCTGCGTTGGCATCCCCATGGAAAATTCTATCCCGCTACGCACCAGTACCAGCAAGGGACCGCAAGCTTTGCGGGAGTGGTCACAGTGGTATGGCCCTGTTCATGAGATATGGAAGACCATTCCCTTTGAGTTGTTCAGCGTGGGTGACTACGGTGATATGGAATTTGAGCAGAAAGACATGTTGCCACGTATTGAACAAATTTATAAACTTTATAAGAATTTCAGCGCGGCCGGTATCAACACCTTATCCGTTGGCGGCGAGCACACCATGACCTACCCCATTATGAAGGCACTGGGTGAGGATGAACCCCTGGGGATGATACATATTGATGCCCATGCCGATACTGGTGGTGCGGTTATTCCGGGTGATACGGACGTGCTAAGTATTAATGATGCTAGTCCGTTTCGTCATGCCGTGCGTGATGGTGTGCTTGATCCCGAAAGATGTATACAGATAGGCATCCGCGGGCGTGCCGAGCACTTCTGGGATTTTTCGCACCAGACCGGCATGCGTGTTGTTACCGCCACTGAATTCCACGAAATGGGTGTACAAGCAGTGATTGAAGAGGCACGGCGGATTGTCGGTGATGGTCCCTGTTACTTTACCCTGGATAATGACGGTATTGATCCAGTAGATATGCCGGCAACCGGACTACCTGAACCCTTTGGCGTTAGTGCCCTGGATACCAGGCGAATTCTGCGTGGCGCCAAAGGCCTGAATATTGTCGGTGCGGATTTCTCCGAGCTCAGTCCCGACAATGATCCCACCGGACAGTCGGCAAATATTTCAGCTGCGCTGTGTTTCGAGATGTTGTGTCTGCTGGCTGACTCACGGGCTACGCGGACGACAGATCGACGTAAGACGCATTGGAACAAATGACGAAAATTCTAAAATCTATTAGTGGATAACAATTTAGTAAGTTATGAAACTCATTATATTTTATTTACTCTATTTTAGTCATCCCCGCGAAGGCGGGGATCCAGTAGGAAAAGCATCGCCTATGGCGATTCATAATCTCACTGGATTCCCGTCGGAATTTATACCCGAATGGGTGCGGGAATGACAAGGTAGTCAAATCTACAACTGGAGCAAGAATTATGAACGATGAAGTCAGCAATCAATGGAAACGTCGTGAAGGTTATGGTGGACCAGAGTCCTTTCCTGAGAATGAACTAGCCGCATACGCTGTAGGGCCAAGTAAAGCGCTTGCCGGGCAAGCACATTCCCTGCATCTTTCAGACGGCAGAGAGCTGCATTACACATTCAAGGACGATGAAACACTCACAGCGAAAGGAGTGAAAGGCGGGCACGGAGAGGCTGCTGAGAATTGTAATTACAGTGCAAGCGAATCGGCACCGGGTATTTTTTTCCTAAAGCATGGCTACAACAATAGTGATCGTCTTACTACCTGCGTGATACTGGACTTAAACAGAAACATCGTGGTCGTCATTGATGGTGAAATACCGGCAGCAGGCGATGAAGGTTTTCGTGTGCGTTTAAATCATGTTGGCGGCGTAATAGGAAAACCCACGACGGAAGAGATTCTTGACCCACCTTTTCCACCTGATCTGGTGGGCAAACGATTTGTGGCTCAATATTCTGAACGCTATGCATGGGAATTGATCTATTTAAATCAAACAAAGGTCGCCTGGCATGGTTTGAAAGGTAATCCGGGCATTGGTGATGTGGAAGAATATGGAGCAAGTTCATTTGCACCGGGTGTCTACGCCATCAGTTGGAGTGAAGAGGCGGAAACCCTTGCAGCTGTGTTTCTATACAACTTTAATGAAGGTACCATCACCGGACATATGTGGGGTTACGCACCCGAATTTGACAAACTCCTGCATGCTCCCATGGGCGGCAAGATTGTCGATTCAAGAGAGTTTGGCCTTCATCTCATTCAACCTGATGATGAGAAGGCTGAGAAAGATTACAAACAACAAAACATCGATGTTGTACTGCGTGCCCATCACGAAGTCTGGAACAAGAAACGATATGATCTAATACCCGAAATATATGCAGAAGATTACCAGGCCCATTTTATCTGTGGAATGGAAACCCGTGGACAGGACGGTGTGCTTGATTTTATTAGCAGCCATCATAAATCATTTCCTGACTGGATCGAAAAGGTCGTGGACATTGTGGCCGATGGTGACCGTGTAGTGACTCGTTACATATCAACCGCTACGCATGAAGGAGAGTTTCAGGGAATTCCAGCTACCGGGCGCAAAATAGAAATAGCTGAAGTCTCAATTCACCGAGTCCTGAACGGAAAAATTGTTGAACAATGGGGATTCCCGGATGGTTTGAGTCATATACAACAGCTTACTGAAAACTAATCTCGATAAGAGCAAGAATCCTTTCTTATTAAAAGTGTAAACCATGTCTCCGGTACATACCGTATTGTATATAGTACTCGACAGCTTTATTTCTATATCAAGAATTTCGAGTAGGCTTTTAGAAGATTAGAAACTGAATAGCAGAAGATAGAAAATGTTAAGTTGTAGTAATGTACATAATCATGTACATATTTAGTAATTTGATATAAGCTACGACTTTGCGCATTAATATAGGGTATTTCCATGACCAACTTATCCATGGCTGAATTCCGTTCAAAGCTTGCCAAATATATTGACACCGTTGCGGCATCACACAAGCCTCTGTTTATCACCCGGGGTAAAAATAAACCAGGATTCGTTGTGCTGTCTGAAGAAGACTATCACTCGATGCTTGAAACAAATTATTTATTACGCAGCCCGAAAAATGCTGAGAGATTGCTTCACTCAATAGAGAACGTTAATAAAGGTAAATTTAAAGAACATGCACTTAGCGAATGAAAATCACTCGTATTACTTTCGAACAGGCAGCCTGGGAAGACTATCAATATTGGCAAACTCACGATAAAAAACTATTAAAGCGCTTGAATAATATTATTCGGGATACCTGTAGAGAGCCATTTTCAGGCATTGGCAAACCAGAAAGACTGAAAGAAGACTTGCAAGGTTATTGGTCACGCCGTATCACAACTGAGCACAGGTTGGTTTACACTGTCCAGAAAGATGCACTGGTTATTGTGCAATGTCATTATCACTATTAAAAGAACCGGGTCGTCCAGAATCGAATATCAATCTTTTTTATTAAAACTGTAACCCATGTGTCCGGTTCATACCCTATTGTTGGTATGAGTTAGCAACAATTTTATTGGACAAAATAATTGCAATATGATTACATACAAACTTTGTATATAATTTAATTTCAATTCTTTTGCATGGACTGAGTGACATGGTAACAGTAAATATATCCTTTCAAGACGACTTGTTGTCCAATATCGATAAAGTGGCCAAGAACGAATCACGCACACGTTCTGAGTTACTTCGCGAAGCAGCGCGTATGTATATAGAGCGCAAAGGGCACTGGGAGATGATATTCGCTTATGGTGATCAACAAGCCAAAAAGAAGAAGCTGAATGAAAAAGACGTGCTGCAGGAGATCAGATCCTATCGTCGCAGGAAATAAAACACCTGATGGATCGCCACCATGTTGTTCTGGATACCAATGTTCTAATTTCAGCCATTTTGTTTGGAGGTAAACCTAGAGAAATACTCAGTCAAATCATATCTGGCCAAATTGATTGTACGTTATCAATAGACATATTGGATGAATTGAGAGATGTATTACAACGTCCTAAATTTGGTTTCACTACCAAGCAATGTATTCAGATCGTTGAAGAGTTACACCGCACATACAATATAATAGCAACGACTACGAAACTAAGGGTTGATATATCAGATTTGGACGACAAAATGATATTGGAATGCGCAGTTCAAGCAAAAGCGGGTTATATTGTTAGTGACGATTCAGATTTGACCGAGTTACATCCATTCAGAAAGATTAAAATTCTTACCCCTTCCGAATATTTGGAGCAATCAAGTGCCAAGTAGCTGAACTAACTTTTCGTACCAATGTGTCCGGTACGAAGGTACTGACAACTTAACTCCTTTGCCACAGTAAAGATCCATAGATCTGAATCAAGCGACGGCGCTTCCCCATCGACTAAACGCATCTATCCTGAGGTTTCTATAATGCTCAGCACGTACCAGATGCCGACCAAGGTTGAAGAGATTGTACACCGCTGAATGGACATTGAGAAATCGCTGAGCCTGTCTCACCGACTTGAATCGCCTCATTACTCGCTCCCTCACTCTTGTCGGCTGATGAGATAATTCTGCCCTATTGTTAGCATACTGTGACGTGTTATGAATGGTGTCCGGGATGAACTCACGATGAGCGACCCCATAGCTTCGCAATTTATCTGTCACTATTTCCCTAGGTTCGCTGCCGTGTTTTCGCAACAGGCGTTTGAAGAATCGCTTAGCTGCTGCGCCATCACATCGCGACTGTAGGAACACATCCACCACTTCGCCATCCTGGTCAACGGCACGCCATAGATAATGTTGCTTGCCGTTTATATTAACGAAAACTTCATCGATGTAGAATGTGTCACCATAGCCATGGTGTCGGCGCTTCAATCGTCTGGCATATTTCTGGCCAAACTTCTTGCACCACAATCTGATGGATTCGTAACTGACGATAATACAGCGTTGTGCCAGGAGATCTTCAATATCTCGATGACTGAGATTGAACCGAAAGTAAAGCCAAACAGCATAGCTGATGATATCGGGTGGAAACCGATGACGTTTATATGTATTCATTCCCACACTATCCATTTTTGTGAGTTAAGTTGTCAGTACCCACCTCTTGTGTATTTAATTGGAATTACTAATATTTAACGTATTAAATTAAATTTTTCTCATGCCATTAGAGACACACATACTTCTCCATGGGCTGGCGCTCAATGAACGGTGATTGCCCCGCTCGTCTGGTGAACAACTTTCCCGCCTAAAAGGGTTAACAGCGGCGTGATCTCTTTAATTTTATCATTTGCTACCGTGAGAACGTCATCGGAAAGCACTAACAGATCGGCTAGTTTACCCGGTTCAAGTGAGCCTTTTATATTCTCTTCGAATGTTATGTAGGCGTTATTGATGGTCATGACACGAAGTGCCTCTTCCCGGCTGATCCGTTGATCATAACCAATGACGCCACCCAGTCTGGTGTCGCGTGTCACCCAGAAATAAATCATCCAGAACGGGTTGGCCGGCAGCAAACTCCAGTCACTCCCTCCACCCACTATCAAACCGGCATCCAGCCAATCACGCATCCTCATGGCCTTTGACGATCTTTCTTCACCCCAGAAATAAGTCATGTTTTGTGCTGCCATATAGGGATGGAATTGCGTTGAAATAACGAGGCCGAGATCATTAATCCGTTTGAACTGATCGGGTCTGGTGTAATGCGCATGTTCTATGACCCAGCGTTTTGGAGCTATCGGTTTTAATTGGCTTGCTTTTTGGTATGCATCGAGGGCGATATCGAGACCGCGATCACCGGCAATATGTATACTGGCCCGCCAACCGAGTCTGCTCATGGCTTGCAGCACCTGTTCAAATTTTTTCGTGGGGATTCTCTGCAGACCAAAATATTCTTTGGGGTTCTCATTTCCAGGGGCATGCATATATGGTTCGGACATCAGTGCGCCCTCAAAACCGCCGTCTATGCCAAACTCGCCGATACCGTCGATACGCAGTTTATGATCACCAAAGCCGGTACTGACTCCCCAGGTTTCCAGTTGTTTGATCAGTTGTTCCGCAGTTTTAGCTGGATCCAGACTATAGTTCATACTTACGCGGACGCTGAGTTCGTCGTTATCATGGAGTTCCTGAAAGACTCTCATATCAGCTGCCGAAATACCGGGTTCCCGAATACTGGTGATGCCGGCCGCATTCAATTTCTTTTGACTGGCTTTTATAGCTTCCAGCTTCTGTTTATGTGTAGCCACACCTATAGTCCATTCCTGCTTCGCTAGTCTTTTCGCATTTTCAATCAACCTTCCCGTCGGCTTTCCTGTCCCAGGGTCCATTGCAATCGCACCACCCTCAGGTGAGACGGTGTCTTTGCTGATGCCTGCCTGTCGCAAGGCATAACTGTTCAAATACAGGGAGTGCCCACCCACCACAATGACCGGGTTGTTCGGTGAAACCGGATCAAGATCGTACCTGGTCGGTACGCGCTTCTCTTTGAATTGTTGGGGTAGCCAACCGGACGTTGTATAAACCAATTCCCCTGCAGGGGTTTGCTCCACTTTTTTCTTAATCCTTTTTACCATTTCGTCAATAGACTCCACCAATGCCACGTCTACACCCCGATGGAAAGAGACTGCCTTGTTCATGAAGTGGTAATGCCCATCGATTAATCCGGGAATGACTGTTTTACCTTTCAGGTTAACCATGCGCGTGTCAGGGTCGGCCAATGCTTGAATTGTTTCATCTTTCCCCACGGCAAGAATATTTTCACCACGAATGGCGATTGCCTCTTCTATATCAAAAGACGGGTTAACGGTAACGATTTTCCCGTTGTGAAGGATTAGATCTGCACTAATACCAGTGTGGGGATCTGCAGCTATGCAGCCTGTTGCAATGGTGCCGGCAAACAATATCAGCAGCAGAATACATTTCATGGAGAGCTGGTGATGGCCCGTGTGACATGCTGATATTGTCGAATTGAATTGGCTAACCGTTTCCATAGTTATTTACCTTCTCTTACAGATAGGTACACAATACCTGATGGCATTTCCTTGTGCCACGAAGAATCGTAACTACGCTATAAAATATGTAGCTAAGTTAGAACTTGTAACCAAAGCTGACTCCGAATGTCCGCGGTTGCAGCGGTGTGACCTGTCTATGGCGAATTAGTAATTACAGCATAATTCCGTTAATAATATCAGTCTTGTTTGTCCGTGGATCCGTCCATAAGATACATTGCCATGAGACAACTTTTATTCCTGCTTATTAATACCATTACCTTGCTCATAAAGGTGAGCCGAATGGGCGGTGTTAACGCCATCATTTCTGAAAATCTGTTACTTAAGCACCAACTTCTTATATTGAATCGTCCTCGAAAAAGAGCCCCTGCCCTCAGACCGCTAGATAGATTTATTCTCGGATGGCTTACGATGCTAATAAGACCTGGCAGAATTCTCAAAACAGCTATTATCATTAGACCATCCACGCTACTGGCATTCCATCGGGCGCTAGTGAAAAGAAAGTACCGTCAGTTGTTTGGCTCGACCCGTAAAGGCAAGTCTGGACCGAAAGGTCCGCGTGATGAAATCGTCAAACTTGTTCTCAAAGTAAAAAAACGTAATCCTGCCTACGGCTGTCCCAAGATCGCTTTACTCATTTCGAACCGGTTTGGTATTGATATTAATAAAGATGTGGTTCGTCGGATACTGATCATGTACTACAAGCCCGATCCCAATCGCTATCGTGATCCTTCATGGCTGTCATTAATAGGAAATATGAAGGATAGTCTCTGGAGTATTGACCTATTCAGATGTGAATCCATTACCTTGAAATCTCATTGGGTATTGTTGGTCATGGATAAATGGAGTCGAAAAATAATTGGATTTGGTATACAGGTTGGACCTGTTAATGGTCCAGTATTATGCCGAATGTTTAATCAGGCTACCGCCAAGCATCCTACGCCTACTTATATCAGTACTGATCATGACCCGCTGTTCAAATTTCATCGATGGCAGGCCAACCTTCGCATTCTTGGTGTAGACGAAATAAAAACCATTCCATTCACGCCAATTTCACATCCTTTTGTCGAGCGACTTATTGGGACGATCAGACGGGAATGCCTGGATCAAACGTTCTTCTGGAATTCGCTCGATTTGGAAAGAAAGCTAAATGAATTCACTGATTATTATAATCAACACCGGGTTCACTCCAGCCTAAATGGTAATTCCCCAAGTGAGCAACGCAGTGAAATCCACAGAAAATTGATAAACATTGAGCACTATGATTGGCAGTCTCATTGTAATGGGTTATTTCAAACACCAGTTGCTGCTTGAATTGGTAATTCGCCATGGACAGGTTGTTTTAACCAGTTATGAATTCCAATTGCTTTCAACGGTACTGACAAGTTAACTCTTTCGGCCCAGTAGATATCCATTGAACTGAATCAAACGACGGCTCTTGCCCATTGACCGAACGCATCTATCCTGAGGTTTCTATAATGCTCAGCACCTACCAAATGTCTACCAAGATTGAAGAGATTGTACACCGCAGAATGAGCATTGAGAAATCTCTGAGCCTGTCCCGCCGACTTGAATCGCCTCATGACTCGCTCTCTAACTCTCGTTGGTTGGTGAGATAATTCCGCCTTATTGTTTGCATATTGTGCCGTGTTATGAAGGGTGTCCGGGATGAGATCACGATGAGCAACACCATAGCTTCGTAGTTTATCTGTCACTATTTCTCTGGGTTCGCTACCATGTCTTCGCAACAGACGTATGAAGAATCGCTTAGCGGCTGCACCATCACGACGCGACTGTAGGAACACATCAACTACTTCACCATCCTGGTCGACCGCACGCCAAAGATAATGTTGCTTGCCGTTTATCTTAACGAAGACTTCATCGATGTAGAATGTGTCACCATAACCATGGTGTCGTCTCTTCAATCGCCTGGCATATCTCGGCCCAAACTTGATACACCATAATCGGATTGTTTCATAGCTGACTATAATCCCTCGTTGCGCCAGAAGATCTTCAATATCTCGATGACTGAGATTGAACCGAAAATAGAGCCAAACAGCATAGCTGATGATATCGGCTGGAAACCGATGACGTTTATATGTATTCATTCTCACATTATCCATTTTTGTGAGTTAACTTGTCAGTACCAACTGTCCCGCTGGAAAGTACCGATGCCCTTATTGTGCGAGAATTTTGACATGATGCTTGATACCTACGAAGACACAAAGGATTGGAATTGGGCGTCTCAGGGCGTCTGTAACGTCTTCCTGGCATTGAGCTGGAACGATGATGTCGTTAACTGGGCCGTATCGGCTGGCGAGCCACATCTAGGCATTCTATCCAGCCTTGATGATCCTCAGCACGAAAATTATCTGCGCACGACGTTCGATGACACCTTAACCGTGGAGACACCGAACAGTGCCGTGATACTCAATCTCACCCGGTTGTTCCTGCGCGTACAGGAAAATATCGAGTGAGTGCAGGGGAGATATTATGAATGGTTCAAAGAGACTGTTGAAAAAATCAATACGTGGCTTAACGAAATAGCGGCGTTTAGAGGAAACAGAACCGATAGACAGCATGAGTAAGTCACCCATACATCTGACACCCGAAGAATTGCAGGGTATCACCGGCAGAGTGAAAGCGAGTGCCCAGATTAAGATACTCCGAAGTTTGGGGTTCACCGTCAAGATCCGCCCTGATGGGCAGCCGCTGGTATCACGTGCACACTTTGAAGTCGAAATGGGGGGACTAGCATCATCCTCGAAGACGCAAGAGCACGAGCCTAATTTCAGTTCCTTCTGATCATGCCCAAAGCACGCAAATCAGAGAACCGAGGACTGCCAGCACGCTGCCGATTAAAGCATGGCGCGTATTACTACCGTGTCCCTGAGGAACTGTCCGAATTATGGGATGGCAAAAAAGAATATCGTCTGGGCAAGACACTATCCGAAGCCTATCGCACCTGGGCCGAAAGACTTGAACTTTACGCCGATGCTAAAACCATGGGCGAATTACTTGACCGTTATGCGCTAGAAGTGATCCCACTGAAAGCACCGAAGTCGCAGGAGTCGAACCTGATATCGATTCGAAAATTAAGGCCTGTGTTCGGTCAAATGCCAATTGAAAGTGTTAAACCGAAACACGTGTATCAGTATCGGGATATACGGGGCAAGGAAGGCAAGACAGCAGCCAATAGGGATATTGAGGTCCTGAGCCATTGCTTCACCAAGGCGATTGAATGGGGTCTGTGTGAAAACCATCCTGTTAAAGGCAAAGTACAAAAATTCAGCACCCCACCGCGACGACGCTATGTTGAAGACTGGGAAGTACAGGAAACGCTTACAGTCGTCTCCCCTTTCATTCGTGCCTACATTCGGTTAAAGCTCCTGACAGGCCTTAGGCGTGGTGACATGCTGTCTATTAAGATTTCAGACTTACAAGAAGATGGAATTCATATTACGCCGAGAAAAACAGCAAATTCATCCGGCAAGAAGATGGTTATTGAATGGTCATCTGAACTACGGGCTTCCATTAATGAAATTATGAATCTTAGAAAGAAGATTTATTCCATTTGGTTATTCCATA
>JBLIML010000018.1:0-34783 GCA_047638675.1 Planctomycetota bacterium | reverse complement strand
CACCTTTAATAACAATGCTTTATTGAAGATAAGACATAAAATAGAAGATTTCATTGGTAAAAATCATGAGGTCTTTGAACCGCCACTTTATCCATTGAGCGAGGAGAAATTACGATTATTTACGGGCGTATATAAAGCCGTTACAGAAAGATTTTCAGATTCGAAATTACACAAAAATGAAGTTATTGTGTCGACAAAAGACGGTAACTTGCTTCTATATTCTAATAACAGTATCAAAACACTGTACCCGGTTAATACCAGACATTTTCGTTATCAAGGAGAGAGCGGAGCCACATCAGCCTTTGTGATGGATGCACAAGAGCAAATCTACTTACAAAATAGTGATGGCAACTTTAAAAAAATCTCAAAATAGACATAATATTTCGAAAAATATCACTAACTCGTTGTTTTTTAATTTGTTTTTTCCTCTCTTACTTGATCTGCCGTAATTGCACAATAATTAAATTATTTGTTGCAACGCAGCAATAACTTTATTATGATGCATTGCAGCATTACTCGATAACATCAGGAGAAACCTTAATGAATGCACAATTTGAAAAATTCGTAGAACCCATTAAAGAAATAAATGCATTAAGCATCAAAAATATTGAAACAGTTAGTAATTTGCAACTCAGGGCTGTTGAAGAAAATGCCAGAATTGGTATTGCACAAGTTAAGGGAGCCACAGCTGTCAAAGATGCGGACGATTGGAAGAGCTATCTCAGTACTCAAGCTGAGCTTAGTCAACAATTTAGCGATAGCCTGGTAGAAAATACCCGAACCCTGGTTGAGCTTGGCAATGCGTATACAAATGAACTGCAACGCATCGCAAAAGACATGTTCGCTGTAAAATAAAATGTTGTAACACCGCTAGACCTCCTCCCCTTGAGATAGCGGGATTTTTTAACCGCCCCTGTGCAAACAAGGGCGGTTTTTTTATTTACTTGAAAGTAATGTCAAAAATCACTTCCAGACTTTTCCCAAATCGGCATCAGCAACTAGACCTTCCAACTGATAAGCACAGCCTTATTCACATTCCCAATGAATTTTCCCTGGATCTAGTTGGCACTCAAACGACTGACCCTCAATATCAACCCAAACAAAGGATGATCAAAATAATGTATTTCATTCAGTCTGATTTTACGGCTTTCCTGTAGTCTCACATAGTCAGCTTGCTGTTGAACAAACAAGCTATCATCATCTGTGTACTGTGGCCCCTCGCCTGAGAAATACTCTGGAAAGTAAGCAATATCCACGTCAACATGCAAAAACTTTGAACTGCGCAATCGAATTGTTCCATCGAATATTAGATCCAGCACCTGATAATTTTCATTTGCCAGGATCGTCTCATTGCCGAGGGCAACAATATTTTCAGGCTGTCCAGAAGAAGATTCGTCGACTTCTTCGAACATTTGTATATGTATCGCGCGAGCTCTCTGTGAACTCAATCCAGGTTGTTGCCATGCCAGATGCATTAATGGGCGATACTCGTTTGACAATTTCAATACTCTTTGTATTCCCTCGAGGCGTAAATTATCTTTCGATAATTGCAAATAAGGGATTAACTTCCGTTTCCTTGCTTGTGGGTCCGGATTTTGATTTTCTTTAGTCGTTGAGACTGCCGTTTGATCTTCACCATCTGCGAGTTCAGTTATTAGTTCAATGGAATCAGTCCTGTCTGGTAAGCCAGGGTTCTCATACCATAGTTCGCCATCAAATTTCGGTGACAAATAATCAAATACAATCACTTCGACCTGATACCAGGCAGCATTAACGGGGAAAGTAAGAAGTAATCCGAAAAGCGCAGCTACTACATTCAGACTATATTTCGATTTCAAGCGGCGTCCCTCATAGTAATAGACTCGAGCAAATCCGAAAGCACCTTGAAGCGAGCGGCACTATCCGGTATTTCCTGGATGATTCGTAGTTTATTCTGTCCATCTAATTTATAACGCTGCGGCTGTGACTGTATCAAATTTATGAGCTTACCAGTATCAATATTAGTCTGCTCATTAAAATATAATCGTCCACCATTTTCACCCAGTTCAATCTTGCGAATACCCAGCGGTCCTGCTTTCAGTTTTAGTTTTGCAATTTTAAAAAGGCTCTTAATCGGATCTGGCAAGAGACCAAAACGATCAATCATTTCCTCCTGTAATTCGCTTAACTCGCTTTCGTCACTGACACTGGCTATTCGTTTATACATAATCAAGCGAGTGTGCACATCGGGCAAAAAATCTTCGGGGATAAGGGCGGCAATATGAAGATCAATTTCGGTTCCATGATCAAGAGGTCGATCCAGCTCTGGTTGCTTGCCTTCCCGCATTGCTTTCACTGCGCGATCGAGTAACTCCATATACAAACCAAATCCAATTTCATGAATTTGCCCGCTTTGTCCTTCACCCAATATTTCGCCTGCTCCACGTATTTCCAGATCATGAGTCGCAAGCGTAAATCCAATACCGAGTTCTTCCAGCGATTCAATAGCTTCCAGTCGTTTATGCGCATCCTGGGTCATTGATTTGCGTGGCGGGACGAGCAAATAGGCATAGGCGCGGTGGTGCGATCGTCCTACGCGACCCCGTAATTGATACAACTGCGCCAATCCAAATTTGTCCGCACGATTAATAATAATAGTATTGGCACTTGGCACGTCAATGCCGGTTTCGATAATTGTGGTACACACAAGAATATTGAAACGTCGATGATAAAAATCAAGCATGACCTGTTCGAGTTGCTTTTCCGGCATCTGCCCATGCGCAATCTGTACTCGTGCTTCCGGGATCAACGCTTCGATCTTTTGAGCCATGACATCAATGTCTTTTACCTTATTATGCAAAACATAAACCTGTCCGCCTCTTTTTATTTCGCGTAACAGCGCCTCTTTTAACATTTCATCATTCCATTCTTGAACAAAGGTCTTTACTGCGAGACGGCGTGAGGGTGGACTCGCAATAATAGATAAATCTCGTAATTCAGACAAAGCCAAATTTAATGTTCGCGGAATAGGAGTAGCTGTTAAGGTCAAGACATCAATCTCTGCACGTAGGGATTTAAACACCTCTTTTTGCCGAACTCCAAAACGGTGTTCCTCATCTATAATAACCATCCCCAAACAAGCGTAATGAATATTGCCCTGTAATAATTTATGCGTGCCGATGACAATATCGACCTTACCGTCCCTGAGACCGGCTATCGTTTTGTCCTGTTCTTTTTTCGATTGAAATCTCGACAATACTTGTATGTCAACCGGCCAATCCGCGAATCTATCGGTAAAGTTTTGATAATGCTGTTGTGCCAGTAAAGTCGTCGGCACCAGCAACGCCACTTGCTTATTATTATTAACAGCAATGAAAGCGGCACGCATCGCGACTTCAGTTTTACCAAACCCGGCGTCTCCACAAATAAGTCTGTCCATAGATTTGGATGCTTTCATATCGTTTGTGACGTCGTCGATAGCTTCGATCTGCCCCGCGGTTTCTTCGAAGGGGAAGCCCTGTGCAAACGCACGCAAAGCTTCTTCATCCAGCTCGAATTTATGCCCTGGACGTGAGGCTCGCCTAGCGTGAAGTTCAAGCAACTCCGCGGCAACATCGCGTACTCTTTCCGCTGCCTTGCGCCGGGCTTTCTGCCATTGACCTGAGCCCAGACGATGCAAAGGTGCGTGTTCAGGATCAG
The DNA here is from genome assembly GCA_047638675.1 of Planctomycetota bacterium. Taxonomy (GTDB): domain Bacteria; phylum Pseudomonadota; class Gammaproteobacteria; order Eutrophobiales; family Eutrophobiaceae; genus WLWS01. The sequence goes on along the minus strand of JBLIML010000018.1, from coordinate 31,105 downwards.
CGCCGCTGTAACGACTAATAATGTCGAGAGAGGCCACGGGCACGTAGAGTTTATCGCCTTGATCGTATTCGAGATAAATGTATTCAGCGGGAATATCTTCTACAACTAAAGTTACCAAACCCAGGTATCTGCCAACGCCATGATCCTCATGCACTACTGGTGCGCCAATGGTCAATTCAGTGAGGTTGCGGACAATGGCATCCGTGTCCTGTTTTTTGCGCTTACGTAAGCGCTTTTGTTGAGCTCGCTCACCAAACAACTGCGTCTCACTAACTATCGCAATATTAGGATCTTCCAATATTGCCCCTTGCTCCAGGGGTGCCACTGTTAATCCCGTTGAGGCTGAGTCAGTCAAAAATTCTTGCCAATTAGAAAACTGTTTTACGCGCAGACCATGTGTGTTAAATATTTCCAATATCGTTTCGCGTCTGCCAGCGGATTCTGCAACAAAAAGTACGCGACCATCGAAGTCCCGAAGAAATCGTTGCACAATACCCAAAGGCTCCTTTGCTCTTGCGTCAATACTTAGATTGACTGGTAATCTGCTGGCAAAATTCAGGCTCCCGGCACGGGCCTTATCGCGAGCCATAATGCTGATGTGAATTTGCCCAAAGGGTTTAATACGAGTAAAAAATTCATGTGGGTTATAAAATGCCTCTCCTGGCGGTAATAATGGACGCTCAACATCATGTCTGCGTTGCTCAAAACGCTCTTCTATATCCTGCCAAAAACGCTCAGCAGCAGCACTGACATCTTCATCTAGAGCGACCAGGCACTCGTCTTGAAGATGGTCGAACAAACTGTAGGTTTCTGCGTAAAATAAAGGTAGGTAATATTCAATGCCTGCTGGCGCGATGGCATCGCTGACATCCCGGTAAACAGGCGAATTGTTAGGATTACCTTCAAATCGAGAGCGCCAGTTCTTTCGAAAGCGTGCCACATGTTCATCGCTCATTGGCACTTCTCGAGCCGGCAGTATTCGAATTGAATCCACTTGATTTAAGGAACGTTGTGATTCTGGATCAAAGACTCTAATACTATCAATTTCCTCATCAAATAAATCGATGCGATAAGGCGCGTCGCTACCCATCGGATAGATATCCAACAAGGAACCCCGTATTGCCACATCACCATGCTCACTTACCTGTGAGACGATGCGATAGCCATTATTTTGTAAATTGCTACGAAACTCATTTAGTTCCAACTTTTGACCTTTCGCTAACAATAAACTATGTGCCAACAGATAATCACCGGGTAGCAACCTGTGCATGGCGGTACTCACGGGCACCACTAATATTCCTGATTCAAGAGTAGACAGCGTTACAAGCGTCGCTAATCTTTGCGAAATAATATCCTGATAGGGCGAAAATAAATCGTAGGGCAACGTTTCCCAGTCAGGAAAGGATAAGATCGGATAGGTGCTGCTTCTTGGCTTATAAAAATGCAACTCCTGTAGAAGTTGACGCGCACTATTTAAATCTGCAGTCACCACCACCAAAAGTTTTTTACTTATATCCACTGCGGAAATTATCGCTAACGCCCTGCTACTTCCGTGTAAACGCCCCCAATATCGACGAGTCTCAATTTTGTCTGGAAGTTCAGGAATTAACGCGCTGAGATATTCTTGCTTACTCATATTTAACTACTTAGGCCTGCTTCACAGATTAAGGCTTATGGCCCATCTACCGACTCAATTTCTGATTCAATATCCAGTAAAGCCTGTAAAGGTTCTCGTGCCTGCGTTATGGGTCTCCCGACAACTAGATAATCGCTACCCAAAGCGATTGCCCTTGCAGGTGTCATAATACGTTTTTGATCATCGGTCGCACTGCCCGCAGGCCTGATACCAGGAGTTATCAATTTGAAATCCGGACCCAGCTGCTTACGTATTAAGCTCGCTTCATGCGCAGAACAAACAACACCATCCAGGCCAATTAGCTGACACAACCTGGCTAAGCGTATAACCTGTTCTTCAACAGATGATGTAATGCCTAACTCAACAAGATCATCAGAAGATAAACTGGTCAGAACCGTTACTGCAATTAACAATGGTTGATGACTACTTTTGTCGATCGCTTCACGAGCGCTGCTTAACATTGCTCGCCCCCCTAGCGCGTGAACATTCAACATCCATATCCCCAATTCAGCCGCCGCGCAACATGCCCTGGCCACGGTATTCGGGATATCGTGATATTTTAGATCAAGGAAAACATCAAATTTTTGACTTACCAGCTTTTCAATTAAATTTGGACCCGCGCTGGTAAATAATTCTTTACCAACTTTTAATCGGCATTTTCCCGGATCAAGTTCAGCCACAAGCGCCAATGCAGAATCTGCTTTGTCAAAATCCAGTGAAACAATAATGCGGGAGCTATTCACCTTCAACACCATATACTGGTTTAATTGAAGTCCAGTTTTTACAACTGGGACATTGCCAGTGGAGTAACTTGGCATCAAATCCACATTGCTGGCATTTATATGCAGATCTGTTATCAAGTAATTTTCCCGTTAGCTCTTTGATCGTTCCCAGTTTGTCCCGGATCTCCGCATCCACTTCGCGCATAACATATTTCAGTAGACGATCAACTCCTTTTACAGTCGGCCTCTTACGCAACTCTGCGGACAAAAATTCGATACCTTCTTCCTCTCCTTCTTGTTCAATGATTAACTCCGTTAGAAATAACATCGGCGTGATGCCCTGGTACTTTTGTAGAGTATCTTTCAGATAACGAATGGCTTCCGGTAGCTGTCCCAATTTCCGATAACAAATCAAAATGGGATTGATTACTTCTGAGATGTAATCAACATCCTGCTTTTCGATTCTCTTATAGGCCTTTAAGGCTGATTTATATTTCTCTTCAGTTTGCAACAACTCCGCTTCCAATATACTGGCTCGAACACATCGGGGATCCATGTTTAGCGCCTTGCGCAAATTCTCTCTGGCTTCTTTTATTTTGCCCGCCACAATATGTTCACTGGCAAGTTCGCAATAAAATTGAGAAATAACTGCATCGTATTTTCTATCCGACGTGGCATCCAATCGTCTAGCATATACAATTGCGTTATCCCAATCCTTTTCCTGTTGGTATATTTCAAGTAATTGTGTAGTTGCTCTGGCCGTATAAGCACCTATCTCAATAAGCTGTTTGAATAGACCCTCAGCTCTATCCAGCAGGCCTGACCTCATGTAATCCATACCAAGCTCTAGCAATGCGAGAGATCGTTGTTCCTGACTGAGGTTTGGTCTGGCAATTAGATTTTGGTGGATACGAATCGCGCGATCAACTTCACCACGACGTCTGAATAAATTGCCCAGGGCAAGGTGAGTTTCGACCGTCTCACTGTCAACCTCAAGCATTTTTATAAATACTTCAATCGCCTTGTCAGGCTGTTCATTTAGAACATAATTAAGTCCTTTGAAGTATTCAGGATTTATATTTGCAGCTGATTCGCTAGAATCGTTCCTTCTATTTTTTCGCGCTACCCACCAGCCTGAGATAAATGCCAGCGGTAGTAACAGGCTAATGAAAACCAGCAGATCTGCTGCATTCATAAACTGTCCTTAACAGGAATAACTCTCAGGGCAGTGATTTCCTTTTCTGTAACAGTTACTTGTTTACGCAGACGGGTATTTTCACGCTTAAGTCTTACTTGCAGCGGTATGCTCACCAGAACACCTAGTACAACTCCTAGAGTTAATACAAACACAACAGTCGCCGAAAATGGTAATTCAAGAACACCAAGATAATAATCAACTAACACCGATTGAGCGTTGCGCAGGTGAAATAACAGGCCTAACAACAGCACCAACAGAAATATGCATAATTTAATTAGTCGAGACATGCTGGCCTCCGGATAATGGTCCGATTAACGATATTTAACTGCGGGTACATTTTAGCGATATAGGAAAATGAATAAACTCTAATTTGCACATGACTTTTTGTAGTCAATATCTCGCTGCGCTGACGCTCTAGTCCAATTTCGCGAAAAGATAACGATTATGCCTTAATCACTGCGAGGTCTCGCCCCATAAAAGCAAGAATTGGAATATAACGAATTTTGAGAAAAACTAGAGAGTGTCTTCCGTATCTGGACTCTCAATGATTTCGGTGTCCATACCGTCTACCCGTTCACGGAGCTGTTTACCTGGTTTGAAATGTGGTACATATTTGGCAGGCAAAGATACAGGCTCGCCGGACTTAGGGTTTCTGCCAACACGGGGTGGACGATAATGCAAAGAGAAACTACCAAATCCTCGTATCTCAATACGCTCCCCGTTAGATAGCGTATTGGCCATGTGTTCAAGTACGGTTTTCACCGCCAATTCCACATCCTTATATGCCAATTGAGATTGACGTCTACCAAGTGATTCTATTAGCTCAGATTTAGTCATTTTTTGGTTTTGTCTCGATTACCCAGGATCACAATAATCTACCCCGTTGAATTCGAAATCTCTCCCCTTGTATTTATTCTTTGTTAATTATTTTCCAATTGTTCCTTTAACAAATCTCCCAACTTCGTCCCACTTGACACGTCTGGCGCATACTCCCTTACCGCAGCAGATTCATCATCATGCTCTTTTGCGCGAACAGATACTGCGATGGTACGTTTCTTTCTATCTATAGCCGTAATCTTGACTTCCAGCTCCTCGCCTTCCTTCGTAGCGGTCCTGGCGTCTTCAATTTTCTTGTCTATAGATAACTCAGAAGCCCTCATTGTGGCTTCCACTCCTTCCGCTAATTCCACTATTAAGCTACTTTGCTCGACAGAAAGAACCTTGCCGTTTACGATACTTCCTTTAGCATTTTCAGCAACATAACTTGAAAAAGGATCTTTTTCCATCTGTTTTATGCCCAGAGAAATTCGTTCACGCTCAGCGTCCACCGCCAATACGACAGTTTCTATCTCTTCACCCTTTTTATATTTGTGTATGACATCTTCGTTTTCATCTAGCCAGGAGACGTCTGAGAGATGAATAAGGCCATCTATGCCGCCTTCAAGGCCAATGAATATGCCAAAATCTGTAATTGACTTGATCAGACCGGTGACCTTGTCTCCCTTATTATGCAATACCGCAAATTGCTCCCAGGGATTTGCCTGACACTGTTTCATGCCCAGGGAAATGCGTCTACGTTCCTGGTCGATATCCAGTATCACAACATCCACCTCTTCACCTATATGCACCAGCTTCGATGGATGTACGTTCTTGTTGGTCCAGTCCATTTCAGAGACATGCACCAAACCTTCAACGCCTTCTTCTAGCTCAACAAAACACCCATAATCAGCCAGATTGGTGATCTTGCCACGCAAACGGGCACCCTCTGGATAACGTCTGGTAAGATCTGACCAGGGGTCATCGCCCATTTGTTTCAAGCCCAAAGACACTCGATTGCGCTCGCGATCAAACTTAAGCACTTTGACTTCAATTTCATCGCCAATGTTGACGATTTCAGCGGGATCTTTAACTCGCTTCCAGGCCATGTCCGTAATATGCAACAGACCGTCAATGCCCCCTAAATCCAGAAAAGCACCATAATCGGTAAGGTTTTTGACCACGCCGCTGACAGTGACACCTTCCGTCAATTTATCAAGGAGAGCATGGCGTTCAGCCGTATTTTCGCTTTCTACTACGGCGCGGCGCGAGACGACAACGTTACTTCGTCGTTGGTCGATCTTTATGACTTTGAATTCCAGCGGTTTGCCTTCCAGATAGGTGGTATCACGTACAGGTCGGACATCGACAAGAGAGCCAGGCAAAAATGCGCGGACATTTTCCACCTCAACAGTAAAACCACCCTTGACTCTTTCGGTAATTATGCCAATCACAGTTTCATTCGCTTCATGCGCTTTTTCCAGCGTTGTCCAGGACATTAAGCGCTTGGCTTTTTCCCTGGATAAACGGGTCTCACCAAAACCATCTTCTACGGCGTCCAGAGCGACGTCTACGACATCCCCGATGCTGACTTCTAGCTGTCCCTCTTCATCAAAAAACTGATCTATAGGTATTAACCCTTCGGATTTCAGACCGGCATTGACAGTAACAATATCGTCGTTGATGTCCACTACCACTGCACTAATGATAGTTCCCGGCCGCATTTTGGCCTCGATTTGACTCTGCTCAAATAACTCCGCAAAAGACTCGCTCATGAAAGAAGATTTCCCGTTTGCCAATTTTCAGATTGAAATGGCATTTGTATAAACTGTACTAGTTAGTGAATTTATAAGACAAAAGCGGCAAGGTCTGCAAACCTGCTGCATACCAAAGCCGAAACTTGGCGGATTACGACATCGACATCACTTCCGGTGGTATCGATGACAATTGCATCTTCGGCAGGTTTCAGGGGTGACACTTTTCGCTCTTTGTCTCGCTTGTCTCTTTCGGCGATGTCTGCCGAAAGGCCGCGGAGATTAACATTAATTCCTTTTTCTTTCAACTGTTTATATCTCCTTTTCGCCCGTTCCTCAGCACTGGCTGTTAAATATATTTTAAGCTCTGCATCGGGAAATACAATGGTTCCCATGTCCCGGCCGTCTGCAATCAGACCTGGCGCCTGGCGGAATTTTTGTTGATGATGAAATAAGGATTCCCGAACTGCGGGCAACGCCGCCAGCATGGATGCTGCATTGCCGCAGCTTTCAGTGCGTATTTCAAGACTGACATCTTTGCCTTCGAGGAGGGCTGAAACACCCGCATTATCACTCATTATCACGAATTTCAAATCGAGTGATGCTGCTAATCTAGCCAACTTTGCTTCATCTTCCAGAGCCACCGATTGCTGATTCGCCGCCAACGCAACAAGCCGATACAAGGCACCGCTATCGAGGAGGTGCCAATTTAATTTTGTTGCTAAATAACAACATATAGTGCCCTTGCCAGTGCCACTGGGTCCATCAACTGTTATGACAGGAATCTTAGCCATGCTCTTTTTCAGCGATGCTGACGCTCAAACCGAGGGAGGCCAAACAGCCTACAAAGCCGGGAAATGAGGTGTTTACATTAGCGCAATCGTTGATGGTTATCGGGGCTGATGCGGCCAGGGCCGCTACTGAAAAAGCCATGGCTATACGATGATCGCCATAACTGTTTACCCTCCCGCCCGAGACCGGGCCACCACAAACCTGCATGCCCTCTTTTTGCTCTTCAACTTCAATACCAACGCGCATAAGACCTTCGCACATAGCGGTAATCCTGTCGCTTTCCTTAACACGAAGTTCCCCCGCTTGTGTCAAAGAGGTTTCTCCCCTGGCATAAGCGGCTGCAATCATTAGTACTGGAATCTCATCGATGGCAATAGGTACTAGCTGAGGCGGTATTTCTATACCTCTCAATTGACTATGGCGTACGCGAATATTTGCCACAGGTTCTCCCGATATCAATTTTTCATCTTCGACAATGATATCAGCTCCCATCATTTGCAGGATTTCAATGACGGCATGGCGAGTTGGATTGAAACCTACACCTTCCAATAAAAGATTAGAATTCGGCACTATCGTGGCGGCGACTATAAAAAAAGCCGCCGATGATATATCGCCAGGTATGCTTATTTTCTGTGCGCACAATGGCTGCGAGTGCAGGCAGATTTGTTTGTCACTTTTTTCAATTGAACAGCCAAACTGTGACAGCATTCGTTCACTATGATCGCGAGTCACCGCCGGTTCTATGACACAGGTCTTTCCCTCAGTGTATAAACCTGCCAATAATATGGCTGACTTCAACTGTGCACTCGCCGTTGGCATAACGTAGGTCAACGCATGTAATTTGCTGTTTCCCGTGATGTCGATTGGTAGAAAGCCTGCCTCTGAACAGCGAATAGCGGCTCCCATTTGTTGTAATGGATCAACGATACGGCGCATGGGCCGCTGCATTAGCGATTCGTCACCGAGTAGGCGACTATTAAATGACTGTCCTGATAACAAACCGGCAAATAAGCGCACCGAAGTACCTGAATTGCCTAAATCCAGGGCTTCGGTGGGTTCTGCTAGTCCATGCATCCCAACACCTTCAATGCTTATTGTCCCTTCGTCTGTTCGTGTTATTTCAACACCCATCATGCGCAAAGCGCGCATAGTCGCATCGGTATCTTCACTCTCAAGAAAACCGTCAATGCTTGTCGTACCATCGGCGATTGCACCCAACATGAGCGCGCGATGTGAAATGGATTTATCACCCGGTACGCGTAAACTGCCTCTCAACGGTAAGCCAGCTGTGACAGTGAAATCTACGCGTTTATTATCTCTCATGATCTGCCCGGCAAACTGTTGACCAACTACTCACTTAGGCCATTACTTTGTGAATAAGGTCGCTCGGCAATCAGCTTGTCGCGAGCAGTTTTTGCTCGAGAAAATATCTGTAATATTTTTTCACTATCATCTCCTTCGATCGCCTGCCTGATCTCCTGCATATGACCATCAAACTTATCCAGAACTTTTAACAGACTCTTCCTGTTGGAAAAACAGATGTCATGCCACATTTGCGGATTACTTGAAGCGATACGAGTAAAATCAATAAAACCACCAGCTGCGAACTGAAAAATTTCTTCGCTTTCCTGCATCTTGGCCAAACAATCTACAAGTGCATAAGCCAACATGTGAGGAAGATGACTGGTCGCGGCCAACACAGCGTCATGGTGCTCAACACCCAAAGTGATAACCTCCGAGCCAACTGTTTCCCACATTTCCGTTACCAGAGAAAGAGCGTGAATACTGGTTTCTGCCAGTGGCGTCAAAATTACAACATGATCTTCGAATAAATTCGCATTGGCAGCTTCTACACCGCTTTTTTCCTTGCCAGCGATAGGGTGACCGGGAACAAAATTCATAAAGCATTCCCCTAAACCAGATCTCGCAGCCTCCACAACGCATGCTTTTGCACTGCCTACATCGGTGATGATGGTGTCAGCTCGAATTGTTTTTGCTATCTCCTCAAACAAAACTTTATTTGTTGCCAATGGGGTAGCTAATACAACGAGATCAGCTTCACGCACAGCATCTTTCGCCTGCAAACTGAATTCATCAATCACACCAAGTTGAATTGCCGTAAGCAGGTTTGCTTCACTCCGGCCAAAACCGACAATCGTCTTGCAGGCATTTGCCTGCCTGAGTGCCTTTGCAAGGGAACCACCAATCAAACCAACACCCAGGATAACCAGGCGATCAATATTCATGAGGAAATCATCTTATTGAAAACAACTGACCGAAAGTGTTTAAAGCACAGCGCAAGGATAAGAACCCAATACTTTCATCATCAAGGCATGCTGTTTCAATTGTTGCAGAACTTTTACGATGATTTCATCATCAACATGTCCGTCAATATCTGCAAAGAATACATATTCCCATATGCCCTGACGCGAAGGCCGTGATTCGATTCGGCTCATATTAATATTGTTGTCTGCGAAGCAGGCCAGTGTCTTTTGCAAAGCACCCGGCTCATTGGCATTGGCAAATAATATCGAGGTTTTGTCTTTGCCACTGGGCTTCCCGGTATTTTGCCCCAGCACCAGAAACCGGGTAGTGTTATCCGGCTCATCTTCAATGTTGGTGGCAAGTATGGGTAGCTGATAATACTGAGCCGCTACTTCACCCGCAATGGCGGCTGATTGTTCGTTTTCCAGCGCGCACATTGCCGCCTCGGCGTTACTGCTAACAGCAATACGCTCAACATTTGCTAAATTATTATCAAGCCATGAGCGACACTGCGCCAATGACTGCTGATGCGAATAAACTCGTTTAATGCTTTGCAATTGTTCAGCCTTGCTCATCAAATTCTGATGAATTCGCAAATGTACTTCGCCGCAGATTTTCAAGCTCGAAGTAATTAACCTGTCCAGGGTGTGATTAATTGCCCCTTCAATTGAGTTTTCGACAGGAACAATCCCGTAGTTGCAGGCGCCTGACTCGACTTCGCGAAATACCTCAGCAATACTCGATTGCGCTTTCGTCTTGACTGAATGGCCAAAGTGTTTAAGCACCGCCGACTGAGTAAAAGTGCCTTCCGGGCCAAGAAAGGCAACTTCAAGTTGCTGCTCAAGAGCCAGACAAGCAGACATAATCTCACGAAAAAGCCGGGCCATTTCCTCATTGCTCAATGGCCCTTTATTTTTTTTAATAATCTCGCGCAGAACCTGTGCCTCTCGCTCCGGGCGATAAAACACAACATCAGGGTCGCCATCACGTTTGAGTTCGGCAATTTCTGTCGCCAAACGCGCACGTTCACTGATCAGGGCCAGTAACTGCTCATCAGTGGCATCAATACGCTCGCGAACTGCCCCCAAGTCGGACTCGTTAGCCATAAACTGTTAAATGTAGTAATTGAAAGAGATAAAAAAGGCAGTATACAGCAGTATTGTCACTTGATTTGCGTCAGTCCTCAATATTTTCGTACTTTGAAATAATTCCCTCTATTATCAGAAAAAACGGCTTCATATTGCACAGGTCAGGCGAACACCTACGCGTATCGAAGCGCAAAGTCCTCAATAAATGCCAGCAAGGTATCGACGCCCTCTTCCGGCATGGCGTTATACAGACTGGCACGCATCCCGCCAACACTACGATGGCCTTTCAATTCTATCAAACCGGCGTTTTTTGCCTCACTAATAAAGGTATCATTCAGGCCCTCATCTTTCAGGGTAAAGGGGATATTCATACGCGAACGATATTCGAGCTGCACCGGATTGTTATAAAATTCGCTGTTATCTATAAAATCGTATAGTTTCTTTGAACGCGCATTGCTGTTTTTTTGCATTGCTAGAATGCCACCTTGTTCTTTTATCCATTTAAATACTAATCCTGCCATATACCAGGTAAACGTCGGTGGGGTGTTGTACAGCGATTTTTCTTTATTTTGGATAGCATAATCATAAAGGCTGGGGACACGAGCGCCTGCCTTGCCGATAAGATCTTCGCGAACGATCACAATTACAAGACCTGCCGGACCAATGTTTTTTTGTGACCCGGCGATAATCACACCAAATTTCGATATGTCTAAGGAGCGCGACAAAAAATTGGATGTCATGTCGCTGACCAGTGGAATATCGCCCACATCAGGTACACTTGAAAATTCCAGGCCGCCAATGGTTTCGTTATCGGTGTAATAGATATAGGCAGGCCGATTACTTAATTTCCAACGGTTTTCATCTGGAATAGTAAAAAATTTATCTGCTTCGGAGCTTGCCGCTATGTTGACCTTGCCAAAGCGCCGGGCCTCTTCTATGGCTTTACCCGACCAGATGCCGGTGTGAATATAATCAGCCGTTGAATGCTCGTCCAATAGATTCATAGGCACCATGGCAAACTGGCTACTGGCACCGCCCTGTAAAAAAAGCACACGATGCGTCTCGGGTATGTTTAACAGCTCACGTAGATCTGCTTCGGATTCCTCAACAATGGATCCAAACTGCTGACTTCGGTGGCTCATCTCTATGACAGAGATACCGGTTCCGTGCCAATCCAGAAGTTCTTCCTGCGCCTGTCTCATTACTGCTGTGGGCAACATTGCTGGCCCAGCGCCAAAATTATAAATCGTCTTTACTCTCAATTTCTTCGCTGTCATCTTCTTTGTATTCTACTATTCTCTCCAGAGACGCCAGTTTTTCCCCATCACTCATAGAAACCAGAGTAACTCCCTTTGTATTTCTTCCAACCACCGACACCTGGTTTACCGGAGTGCGGATTAAGGTTCCCTGGTTACTGATAAGCATTATCTCGTCATCTTCATTGACCATAACTGCGCCGACGGCTTTGCCATTACGTTCATCGGTCTGGATAGCGATCACTCCCTGGCCACCTCGTGCCTGTAAGGGATAGTCTTCCATTGATGTACGTTTACCGAAGCCGTTTTCAGTTGCTGTCAATACTTTGCTGTCGGTTTCGACGATAATCAATGAAATAACCTTTTGATCCTTGCCTAGACGAATTCCACGTACGCCTCTGGCTGTGCGCCCCATTACTCTAACATTGGCTTCACTGAATCGAATCACTTTGCCTGCATCGCTAAATAACATGGCATCCTGCTGACCGTCAGTAAGCTCCACGCCAATCAGTTGGTTACCATCGACCAGGTCAACTGCAATAAGGCCACTGGGTCGAGGACGGGAAAAATCAGTCAGGGAGCACTTTTTCACTGTGCCGTCGGCCGTGGCCATGAACACAAATTTATCTTCACTAAACTCCCGTATCGGCAGGATGGCGTTGATACGTTCACCTTCTACCAGTGGTAATAAATTGACTATTGGTCTGCCACGGGCAGCACGACTAGCCTGGGGTAGTTGATAGACCTTCATCCAATACAATCGACCGCGACTGGAAAAACACAGAAGGGTATCGTGGGTACTGGCAATGAATAATTTATCTATGAAATCTTCATCTTTCATATTGGTGGCAGATTTTCCTTTGCCGCCGCGTCGCTGTGAGCGGTAGGTATCGATAGACTGAGACTTGGCATAGCCCGCATGAGACAGGGTCACCACGACATCTTCTTCGGTAATAAGATCTTCCATACTAAGATCCTCTTCAGTCTCAACTATTTCAGTACGTCTCTCATCGCCATATTGTTCACGAATAGCCAACAATTCATCGCGTATCTCCTGCATGAGCCGTTCAGGCCTGGCGAGGATATCCATCAAGTCAGAAATCTTTCCGAGTATTTCCTCATACTCACTAATGATTTTGTCCTGCTCAAGCCCGGTTAATTTTTGTAGACGCAAATCCAGAATTGCCTGTGCCTGAATTTCCGAAAGTCGATAACTGTCATCAACATAGCCAAATTCACGGGGCAAATCATCAGGCCTGGAGGCGTCGGCGCCCGCACGTTTGAGCATGTCAACAACCACACCAGCTTGCCATGGTTTATCGAGTAATTTCTCCTTGGCAATCGCAGGGCTGGGGGAGGCTTTGATCATGGCAATAATGGGATCAATATTCGCCAGTGCTACCGCCAGGCCTTCCAGGATGTGGGCGCGGGCACGAGCTTTACGCACATCGTATACAGTACGTCTTGTGACGACTTCACGCCGATGCTGTATAAAAGCCGCGAGCATGTCCTTCAGATTCAATATCCGCGGTCGGCCGCCATCCAGAGCAACGATATTAATTCCAAACACATTTTGCATCTGCGTCTGCTGATACAGGTTATTAATAATCACATCAGCCACTTCACCACGACGCAACTCGATGACCATTCTCATGCCATCCTTGTCGGATTCGTCCCTGAGTTCGCGAATACCCGTCATCTTTTTATCTTTGACAAGTTCCGCGATCTTTTCAAGCAAACGCGCTTTGTTAACCTGGTAAGGTAATTCCGAGACAATTATCGCTTCCTGTCCACTCTTCTCATCCGTCTCGATATGAACACGCGCGCGTATACGAATACGCCCTCGGCCCGTGCGATAGGCCTCGTGTATACCGCGAGAACCGTTGATGATCCCCGCCGTTGGAAAATCAGGGCCCGGAATATACTGCATTAAATCTTCTACACCCAGATCGCCATTATCAATCAAGGCAAGGCAGGCACTGACAACTTCCGTGAGGTTATGTGGTGGTATGTTGGTGGCCATGCCAACTGCAATACCGCTGGAACCATTGATCAGTAAATTAGGGATGCGGGTAGGCAGAACTACGGGTTCATGTTCAGAACCGTCATAATTCTCAACGAACTTGACGGTTTCCTTGTCCAGATCTTCCAACAATTCATGTGCAATCTTTGACATGCGTACTTCGGTGTATCGCATCGCAGCGGGTGCATCACCATCGACAGATCCAAAATTACCCTGACCGTCTACCAATACGTAGCGCAGAGAAAAAGGTTGGGCCATTCGAACAATGGTGTCATAGACGGCAGAATCGCCATGGGGGTGGTATTTACCAATGACATCACCAACCACACGGGCAGATTTTTTGTAGGGTTTGTTGTAGACATTGCCCATCACATGCATGGCGTAAAGCACCCGTCTGTGAACGGGTTTCAGGCCGTCGCGCACATCAGGCAAGGCACGCCCTACGATAACGCTCATTGCGTAATCCATATAGGATTGACGCATTTCGTCTTCGATATTGACGGGAAATATTGAACCGACTATGTCTGAATCAGGCATACAACTCTCGGATACATCAAGGTGATAAGGTGTCCTTTTTGTGTGTTATTTTACGAATATTGCAAAGCGGAAAATTCTATCATAATTTGCTGATTCTTTATAGACTTATGTGACTTTTAAATAATGAATAATCATCGATTTTTGCTTGACAAATCGAGCATCACCTTGCCCATATCGGCCGTGCGTCTTACAGCAGTTTTTGTCATTCGACCCGGGGAAAGTGCACGTTTTTATTGGCCAAACGCGTGAGATGATTTATATCTTTGCGACGACATACATTTCAAACGCTCATTGTGGCAATTCAAAATAAAAAATCAGGGGCAAGAAGAACGAATGAAAGTTGATACATTGATTTTCGCAGCCTGGGTGATCCCAGTTGAGCCTGCTAATAAAGTCCTGGAGGAGCATGCCATTGCAATCAAGGACGGGAAAATTGTTGGTATACTAGCCTCTGATATTGCGCTTACCAAATATCAGGCTTCTGAAACTTACCATCTTCCCAATCATGCTCTCCTACCCGGCCTGATCAACAGCCACACTCATGCTGCTATGAGTTTATTCCGCGGTATTGCCGATGATCTGCCTCTAATGGAATGGTTGAATGATCACATCTGGCCGGCAGAGCAACGTTGGGTATCGCCCACTTTTGTTGAAGACGGTACGCGACTTGCTGTGGCCGAAATGATCCGTTCCGGCACCACCTGTTTTGCAGATATGTATTTCTTTCCAGACGAAACCGCCACGCTTGCCTCTGCTGCGGGTATCCGCTGCGTTGTTGGACTCATCGTCATTGATTTTCCCACCGCCTGGGCTAAAGACGCCGATGAGTATTTGCTAAAAGCAGGGCAAGTTCATCACAAATTCCGTAACTCGCCCTTGGTAAACACTGCTTTTGCGCCACACTCTCCTTACGCGGTTTCTGAAGAAGCCTTAATCCAATTAAACACACTGGCCGAGGAAATGGATATCCCCATCCAAATGCATGTGCATGAAACAGCCAGGGAGATTGAACAAAGCCTCGAACAACACGGCTTACGTCCTATGCAAAGACTCGAAGAACTGGGTCTGTTAAGCCCCCGTTTACTGGCCGTACACATGACACAACTTGACCCAGGCGATATTGAGTTAATTACGCGCTACGGCGTGAATGTTATCCATTGTCCTGAATCGAACCTTAAACTTGCCAGCGGTTTTTGTCCGGTGCACAAATTACAGACCGCAGGTGTCAACGTCGCTCTGGGCACAGATGGCGCTGCCAGTAACAATGATCTGGACATGATCGGCGAAATGCATACCGCAGCTTTGCTGGCCAAAGGTGTCGCCAATGATTGCGCTGCCGTCAATGCGTTTACAGCCTTGAAAATGGCCACCATTAACGGTGCCAGGGCATTGGGCCTTCAAGATAGTGTCGGATCGCTTCGACGCGGCAAACAAGCTGATATTATCGCCATTGATTTGAGTGAGCTTGAGTCCCAGCCTCTTTATGATCCTGTTTCACAGATCGTATACACCGCCAGTCGAAACCAGGTCAGTGATGTGTGGGTTGCAGGCAAACAACTACTACGTTCGCGTGAATTACTTACCCTCAATGAAACTCAGGTGAAGTTAAATGTGGCTAAATGGCGCGAGAAATTATATTAAAAAACATTGAAAGATTACAAATACCGCGCCCAGGGAGAGTTCCCCATTTCATATTCAGAATCCTGTGGTGCCAATCCCATTGTTTTTTGACTACGGCTATTCTGGCTTACTTATCCACCTGTGAATAAAACCAGAGAAGAAAATCAAAGCACGAAACTGATTAGACAGAGTTTTGATTATCCAGCCATACTTCCAACCCCTGAACATTGATATCGAAATCCATTTTCAGCATCCCCTTGCAAGCTGCCATTGGCATGGGACAATTCAATTTACGTAATTCCGCAAACGTTGCTTCCGCAATTCTGGTTTTTATTACTTCGGAACGATTGTTACTGTTCAGGGAAGTCTGCGCAATCTCAACGTAGACTTCAATACGTCGCCGCAAATTCTCCGTAAGCTTCTCTACCTGTTCAACCATGCCATAATGAGTGAGAAACATTCGCTCGGGTCTGTAAGTAAGATAACGCTGCAAAGTTCGGTACCATGCATCTGGATCAAATTGTACCGGTGAGGTGGTAGGCATAATGTAGGGCAGACCATTTGATGCCAGAGCCTCATAGGCCATGCCAAAAGTATCACCCGTAAAAAAACCGCTGCTTCTCTCGTCATAAATTGAATAATGATGCCTCGCGTGCCCGGGTGTATCGAGAAATAACAGCGGGCGACCATTAAAATCGAGCACAAACTCATCGTTGGCGATAAGGATACGTGACTCATCTATAGGCACTAACTCTCCATACAGGCGTTCCGTAGCTTGCTCACCATAAACGGCCACTGTGCCCTGCCAAAGTTTGCTCGGGTCAATCATGTGTCGGACGCCGCGAGGATGGATCACCAATTGCGCATTAGGAAACTGCTGCATCAAATGGCCTGCCCCTCCCGCATGATCTAAATGCACATGTGTTGGCATTACATAACGCACATTTTCCACCGGAATCTCTTTGAGTTTGAGTACAGCGAGAATCGTTGACAATGCTTTACCTGTACCGGTTTCAATGATCCCGGCAACGCCATCTTCTTCAATTAAATAACAGGCAGCGAGTTGAGGACGAATATAACCTGTATCAATACAGGTTATATTACCGGGTAATTCAATAAGCCTGCGCGTAATTTCACCAATTAATCCGAAATCCATTTCTCATTCCTCTTTAACAATAGTGAATTCATAACGCGAATGTTTTTCCTGTTCGCCGTGACCATCGTAAGTGCGTTCACTGAATGTTACCTTGTCCTTATTGTCTATAGTTATAACAGTTGAGGCACGCGTGCCGTAGTCTTTTGCTCTGATAAATACCGGCGCCAGGATCCGCTCCCATTCCATGTCAATTCCTGTGTCAGGTAAGCTCTCGTCAACAGGTAAGTGTTTATCCGCCAACAAGGCCAGAATTGCTTCGTGATCCTCAGCCTGTCCGGATTGCAGCAGAGTGGATAATTGCTGTTTAGCCCATTCTACTTTTGGCCAGGGACTATCCAGGTCGCCATTACTGATACCGTATATTCCCGCTTGCAATGGAGAATAGTGTTGCTCTCGACTACTTAAAAAATACAAAGCATCCAAATCACCGATCAAAAGATTAAAACCGTCAAAATCACTTATTTTAGCCTGACACTGCGCGATATAATTTATCGAAGAGCTTTGATTCTGCAGAAAGTTACTGACCAATAAACCCCGAGACGCGATGCCTGTCTTTTCCTTTGAGCCACCACGATAGTTGGTAAGCGCTGCAATACGACCGTATTTATCCAGGCCTAACCAGCTACCACCATGTTCAATATCCTGGCCCGCGAGAATGTTTGGGTGCTTTGGCCAAAAGTGTGCTGTTCGTGACGGCCGCTTGTACATTTCGTCCCTGTTGGCAGCCAGAACCAGCGGATATTGTGGATGGATCTTGTAAGCAACAATAATCAGACACATGGATCATCAACGTTGATTCATTTCCCGCCAGCGATTGACCACTTTGCAAAATAGCTCGGCAGTACGTTCAGCATCATAGCGTGCTGAGTGTGCTTCACTACTGTCCCACTTTATTCCGGCCTTTTCTGCAGCGCGGGCTAAGACAGTTTGGCCGTAAGCCAGGCCACCCAGCGTCGCTGTGTCAAAAGTACTGAAGGGGTGAAAGGGATTGCGTTTTATTTTGCAGCGCTCGACGGCGGCATTCAAAAAACCAATATCAAAAGCCGGGTTATGGCCGACCAGAATTGCGCGCGTACATTCGTGGTCTTTTAACTTTGTTCGAACGAGTTTGAATATGTCTTGCAATGCCAAATTTTCAGAAACAGCTATTTCCTTGCGAAAAGGATGATCTGGGTCAATACCATTGAAATCCAGAGCGGATTGTTCAATATTGGCTCCCTCAAAGGGATGTATATGTCGCGTAATAGTTTCTTCTTCCTGCCACTCGCCGGCATCATTTACGGTTAACAATACTGCGGCCACTTCCAGCAAGGCATCTGTTTGAGCGTTAAACCCTCCGGTCTCGACGTCGACAACAACAGGTAAATATCCACGAAAACGACTGGCGACAGAAAACGACGTCGTCACGAGCTCACCATTTTCCATGGGCAAATCTCTCCAGCTTTGAAAGGAACGATCTCCGAATCAGCGAATGCCAGGCTCGTCGGCACTGTCCAGTCGGTTTTTTCTAATGTTACCTGACCAGTATTTCTCTCCAGTCCATAAAAATCCGCGCCATACTGACTCGAAAAGGCTTCCAGTTTATCAAGCTTGCCTAATTCATCGAACACCGTTGCATATAATTCAAGCGCGTTATGAGCAGAATAAACTCCGGCGCAACCACAGGAATTTTCCTTGTCGCCTCGTGCATGTGGCGCGCTATCTGTACCGAGGAAAAAACGCGGGTGCCCACTCGCAATAACGTCAAGTAAAGCCTGTCTATGCAACTCTCTTTTTAAAACTGGTAAACAATAGTTATGTGGTCGAATACCGAATTGAAATATCGCATTACGATTATAAATCAGGTGCTGTGGTGTAATCGTCGCCGCCAGATTATCGGGTCCCTTTTGCACATAGTCAGCCGCATCTTTCGTGGTGATGTGCTCAAATACGATGCGTAAATCAACAAAACGTCTCATCAAAGGTTCAAGCACACGCTCAATAAACACGCGTTCTCTATCAAAAATATCAACACTCGAGTCCGTAACCTCACCGTGCATCAATAAAGGCAGAGATAGTTCTGACATCCTTTCGAGTATCGGGTAGACCTTTTCCAGAGACGTGACACCCATGTCGGAATTCGTTGTGGCTCCAGCCGGGTAATATTTAACTGCATAAATATGGGCATGTTCAGCCGATCGAGAGATTTCATCTGTAGAGGTGTTATCGGTTAAATACAGCGTCATCAATGGTTGGAAATCATTATCTTTCGGAAGGCAGCCTATAATCCGTTGTCGATACGCCTCTGCCTGCGCAACGGTGGTTATTGGTGGCTTCAGATTAGGCATCACAATGGCCCTCGCAAACTGACGCGCCGTGTCACCAATAACACTGCTTAATGCCGCAGTATCTCGCAGGTGCAAATGAAAATCATCGGGCCGGGTGAGACTAATGGAATCCATAATAATTACTGCGTATTGCCCTAAACTGTGTGAGCGCGAAAGTTACCACAAGCATCCTTGTTTGTAAGCTACTTGCTGAGCGTCTACTTAAATGTAAGGATTAATATCATTTATAAACGCTGGCCTGGAACCGTTCAAAGCGATTATGATCAAGATTAGATTTATTCTGAGCAAAAAGGCATGAAATATCGACAATTAGGGCAAACCAATATTCAGGTTAGTAATATATGCCTCGGCAGCATGACCTGGGGAATGCAAAATAGTGAACAGGAAGCTCACGCGCAACTGGATCACGCACTCGACGCTGGTGTGAACTTCATTGATACCGCAGAAATGTATCCGGTACCACCAAAAGCGGAAACCCAGGGGCTGACTGAACAATATTTAGGCACATGGCTGGGAAAGCGAGGGGATCGCGAAAACCTGATTATCGCCACCAAGGTATCTGGCCGCGCAGATTGGCTACCTTATTTACGCGACGGTAAGGCATGCCTGGATAAAGAAAACATAGAAATAGCGCTGGATGCCAGTCTGAAACGTCTGCAATGTGATTATATTGATCTTTATCAGTTACATTGGCCTGAACGGGACAGCAATTATTTCGGCCGATTGAATTACTTCCATGCGCCTGATAAGGATGGTGTGCCAATAGCAGAAACATTGGGCGTATTAGCGGATTTGGTAAAGGCTGGGAAAATTCGCTACATCGGCGTCTCGAATGAAACTGCCTGGGGTGTCAGTGAATATTTAAAGCTCGCCAGAGAGAACATTGGCCCGAGAATCGTCAGCATCCAGAACCCATACAGCCTGCTGAATCGCAGCTTTGAGATTGGTCTGGCAGAAATTGCTCACCGGGAAAACGTCGGTCTGTTGTCGTATTCACCTCTTGGTTTTGGGACCTTAAGTGGTAAGTATCTCAAAAAAAGTACGCCTAAAGACGCGCGACTCAGCTTATTTGGTGAACGCTATCAACGCTATAGCACGGAAGCCGGCATCAAGGCGACAAGCGACTATGTTGAACTTGCCAAACAGTACGGACTGGATCCAGCACAGATGGCCCTGGCTTATGTGAATACAAGGCCATTTTTAACCAGTACCATTATAGGTTCAACGACGATTGATCAGTTACAGGCTAACATAGCGAGTATAGATATTGATTTACCGAAGGAATTGCTGCGCAGTATTGAAAATATTCATGTAAAACATCCTAACCCCTGTCCATAGAGTTGCTCGGTAAAATTCGCTAATTAAAACAGGTAAGCTTATGACTGCACTAACTTCCTTAACCGCCATTTCACCTATTGATGGGCGTTATGCTGACAAAACGCTTGCCCTGCGAGCGATATTCAGCGAATACGCCCTGATACGCTTTCGTCTACAAGTTGAAGTGCGCTGGTTACAAACGCTGTCTGCAAATAAAGATATAGCTGAAGTGCCTGCTTTCAAGCCAGACACCAATGCCTTACTGGATGAGCTTATAGATAACTTTTCACAAAAAGACGCCGAACGAATCAAGGAAATTGAGCGAACCACCAATCACGACGTGAAAGCGCTAGAGTATTTCCTCAAAGAGAAAATAAAGGACAATAAAGAATTGAACTCTGTTTCTGAGTTCCTGCATTTTGCCTGCACCTCAGAAGATATTAATAACCTTAGTCATGCTTTAATGTTCTCGGAAGTGAGACGGATTCACTTACTCCCTCTTGGCAGTGAACTAATCAATGCACTTTGCCAGTTGGCCGAGCGAACTGCCGGTCTACCTATGTTGGCCAGAACCCATGGACAAACGGCGTCCCCCACCACGCTTGGTAAGGAAATAGCCGTTTTTATCCATCGACTACAAAGGCAAGGTAAACAGCTATCGGCTGTGGAAACACTGGGGAAATTTAATGGTGCGGTAGGAAATTTCAATGCGCATTTTGCCGCCTACCCCGAACTCCCCTGGATGGATATTTCCAGAAATTTTGTCGAGTCCCTGGGCCTTGCCTGGAACCCACATACTACCCAGATTGAATCGCATGATTACATCGCAGAATATTTTCATTGCATGATTCGCTTCAATAATATTTTGCTGGATTTGTGTAGAGATATTTGGTCTTACATATCTATTGGTTATTTCACACAAAAAACCCTTAGTGGTGAAATCGGTTCTTCCACAATGCCCCACAAGGTCAATCCCATAGATTTTGAAAATGCAGAAGGAAACCTCGGTATTGCCAACAGCCTGTTCGCCCATCTCGCAGAAAAGCTGGTAATTTCTCGTTGGCAACGAGACCTTAGCGATTCAACAGCCCTTCGAAATGTTGGTGTAGGTATTGCTCATTCAGTTGTCGCCTATCAATCTTGCCTCAAAGGTTTAGCCAAGCTGGAAGTTGACCATGAGAAAATCAGCGCTGATCTGGATAATAGCTGGGAGGTTCTTGCGGAGGCATTGCAAACCGTCATGCGTCGACACGGGGTCGAACAGCCGTATGAAAAACTGAAAGAATTCACCAGAGGGGAGGCAATCTCGCAGCTCAGATTGGCTGAATTTATAAGCAATCTACCCCTGGAAGAGAACATAAAAAAGCAACTACTCGAATTGACACCTCATTTATACCTCGGCAATGCCAAAGAACAAGCGCTTGCCATAATTGCGAGTACAAGATCTTAATTAGCATCCCTGCTCAACAATCTTTGTTTTTCCTGTGAATCGTATAATTCCTGGTGGGATGGATGCCTCGACATTTCTGGAAATATATTGGCAAAAACAACCTTGCCTAATTCGGCAAGCTCAAAGTGATTTCAAGCCTTTTATTTCGAAACAGGAATTGTTTGAGCTCGCCTGTAAAGATGATGTCGAATCTCGCCTGATTCTGGAATCTGCAGGCGATTATCCCTGGCAGGTGACACAAGGTCCATTTTGCGAAGATGATTTTATCAAGCTACCAATAAGTCATTGGACTTTATTGGTGCAAAATTCAGAATTACATTTACCTGAAGCGCTAGCCTTTTTGAATCAGTTTCAATTCATTCCCAACTGGCGAATTGATGATCTAATGATAAGTCTTGCACCCGAGCATGGCAGTGTCGGTCCTCATCTTGATTCTTATGACGTTTTTTTATTTCAAGCAATGGGTAGGCGTCGATGGTCTATAAATGTGCAAGATTTCAACGAAGATGATTTCATTGACGGTCTGGATTTAAGAATAATTGAGCATTTCCAGGCAGAACAGGAATGGTTACTAGAGCCTGGCGACATGTTGTATCTCCCACCCGGTGTTGCTCACCATGGTGTCGCCCTTGATGATTGCATGACCTTTTCCGTTGGTTTGCGAGCTCCTTCCCGTCACGAACTGCTCGGCCATTATCTTGATGACATGCCTGGAGAAGGAGATGACTTGCGATACACCGATCCTGATTTATCATTACAGTCACATTGCGGCGAAATCACCAAAGAGGATCTAGAAAAAATTGATGCGCTATTCCGTTCTGCCCTACCAGACAAGAACACTCTTGCAGAATGGTTCGGCAGCTATGTGACACGTTTACCGGAAAATTACGAACCTCAGCCAGCTGTACCGCAAATGAATGTTGAATCGTTTATCGAGGCTTTTAAGAATAAATCATGCTTGTCTAAAAATACGGCTGCGCGCACCGCATTTACTCGTGGGGACGAGCATATCAATCTTTTCGTAAACGGTGAGCGCTATACACTTCCTGTCGCTCTTGAGGAATTCATTTGTCTATTCTCACAAAGTGAAATGTTCGACAATCCTCTTTTGGCACAGAATGTGCTGTTTTCTGAGATTGCAGACTTACTTTGTCAGCTCTATAACAATGGCGTCATCATCATTAATGATAGCGACTGATAATTATGGAAATACAACACATTTTGAGCCACGTTTCTTGTTCATACAGATTTGATGGACTATTATTGCGCGTTAAAGCTGACTTTTAAGATTATTAACCAAGCCTATGTATACATTCGATAATTATCAACTTGGGATCAATGATGACGAGGTGCGAATCAGCACCAGCGAGGAACATCTCCGCTCGGCCACGCTAATGGCGCAACAAAGCAGACGCAGTATATGTATTATCAGTAGAGAACTGGATCCACATGTGTACAACCTACCGGATTTTGTCGAAGCGGTAAAAAAAACATTGTTGGCGAACCGCCGTGCGAATGTGCGTATTATTGTTTTTGAGGGGCAAACCATTGCCAGACGAGGTCACCTGCTTTTGAATCTTGCAGACAAACTCCCAAGTTACATCGAATTTCGCAAACCAGGCATAGAATATAATAGCTTTAATGAGTCCGTTTTCATTGCCGATAATACCGGCTTTATCTATCGTAATAGTGCAGAAAGATTTGAGGGCAACATAAACTTTAGCGATAGACGCAAGTCCAAGACGCTGATGGACGTTTTTGAAGAAATGTGGAATAGATCTGCTCCCGATCCTAATCTCAGAGGTCTCAGCCTGTGAAACTTGGGAATCTATTAGCCCTAACCCTTTGCTTTATACTTAACATACATGTTGCGGGGGCGGAAGAAATGAAGATGGAGCTTATTCCGCTACACTATCGCAACGTTGAAGAGATTATCCCCATCATCCAACCCTTGATCCACAAAGGTGGCAGCTTAAGTGGCATGAACAATCAGCTCATTGTCAAAACCACTGCCACAAACCTGGGGGAAATTAAACAAATATTGGCCGAAATAGATAAGGCCGCCCGCCGTCTGCTGATCACGGTAAGACAGGATGTTGATGGTGACATAAATACGCAAGAACACGGCGTTTCTGGTCGCTACACCCGTGGTGATATCTCTGTCTCAAGTGGCAACAAACGCGACAACGACCGCGGGCTGGTATTATCGGCAAAGGATGATGAAGGTAATAATATTCGCTACAGAAATCTCAGCACACGTTCTGATCTTGATGACAAAAATACTTTCCAGATTCAGACTGTCGACGGCAAGGCCGCGTATATTCAAACCGGTCAGCAGGTACCGATCGCAAATCGAAACGCTTATCTCGGTCGCAGCGGTGTCGTTGTCCAGGATACAGTTGAATATCACGATGTTAGCTCGGGCTTTTATGTCCTACCTCGTGTCAATGGTGACAGGGTGACCTTGCTGGTATCCCCTCACCTCTCTCGCGTACAGCCAAACCAGACTGCGGTATTTGAAGTGCAGAACGCCGAGACGACAACCATAGGCCGTCTGGGTGAATGGTTACAAATAGGAGGGGTGACACAGCATTTCAATAGCAATCAACGAGACAACCTACGAAACACCCGTCAAAGCGGACAAGAACAACGTACTATTCTCATCAAAGTTGACGAGATTCTCTAAATATTATAACTACGCACATCCTGCTGGCATATTTGCTCCTTCTTATTCTTAAAGCAATTACTGATTTCAGCAGTCCATGTGGTCATTTTTTTTCATCACTTTTCGAATAATGTAAGCCTCAAAGTAGTAGTCAAGACTGTACGCTTAATCGCCATCTGATAGAATCCGGATATACTCACTAACTTACGCCACTGTAATTTCAATTTAGCCTACAATGCTACAAAGAATTACGTTACCCCGAACGTTGCTATAGAAAAATGAATTCCCAGATCTTAGTCGTTCGTGGTTGTGCCTCCCTCTCTGACTTTCGGCTTGCACACCTTCTAAGCGCCCTTCAGTCTGTATCGCGCCAAATACTTGCTGTTCGCACAGAGTTTGTACATTTTGTACAACTAGAAGAAAAGCTTTCTCCAAAAGAGCATGAGCATTTACTGCGCTTACTAGATTACGGCGTAGTAAATGGAGAGCGGACGGATTTGAACGAGAATTCGATGATAGTCGTACCACGACCAGGTACCCTATCACCCTGGTCTAGCAAGGCGACAGACATTGCCCACAATTGTGGACTGTATAAAGTCAGACGGATTGAACGGGGGACATGCTGTTTTTTTAGCCAGCAGGTCGGCTACGAACCCAGCGTGAATACCATCACCAAAATCGAAGCACTCATTCACGACCGCATGACCGAAACGGTACTGAATAATCTTCAAGATGCCGAACAATTATTCGAGCAAGCAGTCGCATCGAGACTTGATACCATAAAGATAAGTGAGTCCGGTAAGCAAGCCTTAATCCAGGCCAATCAAACTATGGGCCTCTCACTCTCAAATGATGAAATCGATTATTTGTTTGAATCTTTCAAAACACTTGAGCGCGATCCAAATGATATTGAATTGATGATGTTTGCTCAGGCAAATTCAGAACATTGCCGCCACAAAATTTTCAATGCAGATTGGGTAATCGATAAGGTAAAACAGAACCTGTCACTGTTTGACATGATCAGAGAGACGCATAAGCGGCATCCCGGTCGAGTGCTTTCGGCTTATCATGACAATGCTGCTGTAACAACAGGATATCGAGCTTCTCGATTCTTCCCCAAAAATGACGATCATCTTTATGATTATCAGCCTGAAGATGTACACATTCTCATGAAGGTTGAGACCCATAACCACCCCACTGCGATATCCCCCTACGCCGGCGCTGCGACTGGGGCCGGCGGTGAAATTCGCGATGAGTCAGCCACTGGCACCGGTGCCAAACCGAAAGCCGCCATGACCGGTTTTGCAGTTTCAAATTTACATTTGCCTGAACTGAAACACCCCTGGGAAGAAGAGAACGGTAAGCCTGAGCGAATTGCATCTGCTCTGGAGATAATGACGGAAGGCCCCATTGGTGCCGCCGCCTATAATAATGAATTTGGTCGCCCTGCCCTGTGCGGATATTTCCGTACGTATGAACAGACAGGTTCAGGTAGCGATGTCATTCGTGGCTACCATAAACCAATAATGCTGGCCGGCGGCTATGGCATGATTCGTCCTCCTCATGTGCAAAAAGGACAGATCCCTGTTGGTGCAAAAATTATAGTGCTCGGTGGGCCGGCCATGTTGATCGGTCTGGGTGGTGGCGCTGCATCGTCGGCGGCTTCAGGCGAAGGTGATGCCGAACTGGATTTTGCCTCGGTACAACGAGACAACCCGGAGATGCAACGTCGTTGTCAGGAAGTGATCGATCGTTGTTGGAGTTTGGGCGAAAATAATCCCATCATATCCATACACGATGTCGGGGCGGGTGGTCTATCCAACGCACTACCGGAATTGATTAACGATAGTGACCGTGGGGCCACTTTTGATTTGAGAAAGATACCTAATGATGAGCAAGGTATGTCGCCTCTGGAGATTTGGTGTAACGAATCCCAGGAGAGATATGTCCTTGCTTTATCACCTGACTCTCTTGATCTTTTTACGCAACTTTGTAGCAGAGAACGTGCACCCTTTGCTGTTGTAGGCGAAGCCGATGATTCCGGCCAACTTCAAGTTGACGATGCCTTGTTTAACAACAAAGCCATAGATATGCCATTGCAGATATTATTGGGTAAACCACCTCGCATGGAGCGCATCACCTCGCGTGATAACAATGTAGTCAAGGCATTTGATTGTTCAGGGATCAATCTTGAAGAAGCAATCAACAGAGTGCTACAACTCCCCTGTGTAGCCGACAAAAGTTTTCTGATAACAATTGGTGATCGCAGCGTTTCTGGTTTGGTGGTTCGTGACCAGATGGTGGGGCCATGGCAAACGCCGGTAGCGGATTGTGCAGTCACAGCCAGTAGCTTTGATGCTTTTGTTGGAGAAGCCATGGCCACAGGAGAGCGTAGTCCGGTGGCAGTTTCAAACGCTCCCGCCTCAGGTCGGCTGGCCATATGCGAGGCTATTACTAATATTTGCGCGGCAAGGATACTAAAGCTCGACGACATTGCATTGTCTGCTAACTGGATGGCAGCTTGTGGACAACTAAACGAAGATACTTTGTTATACGATACTGTGAAGTCAGTGTCTGATCTGGCTATTGAACTGGGGATTGCCATTCCCGTCGGTAAAGATTCATTGTCAATGAGCACAATCTGGAAGCAAGACGGACAACAGCGGCAAGTCATATCACCACTATCGGTAAGCATTACGGCCTTTGCACCTGTGGCTGACGTTCGAGAGTCACTCACGCCTGAACTTAAGAAGCGACAAGATAGTTGTCTACTATTAATCGATTTATCCAATGGCCAGCAACGTCTGGGGGGATCGTCCCTTGCGCAGGTGTTTAATCGTACTGAGGGAGCAACAGCAGACCTTGATAGTGCGGCATATCTCATTAGCTTTTTCAACGCGATTCAACTGCTAAACGAGACCGGACACATACTAGCCTATCATGATCGTTCTGATGGTGGGCTGTTTGTAACGCTTTGCGAAATGGCTTTCGCTAGCCGTCTGGGCCTGGATATTATATTGTCACCTGCAAATGAAGACGCGATATCGTCCCTGTTCAATGAAGAACCGGGCGCCGTTATTCAAATCCTCGCCGAGTACAAGGAGTCCGTCATACAAGCATTTGTCAATGCCGGACTTGCTGCCGAAAATGTGATTGAGATTGCCAAAATTAATAATGATACAAAAATTAATATTTCGCAGGACAGTAAATTACTATATTCGCAGAACCTGATGCACCTGCATCGTTTGTGGTCTGCGACCTCATATCATATGCAATCACTACGGGATAATCCTGCCTGCGCTGATGAAGAGCATGCGCGATTACTGGACGATGATGATCCAGGCCTTTCGTTTAATCCCACTTTTGAAATACGTGACACCATCAATTTACCTTTCATTCAAAAAGGTGTCCGTCCTAAAATGGCAATTTTGCGCGAACAGGGCGTCAATGGTCAGACTGAAATGGCCGCGGCTTTTGACCGTGCCGGGTTTGATTGTATTGATGTCCACATGAACGATCTTGTGCACGGCCAACACTCACTCCATGAGTTTATTGGATTGGTTGCCTGTGGTGGCTTTTCATATGGCGATGTTCTGGGTGCGGGTGGTGGATGGGCGAAATCGATTTTATTCAACGCTAAATTGCATGATGACTTCGAACAATTTTTTAACAGAAGCGATACATTTGCTCTTGGCGTCTGTAACGGGTGCCAAATGTTCGCTCAACTAAAACAGCTCATTCCGGGTGCGATGAACTGGCCGCAGTTTCATCGAAATCAGTCCGAACAATTTGAATCGCGCCTGGTGATGGTCGAAGTACTTGAGTCATCTTCCATGTTGCTCAGCGATATGGCCGGTTCGACACTCCCCATTGTAATCGCCCACGGTGAAGGCCAGGCGAAGAATGTGCATCAGGAGCCTGGAAATACAACATCAGTTTTACGTTATGTAGATAATCTAGGAAGGCAAACCATGCGCTACCCGGCGAACCCGAATGGATCGATTGACGGCCTGACCGGGTTTTGTAACGAGGATGGACGCGTCACTATTATGATGCCTCATCCGGAAAGGGTATTTCTTCGCAAGCAATTTTCCTGGATTTCGAGCAACTGGCTGCAGGAAGAAAGCCCCTGGATGAAGATCTTTGAGAATGCCCGACGATGGGTAAACTAATCCCGCTTTTTGTCCGATTAGGCCAGGCACAGGCTCATAAGCTATATGTAGGACAATAGAAAATATGGCCATTCAAGCACAATTTAGCTAATGACATTCGTCAATTGACAGCTTCAGCGCCTGACATTGTAAAAAGACTGTTGTAAGCTCCTGTCATATAGACGTTTTTCGATTGAGCACACATACAATGAACAAAGGCGATGTAAATGAGGATGACGTGGCTTTGTTTCGACAAGCTATTGGAACTGTGCGCCCAGTTCGTCAAAATTCAGTCATTTCACGACCAGTAAAACCACCACCCAGACCCACCCAACACGTTGCTGACGAGCGACAAACTTTGCTTGATATGGCCCAGGGACTGAGTGACCCAGAAATACTTGAAACGGGAGATGAGCTATATTTCAAGAGAGATGGCGTACAAAGCCGACTTTTCCAGAAACTTAAGCGCGGCCAAGTTCGAGTAGAATCTGAACTGGATTTACATGGTATGACTATTGCTGTTACCAAAGAGGCACTTTGTCATTTTTTAACTAAAGCCCAATCCGTGAATTGGCGATGTATACGTATTATCCATGGCAAAGGCAAGGGTTCAAAAGAAGGGATCCCGGTTTTAAAAGGCCGATTGGATCACTGGCTACGACAACGTGACGAAGTACTGGCTTTTTGCTCCGCCCGGCCAGTAGACGGGGGCACAGGGGCAGTTTATATTCTGTTGAAAAAAAGAAAGGTTTAGGAGAGGTTTAGCTCAATCTATTGATAAAATAGATTAAAGTTTTGATCGACACAGACCAGCTTATAATAAGAACTTGATAAGGATTGCTTGATGATATCCCTTCATCAATAGGCTAATCTATTGTTTATTCAAGGATTAACGATTTCAGAATAATGTGTAGATAATTATAAATGACTATTTTAATGAATCACATGAAAGACCATCCAATGGTGGCCAATGTCATGGTCATCGATGATCAGCTAACCAGCAGAATTATTCTTGAAACGATCATTCGTAGTATCGGTGATAACATCAAAGTTAGTTCCTACGATAACGCAATTACCGCGCTGGATGTCGTCGCTTCTAATCCACCCGATTTAATCACCGTCGACTATAAAATGCCCGAGATGGATGGCGTTGAATTTACCCGTCGTCTGCGAGAGATCCCATCTTGCCATGATATTCCGATTATTGTGATCACCATAATTGAAGAAAAAGCCATTATGTATCAAGCTCTCGAAGCTGGTGCTACGGATTTTCTTAACAAACCCGTCGACCATTATGAGTGTAAGGTTCGCTGTCGCAATCTTTTAACCATGCGACGTCAACAGATGATCATAAAAAACCGCGCTCGCTCCCTGGAAACGAAGATAGCAGAAGCCACAGAACAAATTCATATCAGGGAAAAGGAAACGCTGTATCGATTAGCCCGCGCAGGTGAATTCAAAGATGGCGCCACTGGATTACATTTAATCCAAATGGCAAAAATATCGCGACTCATCGCCGAGGAGCTCGGCATGGACAGCGAATTCTGTGACACAATTGAAGTTGCGGCGCCCATGCACGACATCGGCAAGATAGGTATTCCCGATAACATATTATTAAAACCAGAGGTGTTGACGTCTGATGAGTTTGAGATTATGAAAGGGCATTCTCAAATAGGCTATGAAATCCTTAAAGACAACCCCTCGCCTTACCTAAAAATGGGTGCGCTTATCGCCCTTAATCATCACGAAAAATTCAACGGAGAAGGATATCCGAATAAAATACAAAAACAGGACATTCCTATAGAAGCACGAATAGTTGCGGTAGCCGATGTATTTGATGCGCTAACCAGCCAACGCCCTTATAAAGAAGCCTGGAACATTAATGATGCACTCAAGCAAATTGATGAACAGAAATCTATTCATTTTGATCCGGATTGTGTAAAGGCATTGCAAGCCCGCTCTGGGGAACTCATCACAGAACATGATGCGTTGCAAAGCAATTTGCCCTCTAAATAGCAATTAATAATATTTCTTCTTAAGTTGGTATTTCGAAAATGTTTAAAGAAGTCAAGGAAAGATTGAAGCAGCGAAGAGATTCTGAACACGAACAAGCCCTAATAAGACTCTTAAGTTGTATTCTGCTAACTTTTTATACTGCAATCGCTTGGCACTACTACGATGCGATCGATCAGATAGTTTTTTATATGTATGCTGTATCGTTGATTATCTGTATTGCAATAATTGCATGGATCCATATTGATTTAAGTATTAATCATGTAAGAAGATTGACAGCAATGTTTGCCGACGTAGGCACGACTACTTTTGCGTTAAC